>JANOBW010000073.1:0-50649 GCA_031411855.1 Opitutia bacterium
GGAGCGGCGGTTTCCCAACCGCCGTCCTCCCCCCCTTCGGCTAAACCGATCACTCCGACTGCTTCGCCTTCGGCACATCCGGAATCGAAAATCAAGAATCAGGAATCCGCCTCATCCCCCTCGTCCAACGAACTCCTCCAGGCCGCCCTCGAGGCCCAAGCCAGGGGTGACACCGAAAAGGCGCTGATTCTGCTCCGCAAACTTCAGGAAGCCAACCCCGGGGACACCCGCGTGGTCACCCTGATTGGCAGCATCTCGCAACCCGCCGCCCCGACTCCGCCGGTCCCTGCAAATCAAGAATCAGGAATCATAAATCAAGAATCCACCACCCCCTACTACGGCCTGCCCGAAAGCCTCGTCCTCGGTGTCATCTCCTGGGTAGATCCGGTCAACCACCAGGCCGTCGTCCGCCTTCACAGTGCCTGGAAGGCGGACCGCCTCTACCTCGTCTCCCGAGACAACCAGTTTGAGGCCTCGGCCATCTTGGAAACGAGCCCGTTTCACACCAGCCGCACCATCGGTGTGAGGGTTCTCGAGGGCACGCCCGTCCTCGGTCAGGAAGTGATCGCCCCGGGGCCCACGGTTTCGGAGAAGATCAAATCAATCCTGGGTCCAAAATACCGTGGGAAACCCGCCCCTCAGGAGGCCAAGGCAGCCGCGCCTCCGGTTGATTCGCCTCCCGTTTCGGTCACCCCGAAGCCAACCGGCATTGATCCGGAATTGAAACCCTTCTGAGGCCGGGGCTCAACCACTCGGCTCGGCTCCCCGTTGAGCCGTATAAGAAATGCGCTTGGGAACCCGCCAAACGGTAGCGCAGGCCGCTGGCCAGCCGTTTCGCAGGCTACCAGCCTCCTTCCGTCATGGTTCTGCCGGTGTCTTCCGCATCCGACAAAGGCCGTTATGGCGGTAAGACGGCCAAGGGTCAACCCTCAGTCGGCCCTCGCTCCTTGGCTTCGGCCGCCTTCTCGATCTTGTAGAGGGAACGGGCGGCCTCCATTTGGGCGTCAGCGGAATGACCTGTGTTTCGGGCGATCTCTTCCAATAGGGAGAAGAGATGGACCGCAAAAGACAGTATCGCCACAAAGGAAAGCAGGGCGGAAAGCACCAAAAAACCTGGGGTCACAAAGCCAAGAGGGACAAACAGCGATGACAGGCTGAAACTGAGGTAGAAAACGTGTTTGGCCATGGGACTTCTTGAAAGGTTGAAGATTTCCCCCTCCCCAATCAATGCCGGAAGTGGCGGATCCCCGTGAACACCATGGCGATGCCGCGTTCGTCGGCGGCGGCGATGACCTCCGGGTCCTTGACCGAACCGCCTGGCTGGATCGCGGCGGAGGCACCGGCTTCGGCGGCGGCAATGAGGCCGTCCGGGAAGGGGAAAAAGGCGTCCGAAGCGATGACGGAGCCCTGGAGCGAAAGCTTGGCCTCGCCGGCCTTCCAGACGGCGAGGCGTGAGCTGTCCACCCGGCTCATCTGACCCGCGCCCACGCCGAGGGTGCGCTCGGCCCCGGCGTAAACGATGGCGTTGGACTTCACGTGTTTGACCACGCGCCAGCCAAAGAGGAGCGAGGCCCATTCGGCCTCGGTCGGGGCGCGTTTGGTCACAACCCTGCACTCGTCGCGGCGGACGCGGCGCTGGTCGCGGTCCTGCACCAGGAAACCGCCCACCACGCTGCGAATGTCCTGGAGAGCCTCGGCTCCCTGGCCATCCGTGGCGATCATGAGGCGGAGGTTTTTCTTCTTGGCGAAGAGGGCCAGGGCCTCGTCGGTGAAGGCGGGGGCGATGATGACCTCGGAGAAGATTTCAAGGATCTTGCGGGCCATGTCGCCGTCGAGCGTGCGGTTGACCACGATGATGCCGCCAAAAGGGGCCTGGCGGTCGGTCGCGAAGGCCTGGTCCCAGGCCTCCGTCAAAGTGTCGGCCGTGGCCGCGCCGCAGGGGTTGGTGTGCTTGAGGATGGCGACGGTGGGGCGCTCAAACTCGCCGATGAGGTAGGTGGCGGCGGTGATGTCGAGGATGTTGTTAAAGCTCAACTCCTTGCCCTGGAGTTGTTTGTAACATTCGAAGAAGCGGCCGTAGAGGGCGGCCTGCTGGTGGGGATTTTCCCCGTAGCGGAGGCCGGAGGCCTTGGGCGAAGTGACGGCAAGTTTGGCGGGGAAACCGGCCAGGGCGGCGAGATCGGGACCGGCGTCGTCCTTCTCTAGGTGCGCGGAGATGGCGGCGTCGTAAGCCGCCGTGCGGGCGAAAACTTTCCGGGCCAGTTCGCGGCGGAGGGAGTGGAGGGCGTGTTCGTCTTTCAACGCGGCCAGCACACGCGGGTAATCAGCCGGGTCGGTCACGACGGTGACGGATTCATGGTTCTTGGCGGCGGAACGCAGCATGGAGGGGCCGCCGATATCAATGTTTTCAATGGCCTCCTCGCGGGACACGCCCTGTTTCGCCACGGTCTGCTCGAAGGGGTAGAGGTTCACCACCACAAGATCAATGAGATCAATGCCGTGGGCCTTGGCTGCCTCCAAATGGTCGGCCTTGTCGCGGCGGCAGAGCAGCCCGCCGTGGACCTTGGGGTGGAGCGTCTTGACGCGGCCTTCCATCATCTCGGGAAAACCGGTGTGCTCGCTCACATCGGTGACGGACAGTCCGGCGGAGCGGAGCAAGGCGGCCGTGCCACCGGTCGAAAGGAGCTTGTAGCCGTGGTCGAGAACCAGCGAGCGGGCAAAGTCGGCCAGGCCGGCTTTGTCGGAAACGGAAAGAAGGGCGAGTTTGGCCATAAACTCAACCGATTGCCCACCGCCCCACCCCTTCGGCAATGCCAAACAACGAATGATTAAAGTGCCAGGCATGTTAATCTTGATTTATTCCCGTCTTTCATTCAGTTTCGGATCATGCGCACGCCCCGTTCGCGGCTTCTCCGCCAGGCCCAATCCCAGTTTGTCCACATCACTTCCAAGCTCCATCACCGGGAGCCCTGGTGGGACGATGCCACCAAGGAATCCTTCCGCCGCATGATGTGGAAAGCGGCCGAATTTTCCGGCGTCCGCGTGCTCGCTTACTGCATCATGTCCAACCACTTCCATATTCTCGTGGAGATCCCGCCCAAAGGAACGCTGGCGGAGGACAGGGAGCTGATCCGGCGCTACCGACTGGTCCACTCGAAGAAGTCCCCCTACGTCTCCCGCCGGCCCGAAGTCATGGAAGAACATCTGACGAAAAACTCCCCCCAGGCCCCGCGCATCCGCCGGATGCTCCAAGGTCGGATGCACGATGCCTCCGAGTTTTCAAAAACACTCAAGCAACGCGCCGCACTCATGCTCAAGCACCGAGAACCCGGACGCGGCCCCGTCTGGGACGGGCGCTTTCACTCCGTCATCGTCCAAGACCTTCCCCACGCCCTCCAGACCGTCGCGGCCTACCTTGACCTGAATCCCGTCCGCGCCGGCCTCGTGGCCGATCCCAAGGATTACCGCTTCTGCGGCTACGCCGAGGCTCTGGCCGGCTCCCCAACCGCTCTGGTCGGACTTCGTTCCGTGGTAGAAACCCATGGAGGCAAGAAACTTGCGACTTCACGAGAACTGCTCGCCGCCTACCGTCTAGCGCTCTTCGGCAAAGGAGCCGCCGCCAAGGATGGTCCATCTCCCAGCACCCACCTTTCATCTGAAAAAGCCCGCACGGTCCGCACCCAACAGGGCAAACTCCCCCTCGCCGAACTTCTCTCCCACCGCCTCCGCTGGATCGCGCAGGGCGGCGTCCTGGGCACCGCCGAATTCGTCGAGCGGTGGCGACACGAACATGCGCCCAAACTCAAACTCGGTCGGAAAACCCGCGGGCGACTCGAACCGTTTTCGGCCCTCAACCTCTCCTGGTCACGCCGTCTCCGTGGCGCCCCCTGACTCTCTCCCGCTCACGTTTCCAACCACGGCACCTGACCCAACCAGCGGCGGTGCGGACCAGCCAAGGTCAGACGTGCCAACTCGGCCGGACCGGCCCAAAACAGGTTGGCCGGCAACTCCTCCTTGCGCTCGCCCGGCAAGGGCTCAAACCGCCACAGTTTTTCGACCCGCCTCTCATTCACAATCGAACGTTTGTAGGCCTTGAGGAAACGCCTCGGCAGACTCCGCCAGGCTTCCGGTAAATGGCCGGTCTCGGGCAACTCGGCGATCCCGGCCAGGCGTATGGCGTCGGCTCCGGCACGATGCAGCAGGAGGCGCCCGGCGGAGTCCGTCAGGATCGCCCGCTCGATCTCCTTCTCCACATAGGTCTTCGCTTTGAAACGCGGCAGCGTCCCGGGGTCGCCGGCACGGCAACCGGCGCAGAGGTCTCGCAACGGGCACAGCAAACAGCGGGGCGAGGCCTTCACGCAGACCGTCGCCCCCAGTTCCATCACCGCCTGGTTGTAATCGCCAGGTCTTTTGTGATCAATGAGTTGCGCGGCCAGTTCGGCAAACATGCCCTGGGCGCGCGCGCCATCGGGAAACTCCCGGCGGTCGTTGGTCAGCCGCGACAGCACCCGCACCACGTTGCCGTCCACCACCGCGGCCTTTTCCCCGAAAACAATGCTCGCAATCGCCGCCGCCGTGTAGGGGCCGATGCCGGAAAACTCGATCCACCCGGACACTGTTTTCGGTTTCTCAGCAGCCGCCACCCAGCTCTTGGCCAGACCGTGCAACCGCCGCGCCCGTGAGTAGTAACCCAATCCCTCCCACAGTTTTAAGACATCGGTCTCACCCGCCACGGCCAGCGCCTCAAAGTCCGGGAAACGCTCGTTCCACCGCGCGAAATACGGCAGCACGGTCGCGATCTGGGTCTGCTGGAGCATGAACTCGGAAACGACCGTGCGGTAAAGCGAGGGTTCGTCACGCCACGGCAGCCTGCGGCGGTTCGCATCATACCAGGCCAGCAGAAGCTTCGAAACGGGTTCGAGTTTCTCGGAAGTTGCCGGTGTTGGTTTTGCTTTCGCCATGGTCGGTCGAAAGGGAGAGCACCCGGCGCGCTTCCGCAAGCGCAGGTCTTGGGAGAACGTGAACTCCCACCCCTTCCTGCATTTTCCTGTAACCTTCGGTTGTTTTTTACTAACTTTGGGAAATGCCGCCCGCCGACCCCGCCACCCCGATACCGTCCGCCCGACGCGCCCGGTTTGCCACCACCCAGTGGTCCGTGGTGCTCGACGCCGGATCGCACCGGGACAACGATGGCGCGCGCGTGGCGCTTTCCCGGCTCTGCCAGACCTACTGGTATCCGCTCTACGCCTATGTCCGCCGTCGCGGCCACTCCGCCCATGACGCCCAGGACCTGACCCAGGCGTTTTTCGAACAGCTCCTCCGGAGGCAGTCCCTGGCCAGCGCCGATCCGGAGCGCGGACGTTTCCGCTCCTTCATCCTCACCGCCATGAACCACTTCCTGGCCGGCGAATGGAAGAAAAACTCGGCCCAGAAACGCGGCGGCGGCATCGGTGACCTTTCCCTCGACTGGGCCTCCGCCGAGCAGCGTTTCGATCTCGAACCCGCCGCCGCCACCTCGCCCGACACGGTGTTTGAAAAACAATGGGCCCTGGCCCTCCTGGCCGAGGTCGTGGGCCGACTCGAAGGCGAATACCAGGCCGAAGAAAAGGGTGCTCTGTTTGCCGCCATCCGCGAGACGCTCCAGGGACGCAGCGAGTCGCAACCCTATGCCGATCTTGCACTTTCGCTCGGCATGACCGAAGGTGCTGTCAAGGTGGCAGTGCACCGCCTGCGCAAACGCTACCGCGAGCTCATCCGCTCCCAGGTCGCCGAGACCCTCGCGCCCACCGAAGATGTCGAGGCCGAGATGCGCCACCTGTTTCAGGTGCTGTCGAAATGAGTCGTCGAGCTTTCGAGAAAGTCCGTAACCTTGCGCCGCGTTTTCAGTAGTATCCGGACATGCCTACCACCACCTCCTGCCCCAAGTGCGGCAAAACCCGCGAGTCCGGCTCACCCCACGGCCTGTGTCCGGCCTGCCTGATGGAGGGAGCCTTCGCCTCCGGCACCGAGGCCGAAGGGAAAACGCCACGCTTCGTGCCCCCCACCCTTGACGAACTCGCTCCCAAGTTTCCCCAACTTGAACTGATCGCCTTCATCGGCCAGGGCGGCATGGGTGCTGTTTACAAAGCAAGGCAACGGGAACTCGACCGCGTCGTCGCGCTAAAAATCCTCCCGCCCGACATCGGCCAGGACGCCGCCTTCGCCGACCGCTTCACCCGGGAGGCCCGCTCCCTCGCCAAACTCAGCCACCCCGGCATCGTCACCATCCACGACTTCGGCCGGGCCGACGGGTTGTTCTTCTTCGTCATGGAGTTCGTCGACGGCGTCAACCTGCGCCAACTCCTCCAATCGGGCCGGGTCACCCCGCGCGAGGCCCTGGCCATCGTGCCGCAGATCTGCGACGCCCTCCAGTTCGCCCACGACCACGGCATCGTCCACCGCGACATCAAACCGGAAAATCTCCTCATTGACCGCCTGGGCCGCGTCAAGGTGGCCGACTTCGGCCTGGCCAAGATCGTGGGCCGTCCGGACGAAGCCAGGGACGAAGGCAAACCACTCTCCTCCAACGACCTGACCGACGCCGGCAAGGTCATGGGCACGCCCAGCTACATGTCGCCCGAGCAAATCCAAGCCCCCGGCGAGGTGGACCACCGGGCCGATATCTACGCCCTCGGCGTCGTGCTCTACGAGATGCTGACCGGCGAACGTCCGGGGAAAGAGGTCATCGCCCCTTCACGTAAGGTGCGGATAGACGTGCGCCTGGACGAGATCCTGCTCCGCGCCCTCGAAAAGGAGCCCGAGAAACGCTACCGCAGTGCCGAGGCTTTCCGCACAGAGATGGAAACTTTGGCGCAAGAAGGCGAGGTTTCCCCTGGTTCAGACAAAGGGGAAATGGCCTCAAACCATGCGCAGGCACCTGCCAGTTCTGCCACCCCGAAGCCATCCCCTGAAATTTCCAGCAAAGGGAAACTTTGGACCACCTTTTCCATCCTGGCAGGCCCAGCGGCTCTCACCGGATTTTTCCTCATCGCCTATGTCAAGGGTGCGCCCCGGGATACCCTCCTGATGTTCGCGGTTCTTTTCCTTTTCCAAGCCGTGGCCGTCTTGCTGTGGGCACGATCCAGAGGAAAGGAAGGGCGGCCCGCCCGCGGCCTCACTTCACGTATGGTCCTCGTCTCCTGTGGTTTGCCCATCATCGCCCTCGCGCTTGTCCTTGTATCCTTCGGACCGTCCGACACACGCGCCCTGGCCGAATCCCCTGAACGCCTGACCCGCGCGAACACCGCCGAGGTCATCGCGGCCGGCGTGGAAAAGTCTGACCTTCCCTGGGCCTGGCAGGAGTTGGAAAATCGCAACCTCTCCCCGGCCGAAATCCAAAACCTGATGGACGGCCTGACCGGCTGGCTGCGCCGCAAGTATCCTCAAGGTAAGGTCGAACCGCTCTTCTGGCTGGACCATCTGCTGGACCATTTAGCAGCAAGTCTCACCGTCGCGCAAAAGATAGAGTTTCTCACGGCACTGCACGGCGATCTTCGCCACAAAGTCGAAACCCGTCTCAAAGAAGGTGCGACCCACCTCACCCTCACCGTTGAATACGGATGGCGGTGGCGGGATCGGCTTCTGGACTTTGGTCTCATGAACAGCCCGCTGAAGGTTACCGTGGACGGCCAGGAACTCATGCGGGGAAACCCAGATACCACCTACCGAAGATGGGGAAACTCAGACCTGTCTGAGACTTGGAAACTTCCCGCTCTGCCTGCCGGGAACCACAAGTTGAAAATCGAAACCCTGAGCGTGCTGGCCACCAGCGACGACCTCAAAGGCCTTCCCCAGACTGCCCCGTTCAGCGACTGGCCCCAAGGCGCGAAACGCTGGACCCGCACGGCCGAACTCGACTTCGTCATCCACCCGCGCGACTCCGTTCTGGTGCAAACCACCCTAGATCCCACGCAGGACCCGACCAAAAACGGCCTTTCCGTAAAGTCCCTTCTGCTACGGCCCAAAGGCAAGGGCGTCTGCGCCGTGGTGGATTTCAACCTCCCCGCAACGCCGCCCCTGCCGCTCAGTTTCGATGTCCAAGTGCGCCTGGGAAAACAAAACATCCCCTGCGGTTCTTTCTACACGTTCCACACCAACGACTCCACCACTTCATCCGGAGGTGAAATCGTCTCCGAAGAATTTCCCCAACCCGGCACGGAAACCAAAACCGCCGAAGTCATCCTGACCCCCAACCCGGGCCAGCTCGAAGGCAGCAACGGAGTGAATCAGGTCTGGGGCGGGAAGATCGTCCTGCCCAACGTGCCGGTCAAACGGCTGGACCAGCCCTCGGCAAAGCCGGTGGTGACATCAGAATCGTCTTTCGGCCCGGTGATCGAACGCGTCATTAAGCCATCCAACCCAGACCAATACGCTCTGAACCTCGCCTCCGGAGACTTTAGGCCGGGCAGGAATCTGAATCTTAGTGCGGCGGGAGTGGACTTGTTTGCCTCGCAGATGACATCCGGCGGTCTCACCGGTGTTTTGACCGCCCTGGATATGCGGGCCTGCTACAGTTGCACTCCGGTAAAACCAGGGGACTTCGAAAGCCTCACGGCCGACCTGCTCGAACAGGCGTTGGAGCAGATGAAAAACTGGCGGGAGAATATGGAAGCCTCCCCGACTTCTGGCCTCACCTTCAGGAATACCACTCCATCCATAACCAAGGACAGCCTTTATATCTTCATCACGCGCGAAGACGTTAAAGGAGCCCTGCAGATTTACGACGAACCGCTCGGCTTGAAAGTGCGCTACAAGCTGGTGCAAGAGAAGGAAAAGCAGGGAGTTTCGCCGCAGAGCACGACCCCATCCGCCTTTAAACCCATCCCTCCCGAAGTCTCAGGCTTGATGTCAGGAATACAGGGCTTCGCCAACTCGTTTGCCAACAACCACGACATGGGCACGCCCGAAGCCCGGGTTGAACTCGGCCAGGAAATCACCCGCCGCACAGCCGAGATCAAACGCCTGCTCCAGGGCACCGAGGCTGAGGCGCTGATGAAACAGCAGGAGCAGCTTCTCACGGAAATGCGGGCTGCGGCGCTGACTAGCGACACCGCCCGGCAGCAGGAGCTGGTGGGCAAACTCAAAGACATCAGCAACCGACTCGAACGGACGGTCGAAACAACGCTCCCGGAGGCGGCATCTTCCAAAGTCCTGAACTCACCCTCGCCCCGCCACTCCACGACCGCACCTTCGCCGGTGAAACTTCCGAGGCTTCAGTTCCGGCTCGCCGCCGCCGAAGGTGAGAGCGACGCCGAAACCGTGGCCAGCCGCGACGGCAAACAAACCTTCCGCCTGCGCCGCGAAATCCTCCTCGACGAAACCGCCGTGGCCGGAGCCAGCTTCGCGACCGAGAACGAGTTTGCCATCATCAAACTGGACCTGACCGCAGCCGGCGGGAAACGGTTTGGGGAAATCACCGGGGCCAACCTCCACAAACAACTCGCCATCGTCTTCGACGGGAAGGTGCTCTTCGCCCCGGTCATCCAAACCGCCATCACGGGCGGCCAGGCTCAGATCACCGGGCGATTCACTGCCGCCGAGGCGGAGGAAATCGTCAAGGTCCTGACTTCGGGAAAGTAGGCGCGCGATGGAGCGGCCTCGCTGAAGCCTGATTGTTGCCACCGGCGGATTCAGGTTTACGGGAACCGAGGACAGACTACCCTCGCATCTTCCTCCTTCCCCCATGTCTTGCCCTGCGGTTGCCCCCTTTCGTTGCGCGAGGTTTCTCCTCGGCTGCCTGCTGGCTTGGGTGGCTCCGCTTCACGCGCAAACCCTCGGGCTGCGTGACGAGGTCCGCACCGCCGCCAGTCTGACCGATACGGTCGTGACCCTGTCCGGCCGCTCGGAACTGCGGCTGACCGGCACAGGCGATGTCCTGCCGGGCTGCGTCGTCAATCTCGACTCACCCGATGCCCTGCTGCTTTTCACCGGCGTCGTGCCCAGCTCCGTGGTTTCGACCTATCTGGGCCGCATCCGCGTGGAGGGCGCGGCGGCTGTTTCCGGGACCAATGTGAGGGTCACCTCATACGCCCACGGGGCCGCCGTCCAGGCCCACGCCCCGGACTTCCAACCTCTGGAAGTTTTTGATGGCCGGCACTTTACCGGAAACTCCCGCAAGCTGTCCCTCTACACAGGTTACAACAACACGCTGCTGGGCGGCATGGCCGGCGCCATCAGATCCTTCAAACTCAAGCGCGGCTACATGGCGACCCTGGCCACCCTGGAGTCCGGCGCGGGGCAGAGCCGCAACTATGTGGCCCAGGACGGCGACCTGGAGGTGAGCATCCTGCCGGCCGGGATGGACAACGCCGCCCATTTTGTCCGCGTCTTCCCCTGGCGCTGGGTTTCCAAAAAAGGCATCGGCGGAAACATCGCCGCCCCGGTCAAGGCCCACTGGTGGTATAACTGGAACCTGGACCAGAACTCCCCTCTCGACCGCGAATACGTGGCCATCCGCCACACCCGCTGGTGGCCCGATCTCAACCAGAATTGGAAAACGCGCGGCGTGAATCATCTCCTCGGCTTCAACGAGCCCGACAGCGCCGACCAGGCCAACATGACCGTGGCCGACTCCCTCGGAGCCTGGCCCGACCTCCTGGCCACCGGCCTGCGGGTCGGCTCGCCCGCCCCGACCGATGGCGGCCTCACCTGGCTCTACGATTTTGTGGACCAGGCCGACGCCGCCAACCTCCGCGTGGACTACGTCGCCCTGCACTACTACCGCAGCTACTCCTCCGCCTCCGATCCCGCCGGGGCCACCACCCAGCTCTACAACTTTCTCAAGGGCGTCCACGACCGCGTGAAACGTCCCCTCTGGATCACCGAGTTCAACAACGGGGCCAACTGGACCTCCGGACCGGACCCGACCTACGCCCAGCAGCAGGCCACCCTCGCGGCCATGATCGAGATGCTCGACAACACCCCCTGGGTGGAGCGCTACGCCCTCTACAACTGGGTCGAGGATGTCCGCCGCGCCGTCTGGGACGATGGTTCGCTGACGGCAGCCGGCGTGACCTACCGCGACAAGGTTTCCCCCCTGGCCTACCTCCAGGAGATGCCCGATTCCGGGATCGGCACCTCCACCCGCTACTCCTTTGACGGCCACACCCATGACCTGTCGGGCAACGGCCTGGACGCCATGCGGGTGGGTGCTCCGCGTTTCGTCACCGGCCGTTTTGGTCAGGCCCTGGAGTTCGACGGCGCGGCCGATTACGTGCAGATCACACCGCGCACCGGCGACAACACGGACTTCACCTTCGCCGGCTGGGTCAACTGGGGCGGCGGGGCCGACTGGCAGCGCGTTTTCGACCTCGGCAGCGACACCGAACACCACCTCTTCCTCACGCCCAAGGCCGGCGGCCTGCTGCGTTTCACCATCAACGGCGGCAACGGCGACCAGACCGTCACGGGCCCCGCCCTCACTCCCGGCGAGTGGACCCATGTGGCCCTGACCCTCTCCGGCAACACCGGCAAACTCTTCGTCAACGGCGCGCTGGTCGGGACCAACACCGCCATGACCGCCAACCCGGCCGACGCCGCCACCACCTACAACTACCTGGGCCGCAGCCGTTTCGCCGCCGATCCCCTGTTCAAGGGCCGCCTGGACGACCTGCGTTTCCTCAGCAGCGCCCTGACCGACGCCCAGATCGCCACCCTGGCCACCGCCACGCCTCCCCTCTTCACGGTCCAAAACCTCTGGAAACCCGAGGCCACCCCGGGCCTGGCCTACGCCTCCTCCCTCGCGGCCGATGTGGTCGGCGGAACAGCACCGCTGACGTTTGCCAAGATGGACGGCCCGACCTGGCTCACCGTCTCCGCCGCCGGAGTTCTGGGCGGCACACCGACAGCTGCCGATGCGGGCCCGGCCAACGCCCTGGTCCGCGTGACCGATGCCAACGGCTCCATGCACACGGCCATGATCAACCTCCTCGTGACTCCCCTGACCGGACTCATCGTGGCAGGAACCGACGACGCCGAGGAATCCTCCGCCAAGGTCATGAACCTCGACAGCACCGATCTGGAGCTCGTCAACGATGGCGCCCTCGGCAACCAGCTCATCGGCCTGCGTTTCGCCGGCCTGGCCCTCCCGCAGGGCGCGGTGGTCACCGGCGCCTACCTCCAGTTTACTGCTGACGAGGCGCAGAGCGAGGCGACCAACCTGGCGATCTCAGTGGAAGCGGCGGACGACTCGACAGCCATCGGCACCGGCATCGGCGATCTCAGTTCACGCGCCGAGACACCCTTCCGCGTGGCCTGGGCTCCTCCCGCTTGGAACACCCTGGGCGAAGCCGGTCCGGCCCAGCGCACGCCCAATCTGGCCGGGCTGGTCCAGCAGGTGGTTTCGCGCCCCGGATGGTCCTCAGGACAGGCGCTTACTTTCCTCGTCCGCGGCACCGGCCACCGCACCGCCGAATCCTTCGACAAGGCCGGGGGCAACCCGCCGCAGCTCATCCTCACCTTCGCCTCGCCCCCGCCGCTCGTCACCGTGACGTCGGGCATCTCCTTGGGAGCCAACGATGCCGAGCAGTCCGCCGCCGGGGTCGTCAACCTCGACAGCACCGACCTCGAACTCGTCAACGACGGCACCCTGGGCAACCAGACGGTCGGCCTTCGTTTTGAGGGTGTGGCCGTGCCACGCGGCGCGGTCATCGTCTCCTCCTCGATCCAGCTCACCACCGACGAGGCCCAGTCGGAAGCGACCAACCTCACCCTCACCGCCCAGGCGGCCGACCACGCTCCGGCCTTCACCACCACCGCCTCCAGCCTGGGCGCGGCCGCCCGCCCACGCGTCTCCTCCTCAGTCTCGTGGGCACCCTCCGCCTGGGCGACCTTGGGAGAGGCCGGCTCCGACCAGCGCACCCCGGATATCTCGGCCCTGGTCCGGGAGGTGACCAGCCGCTCCGGTTGGACTCCCGGGAACGCCATGGCTTTCTTTGTCACAGGCGCGGGGCACCGCACTGCCGAATCGGCCGACAAGACCGGTGGTTACGCGCCAGTTCTGAGTGTCACCTACCGTGCGCAGTATCCTGCCGGATCCTTTGAAAACTGGGCCACGGCTCGGGGCAATCCGGGGACCCCGACAGCCGATCCCGACGGCGACGGACGTCCCAACCTTCTGGAATATGCGCTCGGCCTCGACCCCACCCGACCCGACACCTCCAAACTTCCCCTCACCCAGCAGGGCTCGCAACTGGTCCTCCAGTTTACCATACCTGTCGCGGCGGCGGAGGTCACCTGCGCGGCCGAATGGTCCGACCGTGTCAGCGGAGGCGTCTGGAGCACCGCGGGAGTCACGACGCTCCTCGTCTCCGACGACGGCGTGAACCGGGTTTACCAAGCCTCCCTTCCCGCCGGCTCAGGCCAGCAACGCTTCGTGCGTCTGCGGGCCTCGCGGTAAGGGTTAAGGCAAAGGGGAACTCAACCGGCCTGAATGTGGCAACGGCCCGTTTTGAGACTGGGTAATGAAATGGCTTTGGTCTCAGTCATCGTCATCATCAACGGCCGACGACACCGCCCACTCGGGATACGGCGTGTTCGGCCCCTTCATGGCGCGCCAGAGGATGCGGTTCAGCTCGTCTTCGGGGGCTTTGTCCACCTCGCGGAAGTTCATCCGTTCGGAGGCCAGGGCGTCCTGGCGCAGCTGCGGGTTCACCTCGGCGCGGGAGCCGGGGTTCATCTGGTCGAGGGGGATGTTGTTCGGCACCGAAACAAAAGGGGCGGGGTCGGGCGTGTCGGTGAAGCAGTCCCGCATCGGGGTGGCGGAGGCGTCGAACTGGTTCATCGGCCTGAGCCCCAGGATCTGCTCCATGGTGCGGATGAGGCTGGTGGTGTTGTATTGGGTCGAGACGGTCGCGCCGCGTTTCACATAAGGCCCGGCCACATAGCAGGTGGTGCGGTAGCCACTGACGTGGTCCCAGCCGGCCTGCGGGTCGTCCTCGATGACAAACACGGCCGTCTCTTTCCAAAACTTCGAGTGGCTCAGCCCCTCGATGATGCGGCCGAGGGCGAGATCGTTGTCCGCCACGCAGGCCGCCGGGGTCGGGCAGTTGGCCGAGGTGCCGCTGGTGTGGTCGTTGGGCAGGCAGACGTAGGTCATGCGCGGGTAGTCGCCTGAGGCCTCGCGCTGTTTCAGGTCGGCCAGGAAACGGTCGGCGCGGAACTGGTCGGGCACCGACATGCTCCAGCCGACATAGTTCGGATCCGAAACATCCTTGAGCGAGGCCACGGCGGGCTCGGAGGCGAAGGTCACCTCGCCGGTTTTGTCCTTCCAACTCTTGTAACACGCGGCGGCCCCGGGTGAGCCCTTCCGGCCATCCGCCCATTTGATCCGCGGGATCATGAACTCGCCGAAGTTTCTCTGGGAAAGGCCGCCGCGCCTGACATTGTCCCAGAGGAAGCCGGCCGGGGAGTAGGCCAGGGCGTCGGACTCGTTGTCGCCCATGCCGTCGGGATAGCTGCGGGGCCAGCCGGCGAAGGAGCGCTCCAGGTAGTCGTTGCCGAAGGCGCTGGAAGTCCAGTTGTGGCCGTCGGCGCTGAGGATGCCCGAGCAGTAGGTGTTGTCCAGGAGGGCGAACTCTTTGACGAGCTTGTGCTGGTTGGGTGTGAAACGCTCGCCGAAGATGCAGAGCTTGGGGTCGCCGTTGCCGGTCGCGACATCACCCAACACCTGGTCGTAGGTGCGGTTTTCCTTGATGATGTAAACGACGTGTTTGATCAGGCTGGGCTCGCCGATCCGCTCGGGCACGGCCCTGGCGGGCTGGTCCGGACGGGCCGGGAGAAAGGCCTCGGCGATGCGGTCGGCGCGGAGGTTTAGGGCGACCTTGGCGCTGAGTTCCGGGAGCGATTTCTCCTTCGGCAAAGGCACAAGCGAAAGGGAACCGGTATATTGGTGGGTGTTGTAGCCCTGCGCGCCCTCACCGGCCCCGGCGGCCTTGTAGGCGCGCGGCGCGGGCGGATGGCCCTTGAGGTTGGAGACGTGGAGCATGCCCCGGGCGGCGTCAAACACCACCCAGGAGGGAAACCATCCCACGGGCATGAGGCCCAACAGTTTGGACTCCTTGTCGGAGGGATCGAAAGCCACCACGGCGATAGCGTTCTGCGTGCCGTTGCAGACGTAGAGGCGTTTTCCCTTCGAATCAAAGGCCAGGGCCGTGGGCGTGGCCCCGAGCAGGTCGGAGGGCTTGGGTTTGACCCAGATGGTCTCGGCCACGGTGTCCGTTTTCGTGTCAATGACACTGAGGTTGTCGGCCCCGGAATTGGCCACCACGAGCCAGCGGCGGTCCGGCGAAAGCGCCAGCGCGGAGGCGTGCGGGGCGGTCAGGATTTCCCTGGTTTCCCCGCCCCCCAGCGGGATCACACTGACCGAGCCCTCGTTGGCGATGTGGCGGACGGGGTCCACCCGGACGACGGTCCCCTGCCCCGCCGGACCGGTCAGATCACCCTTGCCGGGACGCCTTCCGCCCCAGTTGGAAACATAGGCCCGGCCCTCGTGCAGCAACACCTCGAAGGGGGCGACACCGACCGGGAAACTCCGCAGCACCTTTCCGTCGGCCAGGTTGATCTCATGGAGCTGGTTGGAGAGGTTGCAGCAGACGTAAAGTTTTGATCCGTCTGGAGATAGGGCGAGACCGGAGGGAATCTCCTCGTCGCGGCGCAGACCCTGGACGGGAGGCAGCGGAATGGAATGGGACGGGGCCACCCTGCCCTCCGGCGAGACCGCGAAGACCTTGATGCTGCCGTCCACATTGCTGAGGTAGATCCACCTGCCGTCCGGCGAAAAGATGAGTCCGTTGTAGCTGAGCTGGCCGTCCTTGTCGGGCGCGAGAATGTTGGGCGAGGACACGTCGGGCGTGGGTTCGCGGTCCTTCTCGCTGGGCAGCGCGACCTTCTGCAGGATCTCGCCGGTGTCGGGGCTGACGATGACCAGCGCGGAGGTTTTCCCGGAAGTGGCGAGAAATTTCCCATGGGGCGAAAGGGCCAGGACCTGCGGGCGCAGCCCGGCCAGTTCCACCTGTTTGCCCAGGGGGGTCACGATCTGGTTCACCGGCGTCACCAACCGGTCCGGAGTGCCCCGGCCCACTTTCTCCGTGTCCGACACGGGGCGCGGGGACTGGGCGTTGGAGGCGGTCTGGCCACAGCCGGCCCCCAAAAGAATCCCTCCGGAGAGAAAAATTAGTTGTCGCATGGCTGGCACCGTGCTTTGCCTGATGTTTTGTCCAAGCCAAAAAGCTCTCCCCTGACAAACTTTTCCCGGACACCACACGGAACATCCCACCACCCCACCCCCTCAAAACCACCTTCCTTTCCCATGACCCGTCGCGACTTCCTTCCCACCTCGGCCGGCCTCGCCGCCGCCGCCACCCTTCTCCCCCATCTGTCCCAGGGCCAAGCCCCTCTCGACAAGCAGCTTAAGATCGGCCTTGTGGGTTGCGGGGGCCGTGGTTCCGGAGCCCTCATGCAGGCCATGACGGCCGATGTGAACACGGTTTTCTGGGCGGCGGCCGACGCCTACGACGGGCAGATCAAAAACACCGTCAAGGGCACGGCCAACCGCTTCAAGGACCGCGTCCAAGTCCCGGCCGAACGCCAGTTCACGGGTCTGACGGGTTACAAGCAGCTCTTCGCCTCGGGCATAGACGTCGTCCTGCTGTGCACCTCACCCGGTTTCCGCTCCCGGATGCTCAAGGAGGCGATTGAGGCCGGCCTCCATGTCTTCTGCGAAAAACCCGCCGCGACCGACGCCAACGGCCTGCGCCAAGTCATTGCCGCCACGAAACTTGCGAAAGAGAAAAACCTCAACATCCAGTCCGGCTTCAACTGGCGCCACATGGACTCGCTCCGCGCCGCCTACGCCGACCTCCACGGTGGCGACTCCCTCGGCAAGGTCATGGCCGGCTGGGGCACCTGGATCAGCGGCATCGTCAAACCCATGCCCCCGGCCGAAACCCGCCCGCCCGGCATCGGCGACCAGGACTGGCAGGTCCGCAACTGGTATAACTTCACCTGGACCTGCGGCGACAGCTACGTCGAGCAGGCCATCCACAACGTCAACAAACTCCTCTGGACCTTCAACGACGAGCTCCCCGAATATGTGGTTTCGGTCGGCGGACGCAGCGTTCCCTCCCCCGGGGGCAACATCTTCGACCACTTCCAGTGCAACTACTTCTGGAAGGACGGCCGCTACGGCACGATCGTCAGCCGCCACTGGGACAACTGCCATGGCGACGTCTCCGACCGCATCTTCACCACCAAGGGCATCATCCGCGTTGACGGCAACGGCGCCCAGGTGAAGTTCCACGACGGCACCAAGAAAAACTACGGGCAGACCAACGACCCCTACCAGATCGAGCACAACGAGCTTTTCGCCGCCCTCCGCTCCGGCAAAACCGTCAACCACGGCGAAATGCTGGCCAACTCCACCCTCATGGCCATCATGGGCCGCATGGCAGCCTACACGGGCCAGAAGGTCACCCCCCAGCAGGCGCTGGAAAGCGAGGTCCACCTTGTCCCCGATGTCTGGGATCTCGCCGCCAAGCACGAGGTCCACTCGTGGTATGTGCCCGGCAAGGACAAGACGGTTTGAGCCCATCGCCGCCTTTCCCATCCCCGCCAGACCGGCGGGGATTTTTTTGGTCCTTGTGGACCGCATCCGTCAGACAACCGTTTTCCGCCTCGCCCATCCCGGGGCAGCCAAGTAATTCACCCCCATGACCTCCTTTCGTTTCCTTCCCCTGTCCCTTCTCGCCGCCACCCTCGGCACCTCCGCCACCCTCCAGGCCTGGGACCCCGAGGGCCACCGGATCGTCAACCAGATCGCCCTGGCGGGGCTGCCGGCCGAGTTTCCCGCCTTCGTCCGCATCCCCGCCTACCAGGAACGGATCGCGTTTCTCTCCGGCGAGCCCGACCGCTGGCGCAACACCGCCGACCTGCCTCTCAAGCAGGCCAACGGGCTCGACCATTACCTTGATCTGGAACAGCTTCCGCTCGCCGGCATAGACCCGCTGAAGGTTCCGTCCCTGCGGTATGAGTTCGCCCTCCAGTTTGCCACCGGACGCGCCGCCCACCTGGACAAGTTTCCGAAGATTGATCCGGAGAAAAACGCCGACCACTCCCGCGAATGGCCCGGCTTCCTTCCCTGGGCCATCACGGAAAACTACGGGAAACTGAAATCGGCCTTCTCCTATCTCAAAGCCTATGAGGAACTTGGCACCGCCGAGGAGGTGGCCAACGCCAAGGCCGACATCATCTATTACATGGGCCTCCTCGGCCACTACGTGGGCGACGGCTCGCAACCGCTCCACCTGACCGAGCACAACAACGGCTGGGTCGGGGACAACCCCGAGGGTTTCACCAAATGGCCCGGCTTCCACGCCTGGGTGGACGGCGGACTGATTGAAAAGGCCTCGATCAAACTGGCCGAGTTCACCCCGAAAATCACCACCGCCAAGCCCCTGGACCTTTCCCCGCAGGCCGACGGGCGCGACCCCGTTTTCGCCGCCGTGATGGGCTACGCCATAGAGTCGAGCAGACTGGTGGAGCCCCTCTACCGTCTCGAAAAGGACGGCAAACTCTTCCACCACAAGGAGGAGAAAGTGGTCCCCGAGGGCCGCGAGTTCATCGAGGCCCGCCTCCTCGCCGGAGGCAACATGCTTTCCACCCTCTGGGTCACGGCCTGGAGAAACACCACGCCCGACACCTTCCTCCACACCAAACTTCTGAAACGCAAGGCGGCCGCCGCGGCGGCCAAGGAAAGCGAGGAGAAGCCCGCCGAAAAGCCTGCGGCCAAGTAAGGTCCGACTCATGAAACGCCTGCCCCTTTTCCTGCTGCTGGCCTCGCTCCTGCTGCCTGACCTGCGCGCGGCGGAGGACGACGCGTTGTCCGGCCGGCGTCCCAACATCATCTTCATCCTGACGGACGACCAGGGCTACGGCGACACCTCCGGACACGGCAACCCGATCCTCAAAACACCCCGTCTGGACCGGCTGGAAAGCGAGTCGGCCACTTTCAGCGACTTCCACGTCTCACCCACCTGCTCTCCCACCCGCAGCGCCTTGTTCACTGGCCGCCATGAGTTTAAAAACGGCGTGACCCACACCATCCACGAACGGGAACGGCTCACCCTGGAGGCCGTCACCCTCGCCCAGGTCCTCAAAACCGCCGGTTACGCCACGGGGATTTTCGGCAAATGGCATCTGGGCGACGAGGCCGACCACCAGCCCGGCCGGCGCGGCTTCGACGAGGTCTTCATCCACGGGGCCGGCGGCATCGGCCAGACCTACCCCGGCAGCTGCGGCGACGCCCCCGGCAACACCTACTTCAACCCCGCCATCCTCCACAACGGCACCTTTGAAAGGACCAAGGGATTTTGCACCGATGTCTTCTTCGCCCAGGCCACCTCCTGGATCGCCGCGAACAAGGGGAAGAAACCCTTTTTCGCCTACCTCCCGACCAACGCTCCCCACGCCCCCTACAACGCCAAACCGGAGGACTCCGCCCTTTACGCCGACGCCGTGAAAAACAAGGAGACGGCCGGTTTCTTCGGCATGCTCCGCAACCTTGACGACAATGTCGGCAGGCTTTTGGACCGGCTGCGCGAATGGGATCTGGAGCGCGACACCCTCGTCATCTTCATGAGCGACAACGGGTCCGCCGCCGGGACCAAGGTTTTTTCCGCCGGCAACCGCGGGGCCAAAGGCACGGCCTGGCTCGGCGGCACGCGGGCCAACTCCTTCTGGCGCTGGCCGGGCTACATCACCCCGGGAACACGCGAAGCCCTCGCCGCCCACGTGGACTTTTTCCCCACCCTCGCGCAGGTCACCGGTGCCGCGCTGGACGACAAAACCAAGGCCCAGATCGAGGGGCGCAGCCTCGTCCCGCTTCTCGGCAACCCCAAGGCCGACTGGGCGGATCGGACCCTTTTCACCCACGTGGGCCGCTGGGCCAAAGGAGCTCCGCCGGCCACGGGCAAATACGACAACTGCTCGGTCCGCACCACCCGCTGGCACCTCGTCTCCCCCAAGGGAAACGCCACCAAAGTTTTCTGGCAGTTGTTCGATGTGAAGGCCGATCCCGGCGAAACCCGCGACCTCGCCTCCGAACATCCCGACGTGGTGAAGGACATGGCCGGACAATATGAGACCTGGTGGGCCACCGTGGTGCCGATGATGGTCAATGAGAACGCCGTCGGACCGTCCGAAAACCCCTTCAAAACCCTCTACCGCAAACAGTTCGGAGAGCGATAATCCGTGAGCCCGGCCACACTTGCCAGCCTGACCTGCCTCCTGCTTTGCGGTTTCCAACCGGTGCCGGCCGCCGGCTATGACCCGGCCTGGGGCGCGGTGCCGCCGCTCCGCACCCTCCGTCTCCAACCGGCAGAGGGCCTGTCGCCGGAGAAGAGGGGAGCCCAACTCGTCCAAGCCGTGTCGGCGCTGCTGCCGGGAGACCGGCTGGAAGTTTGCTCCGGCGCCTACCGCGTGGACGCGTTCTGGGACATCCGCGTTTCCGGGCGTGCCGAGGCTCCCATTTCCATCGTCGCCGCCGAGGGGGCGCAAGTGGTCATCACCCGGTCCGACGCCCGGCAAAACGTCCTCAACCTGGGCCAGGGCGGACCGGTTCAACATCTTCTGCTCAAAGGACTTGAGATCACGGGCGGCAGTCACGGCCTTCGTCTCGGCCAGTGCAGCAATGTCTGGATAGACCGCTGCCACATCCATGACACCGGCGACGTCTGCCTCAGCGCCAACAGCGCCGATACCAGCCGCCTGCACCTGACCCGCAACCATCTCCACCACGGCGGCGGCACGGCCGAAGGGATGTATCTGGGCGGGAACAACGCCACCCACATCATGAGCGAGAGTGTCATCGCCCTCAACCACGTCCACGACTGCCGGGGCGAGCAGGGTGATGGCATTGAGATCAAGCAGGGCTCCTGGGGCAACCTCCTGGCCGAAAACGACATCCACGACTGCAACTACCCCTGCATCACGGTTTACGGGACTGGCGGCCGCGCCCGGAACGTCATCGAGCGCAATGTCTGCTACCGCAGCGAGGACAATGTCATGCAGGTCCAGGGCGAGGCCATCGTCCGCGACAACCTGCTGATCAATGGCAAAGGGGCCGGTTTCTCCAGCACGGACCACCAGGGCAAGACCCTCGGCCTTGAGTTCATCCACAACACCGTGGTCAACACCGGGCACGCCTTCCGGGGCGGCTCGTGGAACGGGCGGGCCGGCATGGTGCTGGCCAACAACATCCTCTACTCGCGGGACGCCAGCGCGGTGTTGTTCCCCAATGGACATGAGGGTGTGACCATCGCCGGCAACGTCACCCGCGGCGACGCGCCGAAAACAGGATGCACCCCGGGACGCGGCCTGGAGGACTTCAAAGAGCTGAGCTGGGATGCCGCGCTCCGCGACGCCACACCCGCACCGACCGCGCCGTTTGCCGTGGCGGAACCACGTTTCGCCACCGGACGGAAGGCAAAGCCGGAGCTGCGGGACGGCAAACTTTTGAGCGGGGCCGGCACGCTGCCCTGAGCGCCACCAAGGCTCAGACGGTCAGACGGAGGCCGCGGCGGAGGTAGGTGGGGACATCCAGATCCTCGCCATTGTGGAGGCTGCGGGCCGAGTTTTCAAAAACACCCCGGGGACGGGCCGCATCCTCGCTGAACGCGAATTCCACCTGGCCCTCGGAGGGTTGGGCCACGCCCTGGCCATGGGCCGCCAGGGAGGCGCTGGGTTGCGAGGAGCGCGGGGCGCGGGTTTCGGCCGGGAAGGCGCGGGGCAGGGGCGCGCGCGTCACGCCGGCATGGGTGCGCATGCTGGCGGGCAGGACCTGACCCAGGACCAGCAGGCGGACCCGGCCCTGCAGCTGCTCCTCGACGTGGGCCCCGATGGCGTTGTTGTAGCGGGCCCGGAAGCGTTCGGTCACGGCCTGGAGCAGCGAGTTGACGCGGGCCATGCCAAAGGTGGGTCCGATTTCGAGATGGACGACGAGGGCGTCGGTTTTGGAGGAAAGCCCGGGGTTGTAGCCGTGGAGCAGCGGGCAGTTGGCCAGTTCGCTGACGATCTTTTCGTCGGAGCAGTCCTCGCTGCATTCCACGAGTCCGAAAACGGCGCCGGCGCCTCGGTGGTTGAGGGTGCGGCGCAACGTGGAGAAGTCCACGGAGAGCATCCCCTCGCGGCGGAGCATGCCGACGATGGAAAGAAGGCCGCGATCAATCCACTGGTCGGCGCAGGCAAAGGCGTCGAGCACGGTGGCGTCGGGGGCCATGGCCTGGAGGACCAGGTTGTTTGGCAACGTGATGACGGCGTGGCACTTCTTGCGGAGCTGCTCGACGGCCTGGTTGGCGATTTCGCTGCGGCGGGCGCCTTCCAGGGTGAAAGGCAGGGTGACAAAGGCGATGACCAGGGCGTCCGTCTCGGCCGCAATCTCCGAGATGACCGTGGCCAGGCCGGTGCCGGCACCGGCTCCGAGACCGGCCACCAGGAAGATGAGGTCAAGGCCTGAAATCGAACGGGTCAGGGCCTCGCGGTCGCTTTCGGCGGCCTTGCGGGCCAGATCAGGATCACCCCCGGCGCCGAGACCGCGGGTGACGGAGCGGCCCACCAGGATCTTCTCCTGGACCGGGGAGTTGTTGAGGGAGGCGACGTCGGTGTTGACGACGGCGAGGGGCAGGGATTCGAGACGCTGGTCGAGGCGGAGGCGGTCGAGGATGTTGACGCCGGCGTTGCCGAGGCCGAACACCTTGGCGCGGACGCCCTCCTGGCTGAGTTTCTGGGAAATTTCTTGGACGGTGGTCATGGCGGGGGGGTGTTTAAAGTGGGAAGGAGGATGTTGGTGAACGTTGAACTTTGAACCTTGAACGTTGAAGTTAGGGTCAGCGCCTGCGGCTCCTTTCAAAGGCGCGAAGCGCGGTGCCTCTGACTTCGAAGTTCAGCGTTGGACGTTCGGTGTTCTTAGTTCGGTTTGCTGGTTCAGCGTTGGAAAAGGGATTGGGCCATTTTGAAGAGCTTGGAGCCGCCCTTGTTCGCGGCGGCGCGCTCATTGGCGGATTCCTGCAGCGCCATCACCCCATAGTGCAAAAGGCCGAGGGCGGCGGTGAACTCGGGGGCGGAGACAGACTCCATGATGTTGGCGCGGCCGGCAAAGACGCGGGCCGGGGCGCCCAGGACGCGGGAGGCCAGGTCGGGCAGGCGTTTCAGACGGGAACCGCCGCCCGTCAAAATGATGCCGGCGCCGAGCTGCTGGGGGTCGAATCCGGGACCGAGGCGCTCGCGGACCAGGGAGACCAGTTCGCTGGCGCGGGATTCGAGGATCTGGCAGACGGCGTGCTGGCGGATGCTGCGGTCGCCGATGCTGAGGTCGCCCAGCAGCATGAGGGTCTCGCGCTTCTCCTGCTCCTCGGCCACGCAACGGCCCTTCTCGCCGACCTTGAGGCGCTCGGCCTGGTCGTGGGAGATGCGGAGGCCGATGGCGAGGTCGTTCGTAAAATGTTCACCACCAACAGGTATGTAACCGGCGGAGCAGACCATGCCCTGGCGGTAGAGACTGTAGCCGGTGGCCCCGGCCCCGATGTCGAGGACCAGCACACCCTGCTGTTTCTGCTCCTCGGTGGCGGAGATGAAACCGGAGGTGATGCAGGAGGCGCAGAGCTCGGCGGGAGTCAGGCCGGTGGCGTTGATGAGGCGCAGCACGTCGGTGACCTTGGTCTGGTCGCCGGTGAGCATGAGGTAGCGGGACTCGAGGCGCTCCCCCTGGAGGTGGATGGGCTTGGCCACGGGGCGCCCGTCGAGGACGTAGCCGTTGTTGAGGTGGGCGAGATAAACGCGGCCGGGAGGGGGGCTGACATCAACGGCGAGTTTGCGGGCCTGGCGCATGTCGGCATGGCTGACGATGCGGTCGCCGCTGGTGACGTTGACCGTGCCGAGGCTGGGGCTGCCGGTGATGTGCGCCCCGGAGATGGAGACCAGCACCTCGTTGAGCTGGAGCTTGGCGACCTTTTCGGCGATGTGGGCGACATCGTTGATGGCGCGGGAGGCGGCCTGGAAATCGGTGATCTCGGCCTTGATCAGGCCGCGGGAGGGGCCCTCGTGGTGGCAGATGATGTTGACGCCGCTGGAATCCAGCTCGCCGACGAGGACGACGATTTTTGAAGTGCCGATGTCAATGGCTCCGATGGTGCGTTTCATGAGGTTATTTTTTTGATTGTTGGAAGGTGGGGAAGAAATCAGAGCCGGCGCAGGGAGGCGGTGGCGCGGGAAGTTTTGGCGGGGACCGCCGGCGGGGCCGGGGGCGGGACCGGAACGATGGTGTATTCGGACTGGAAAGGTGAGCCCGGCAGGCGGCGCAGATCCACCTCGGCCAGCGGCCCCACATCGCGCCGAAGGCGGGCCAGGTCGGAGCGGAGCCGGTTGAGGGACTTATCGAACCCGTTGGAGGGGATGAGGATGCGCGTCACCATCGTGGAGTTGACGGTGACCCAGGAGGCGGGGTCGTTGCGGTCGCCGTAGTAATGGGTCAGGTCCACCGTCTTGAAACTGGCCGCGAGTTCCGGGAACTGGCGGCGGGCCACGGTGAGAAGCTCCAGGGCCAGGGTGATCTCCGGGGCGGGTTTGAAGCCGCCCTGGCCGTCACGCTGGAGGGAGCGGAGCGTGACCCAGGGAAGGGAGCTGAAGAAGGACGGGGCGTAGTCATACCCCTCGTAAAGGATGCCGTCGGTGGCGCACATGCGGATCGAGGGAAGGCCGTCGGGCCCGTTCACCGCCAGGCGGGCGAAAGGGGTGCGTTCGGTGAGGGTGATGACCAGCCGGTCGGGGACCTTTTTTTCCACCACGGCCGACTCGATCTGGCCGAAGCCGAGGAGGACATTCCGAAGAGCCACATGGTCAAAGCGTTGCAGGGTGGAATTGGCCGGCAGGCCCACATGGCTGTTGAACCAGCCGATGTTGCGGTTCAGCGGGCCGTTGGAGTGGATCTCGACGTGGTTGACCGGGGAATCCGGAATGCGCGCGGCCAGGGCCGCCTGGAACTCGCGGGAAAGGCGCGGGGCGGCCAGCACCAGAAGCACGCAGAGGACGGCGCCACAGACCACGGCGTAGATCTTGAAAAATCCCTTGAGCTGGCGGACACGGCCGGCCGGCGTGGCGACATGGTCGGGAATCTCGCGCGGGATGTCGCGCCAGCTTACGGGCGTCGGGGCCGGGATGTTTGATTTCTTTTTGGCCATGGGAGAAGCGAGATTCGGGATCCGAGATGGGAGGGGTGGTGAGTTTAAGGAAGTGGTTAAGAAATTTCCCTGATCCCGTGCCTCTGTTTCCAGCGGGCCAGGGCGGGGGCCACGAGCGCGTCGGCCAGCTGGTCAAAGTTCAGGCCACGGCGCAGGGCGGACTTGGGCATCAGGCTGGTGGCGGTGAGTCCGGGCAGGGTGTTGATCTCGAGGAAAACGGGGTCGCCCCCGGGTGGCAGAATGAAATCGGCCCGGGAAAAATCCCTCGCCCCGCAGGCGCGGAAAGCCATGGCCGCGTAGGCCTCGACCTTGTCAACTGCGGCGGGGGGCAGGTCCTCGGGAGCGAGGTATTCGGTGGCCCCGGCGGTGTATTTGGAGGTGTAGTCGTAGATGCCGGACTTGGGCCGTATCTCGATGATGCCCTGAGGTTTGCCATCGAGGATGCCGATGGTGAGCTCCCGGCCGGACACCCGGGTCTCAATGAGCCACTCGCCCTGGGTGCAGGTCCCGAGTTTGGTCCGGAGCTCGTCCAGGCCGGACACGACGGAAAGGCCGACGCTGGAGCCCTGGCAGGAGGGTTTGACGATCAGCTCGGAACCGAGCCGGGCGATGACATCACGCGGATCGGGACGCACGCCGTCGTGGAATCGGACATCGGGGCAGACTCGCACTCCGGCGCGGGAAACCACGTCCTTGGTGGCGGACTTGTCGAAGCAAAGGCGGCTGGCGGCGGCGTCACAGCCGGCGTAGCAAAACCCGGCCTCCTCCAACAGGGCCTGCAGCTGGCCGTCCTCGCCGAAAGTGCCGTGCAGCACGGGCACGATGACATGGCGGGAGGGATCAAGGCCGGAGGGCAGGGAGGATTCCGAAAGGACGAGGAGACGGGTATCGTGCCGGGCCGAAAGGCTGGTCCGGAGGGCTTCGCCCGAGCGGAGGGAAACCTCGCGCTCCGCGGAAACACCGCCGGCAAAAATGACAAGTTGGGGGGACATGTGGGCTTTAGGTTTTGTGGGGCGGCCCTTCCGGGGTCCGAACCGGGCCCGGGGGCGAAAAAACGGAAGGAAAGGAAGGCGTGGCAGGGTCCTTCAACACCTCGGACCATTCGTTGCCGAGAAGCAGCACCTCGGGCTCGAGTTCGATGCCGGAGCGGGTTTTCACCTCGCAGCGGATGTCACGCAGGAGGGCGAGGACATCGGCGGAAGTGGCGGCGCCGCGGTTGACAATGAAGTTGGCATGGACGGGCGAGACCTCGGCCTGGCCCACACTGCGGCCCTTCAGTCCAAGCGAATCAATCAGGCGTCCGGCGGAATCACCGGCGGGGTTTTTGAAAGCGCATCCGGCGCTGGCGGCACGGGGCTGGGAACCTTTGCGTTTTTCCGCCAGGGCGGCCATGCGCGTGCGGATGTCGGCCGGCAGGGCGGGGACACCTTCCAAGACAGCGCCCAGGGCGACGGCGTCCTTCAGCTCGGCGCACGAACGGTAGTCCACGTGAAAGCGGGAACGCGGCAGGTGGTGGATGTCGCCCTCGCGGGTCATGAGGCGGACTTCGGCGACCACATCAAAGATCCATCCCCCCATGGCTCCGGCGTTCATGCGGAGGGAGCCTCCGACCGTCCCGGGAATCCCCTCCAGAAACTCAAAGCCACCCAGGCCCTCCTGGCCGGCAAAAGCGCAGAGTTTTTTGAGGCTGACCCCGGCCCCGGCCAAAAGACGTCCGCCACCCAGATTTTCGAGGCGGCACCAGGCGGCACCGGAAAGGCGGATCACCAGACCGGCATATCCCTCGTCGTCCACAATGAGATTGGAGCCGCGGCCCAGGATAAAGAAAGGCATGGCGGCCGAGCGCAGGCTGCCCAACAGGTAGGAAAGGTCGGCCTCGCCGGCGGGTTCGGCATAAAACGCTGCCCGGCCTCCCACTCCCAGGGTGGTGCGGGAGCCGAGGGGCGCGTCACGTTCCAGAAGGGTTTCCGGGGAAAGCGCGGTGCGGAGGGAGGTCCACCATTGTTCACGGCCCAGCAGGCGGCGCGCGGTTTCATGCCCCCACTCCTCGATGTCACCGGCACCCACGAACAAGACAACCGAAGCAAGTGAAGAGTGATGAGTGATGAGTGATGAGTTCGAGGCAGGTGCGGTGGCGCGGTCGAGGGTGGCGGAGAGGGCTTCGAAGTTTTCGACGATGGCGGCCTTGGGGTGGGCCATGAGGGCCAGGATGTCGCTGGCATGGCCATACTCCAGAGGGACTTCCGAGGCGGCGTAGGTTTCCTTCAGCACGACCACGTCGGCACGGTCGAGGACGCGCGCGAAATCGGCGCGATACTGGCGGGTCCGGGTGTAGCGGTGGGGTTGGAACACGCAGACCAGCCGGCGCTCGGGCCAGCGTTCGCGGGCGTGGGTAAAGAGGGCCGCGATCTCGGCGGGATGGTGGGCGTAGTCCTCCAGGACGGTGAGTCCCGGCCGTTCAAAGAGGACATTCTGGCGGCGGCGCACCCCCGGAAAGGAGGCCAGACACTCCCCGGCGGGGGCCGAACCGGTGATCAGGATGGACGCGGCCAGCGCGGCGAGGGAGTTGTGCCGGTTGAAGGGGCCGGTGGCGGCGACAGTGACGGCAACCGAGGCAAGTGATGAGTGATGAGTGGCAAGTGATGAGTTCGAACCAGAGGCCAGCAACGGGCCGTCGAGGCTCAGTTTCTGGCTGTTCTCAAACGTCTGATGGGAAACAATTTCCAGATCACCGCCCGGGCCGTAGCGGAGGACGCGGGGCGCGCGGGGGGCGAGGCGCTCCAGGACGGGGTCCCCCACGGGAATGAGCACGGCGCCCCGGGTGCGGGAGAAAAGGCGGCCAAAGGCCTCCTCCAGATCGGCGGCCGTCCGGTAGTGGTCGGGATGGTCCCAGTCGAAGTTCACCACCACGGTGACCTCGGGGCTGAAGTGCTCGATGGTGCCGTCCGACTCGTCCACCTCGGCCACCAGCCAGTCGCTTTCGGCGGTGAAGGCGGCGGGCGGCAGACTGTCGCCCTGGAACAGCCCTCCGAGGACGTGGCTGACCGGAAAGTGTTGCGAGCCCAAGGCGGAAACGAGCAGGGCGGTCGTGGTGGTTTTGCCGTGGCTTCCCACCACGGCGACGAGGCGGTGACGGGCGGAGATTTCGGCCAGGAGACGGCCGCGGCGGAGAATGGGCAGGCGGCGCCCTTCGGCGGCCTGACGGACCGGATGGGCGGGGGGAACAGCGCTGGAAAAGACCACGCGGGTGGTCTGGGGCGGAACGGCCGTGGGCGGCAACAACTCCAGGCCGGCACGCCTCAGCAGGGCGGCCACCTCGGGCCGGGGATGGTCATCACAGCCGCAGACCTGGTGTCCGGCGGACCGGAGATAGAGGGCCAGCGGGGCCATGCCCATGCCGCCCAGGCCCGCGAAGAAATAATTCTCGGCGGGAGGGAAAGCGGGGGCGGTCTGCGGGGTGTTGAGGGTCAAGGGGAAGGAAAGGAACGCCGAACGTTAAACTTTGAAGTCAGGCAGTGCTGAAAAGTGGGGGGAGTCAGAGCAGGGCCGCGAGGGGGAAGCCGGAGGGACCGGGCGGGGCGGGCGAAAGGGCGAGAACCTCGTCGGCCAGCTGGACGCGGGCGTTGTCGGTGCTGAGGCGGAGGGCGTTGAGCCAGGTGCCATGGCGGAGGCTGCCGGGTGCGGTGCCGAGGATGAGGTCCAGGAGGCGGTCGAGGTTTTCCTGGGGCAGGGAGTAGGCCCAGCCCTCGTTGACGGCCGCGGCCGCATTGGCCTGCTGGTGGTTGTCGGCCGCGTGCGGATAGGGAACGAGGAAGGCCGGGACATGGCAGACGCGGAGCTCGGCCACGGTGCCGGCCCCGGAGCGGGCCAGGGCCAGGTCGGAGGCGGAAAGCAGTTCCGGCATGGTGTGGCAGAAGGGAACGGTGCGGAAGAGGCGGGGCAGGCCATCGGGACCGGGGTGGCTGGCGGTGGCCTCCGCAGCGGATCCGGCACCCGTCAGGCAGATCACATGCCAGCCGGCGGCGGCGAGTTTCGGCGCGGACTCGGCAGCCCAGGCATTGAGGGCGCGGGCCCCCTGGGATCCGCCCAGGACGACCAGCAGATGACCGTGGGAGGGAAGTCCAAGTGAGGCGCGGGCCGCGTCGCGGGGACGGGCGGTGAACTCGGCGCGCAGGGGGAACCCGAGCGGGGTGTAGGCCCCGGTCCAGCTTGAGCCGGGGGGGGCGAAAACCTTGGCGGCAAAGGGACGGAAGGCGCGGATGGCCTTGCCGGGCACATGGTTGGCCTCGTGCAGGACCAGGGGGACGCGGGCCAGCGCGGCGGCGAGGGCGAGACCGCCGGTGGTGAACCCCCCAAACGCCACGGCGGCAACGGGTTGCTCACGTTTGAGGACGCGGCCGAAGAAGCGCACCGAGGACAGAAGCGAACCCAGGAACTTGAAAAATCTCACCGGATGGAGCGAGAAGGCGCCGCCGGGGGCGGCCTCGAAACGAAGCTCGGGATACTTCGATGACAACGTGGTGTCCACCGCCTTGCGGCTGACCAGGAGAAGGCATTCATGTCCGCGGGAGCGGAGTTCCTGGGCCAGGGCGATGCCGGGGGCGAGATGCCCGCCGGTGCCTCCGCAGGAGATGACGATTCGTTGTGGCTTGGTCGGGTTCACGGCGGAAGGCTCAGGTGGTGGCGGGTTGGGCGGAGATGTCCGGGGAAGGCTCGCCGGCCGAGACGGCAAAGTCCCGCGGGCGGGTCAGGGCCGGGTTGTTCCAGCGGTTGAAACAGTTGAGTATCAAGCCGATGCAGGCGAACATGCAGACGAGGTTGGACCCGCCGTAACTGACGAAGGGCAGCGACATTCCCTTGGTCGGAAGCAGGGCCGAATTCACACCGAGGTTGATGCAGGCCTGGATCGTGACGAAAAGCAGGGCGCCCAGGCAGATCAGGAAATGGAACAGGTCGGTGGCCCGGCGCATGTTCCACATGCAGGTCAGGAAGAGGACCAGGAAGGCGAGCACGACGGAGGAGGTTCCGATGAAACCGAGTTCCTCCCCCACGGTGCTGAAGATGAAGTCGGTGTGGGCCTCGGGCAGAAAGGCGTGTTTTTGCCCGCCATTGCCCAGTCCGACGCCGCTGAGACCGCCGCAGCAGAGGCCGATGATCCCCTGGTAGAGCTGGTAACCGCCGGCGTCCTTGCTCCCCTCGATGTTGAGGAACGAGGTGATCCGGTCCAGACGCTCCGGGTCGTTGATGACCTTCACCGTCACAACCGCGACGCCCAGCAGGGCCACGGGGATGAGCGGGAGAATGCGGACTCCGGCCACAAAAAGCATCGCGCCTCCAACGGAGGCCATCAGGAGGGTCGTCCCGACATCGGGCTGAAGGATGGTGAGGACGCAGGCCACGCCGAGGATGGCGCAGGGAATGACCAGCCCGCGTTTGAACTCGGAGAGGACACGGCGGTTGTTGGCCAGATAGTCGGCCAGGACGTAAACAAGGCCGAGTTTCACAAAATCGGAAACCTGCATCCTCATCGGACCAAGGCCGATCCAGCGGCGCGCGCCGTTGATCTTCAAGCCGACGCCCGGAATCAGGACCAGGACACAAAGGACGACGCAGATGAACATGATGAGGGGAGTCCACCGGCGAAGTTTTTCCAACGGAAGGAGCCGCATGGCATAACCCGCGAAGAAGGCCGGGATCAGCCAGATGAGCTGGAGCTTGAGATACTTCAGGGGGTCCGCGCCGCCCCGGGCCTGAGTCACGCTGTAGATGATGCAAAGCCCCAGAAGCGTGAGGCCACCCGTGACCAGCATGACCACCCAGGAAGGCCAGTTGGACCTTCCCGGGTGGGTGGCGGAGAATGCGATGTTGCTGGCCATGGGCGGAATGGCGAAAGGCGGGCTCTTACTTGGCCACCGGAGTCACCGGGATGGCCTCGACGGAGGGGGCCGCGATGACCGGGGCCGCCGTATTGGGAACGGGACTGGCAGGCGCGGGAGCGGCCGGTCCGGAAAGGCTGATGGGAGGAAGGCCGCCGGTGGTGGCGGGCACGGGAGTGGCCGGGACAGGAGTGGCGGGACCACCGGCGGGAACGGGTTTGGCCGGGGCATCCTTCGAGGGAACCGGAGTGGCGGGGCCACTGGCCGAACCTTTGACCACCAGTTTTTGGCCCACCTTCAGTTTCTTGGGGTCCAGGTTGCCATTGAGGGCCAGGAGGTCCTTGGTCGTCATGCCATGGCGGCGGGCAATCACATCGGCGGTGTCACCGGTCTTGACGGTGTAGCTGGAGCCACCTTCGGGAACCACCGCCGGGGCGGAGGGTTTCTTGGGGGCCGGGGCGGAGGAGCCGAGAGTCTTGAGGTCGTGTTTGCCGGGAACCTTGAGGGACTGGCCGAGGCGGACAGTGTCCGACTTGAGGTTGTTGGCGGCCTTGAGGTCGGAAACGGAAACCCCGAACTTCTTGGCGATGCGGTCGAGGGAGTCGTTTTTGACGACGGTGTATTCCGTGTGCTCCCCAGTGGTGGCGGGAGCCTTCACCGTATCGGATGAGGCAAGGCCGGAAGCAATCGCTCCGGCTCCGGGAATCACCAGGGTCTGGCCGACCTTCAAATTATCGGACTTGAGGTTGTTGGCCTCAAGAATGGCCTTGGAAGTGGTGCCGTGTTTTTTGGCGATGCGGCTGAGGGAGTCGCCCTTGGCCACGGTGTAGGAGGATCCTCCCTCCAGGCCGGCGGGCTTTCCGTTGATGGCGGAGCCGAGTCCGTTGTTGATCGAGTTGGTGTCCGCCGGGTTACCTCCCAGCGAGGGATCAACCACGGTGGTGTTCGTCGAGCCGGGATTCACCACCGGGGCGCCGGAGTCGGTGGTGGTGACGATGGTCGGCGCGGGTGTGACGGAGGAGGGGCCCACGGGGGTGTTGGCCGGAATGACGCTTCCCTTGGGGCTGGCCGGGGCGGGGTTCTTGCAACCGCCGCTAAGGAGAAGGCCGCCGCCGACCACGAGGTGAAGGGCGACCACGGCGCTGAGGATTTTCCATTTCATGATGTTTGCTTTCGTTGAGTTTGAGAGAGTGCTCCGGATGATCCGGTTTTTCAATTTTCAGAAGAGTGATGTCCGTTAAGTGTGGCGAGGAATGAGAGGCTTCTTTCCGCGGGTATCAGCGCGGCTTCAAGCCCAGGACAGCCTGTTCAAAGATGGTGCCGCGGTGAGCATAGCCGGTGAACATGTCGAAGCTGGCAAAGCCCGGGCTGAGCAGCACGTTGTCGGCGGGAGAGGCCGCTTCCCAAGCCGCCTGGACCGCGGCCGGCAGAGTGGGAAACATGCGGGCCGCCACCCCGGCGGCCGAAAGGCGCCCCAGAAGGAAGGGGGCGGTCTCACCGATGAGAAAGGCCGATTTGATCCGGGGGAGGAGGCGATCGGCAAAAGAGGCGATGTCGCCACCCTTGGGTTTTCCCCCGCCAATCCACAGAACGGGGGAGGAAAACTCCGCCAGGGCGGCATGGACGGCGTGAAAGTTGGTCGCCTTGGAATCGTTCCAAAAGGTGACCCCGCCGATTTCCGCAACCCGCCCGAGCCGGTGCTGACGGGCCGTGAAAAGGGCCGCGGAGGTGCGGAGGGACTGCTCGGGGAGGCCCTCGTCGCGCCACCACGCCAGGGCGATGTTGAGGTTTTCCCGCTGCGGAAACAGACGGAAGGGCGAGGTTTCCGGCAGGCTCCAGCCGGGCAGTTCCAGATTGGGGACGACCTTGTGCCCTTCGGGAAGCGGCTGGCCGAGGGAGCGGGCGTGCAGGGCAACACTCTCCCCCACGTAGAGGCGTCCGGCGGGGGCGCGCCAGGCGAGGGCCAGTTTGGCGGCAAAATACTCGGGGAGGCCGGGATAGCGGTCGAGATGGTCCTCGTCAAAGTTGGTCCAGAGCACGGCGCCGGGCCGGAGGGCGCGGAGCAGTTCGGATTGGAAGGAGCTGACCTCGCAGACGGCGGTGACGCTGGAGCCGGCCTCGGCCAGGGCGCTGGCGAAGGCGTAGCCGTTGTTGCCCACGGCCAGGGCGGAGCGGCCGGCCCTTTTGAGAGCAAAGGCGAGGAATTCGGTCAGGGTCGTCTTCCCATTGGTTCCGGTCACCGCCACCACCGGGCCGGGCCAGAAAAGGGAGGCGAAGTCCAGCTCACCCCACGGGACGCAACCGGAGGCGCGCGCCACCGTGAGCCAGGCATGGTTTTGCGGGAAACCCGGACTGTAGATGACCAGCTTGTGGCTGACCGCCTCGGTGCGGCTAAAGCGGTTCATGACCTCTTCCCCACCCTTTTCGTCATAACAGACATGGGACAGCCCGAGGCTGCGGAGAAGTCCGATCACGGCGGCCCCGCTCACCCCGGCGCCAAGAATGGCGACGGGACGGTCGGTCAGGCCCTGGAGGGCGGCTGGAAGCGGCTGGGACATGGGTCAGCGGATCTTGAGGGTGGCCAGGCCGGCCAGGGCGCAGAGAAGGGACACGATCCAGAAGCGGATCACGACCTGGTTCTCATGCCACCCACCCTCCTGAAAGTGATGGTGGACAGGGGATTTGCGAAAAATGCGGCGTCCCGATCCGTCGGGCAGCGGCTTCACCTTCTTGGTGTATTTGAAGTAGCCGACCTGGAGGATGACGGAGGCGGCCTCGGCGACAAAAACAGCCCCGACAATGACGAGGGTGAAGGGCTGGAGCACCATGAAGGAAACCGCGCCGATCAGCCCGCCCAGGGCGAGCGAACCGGTGTCGCCCATCCAGATACGGGCGGGGTGGGCGTTGAACCAGAGGAAGGCCAGGCTGGAACCCAGCAGGATGGCGCAGACCACGGTCAGCTCCCAGACGCCGGTCTGGAACGGAATGTTGAGATATCCGGCAAACACGGCGTGGCCAGCGACATAGGAGAACACGGCATAGGCCAGGGCGGTCGTGATGGTGCAGCCGATGGCAAGCCCGTCCACACCGTCGGTCAGATTGACGGCGTTGCTGGAACCGGTGAGGACGAGCCAGAAGAGGCCGAAGACCATCCACCAAGGCATGTCGGGTATGACCGGGAATTTGAGAAAGGGGACCCAGAGTTCGCGCATCTTGGGGGCGATGACGGGATCGGAGAGGAGGAGGGCGGTGGAGACGGCGGCCAACACCAGCTGGGCCAGGAGTTTGAGGCGTCCGGCCAGCCCGTCGCTGTTCCTCTTTTTCACCTTCAGCCAGTCATCAAGAAAGCCGACAAGCATGAGCCCGGTGAAGACGATGAGGGCGACGAGGGTGAAGGTGTTAAGCCGCCCCCAGAGGACGAAAGAGCCGACAAACGAGAAGTAGATGATGAGCCCGCCCATGGCCGGGGTGCCCTTCTTGTGGGCGGTCAGCGAGGCGAGTTTGCCGACCTCGGAGGCGTCGCGCTGGGGCTGGCCGAACTTGAGGGCGTAAAGCTTCGCGATGAACCAGGGCCCGATGATCAGGCCCAGGATGAAAGCGGTCGCGGCCGCGCCCACGCAGCGGACGGAAGTGTAGCCGAAGAGGCGCCAGGGGAACCCGCCTTCGACCTGAAGATGTTGCAGCAGGGTGAGCCTCAGTGCGCGGCCCCGCCAAGACCGGCGGGCAGAAGTTGTTCAAGTTGGTAGGAACGGCTTCCCTTGAGGAAAACCGACCCTTGGAAAGGGGAGACGGCCGGAGCGAAGGCGGAGGCTTCGGAAGCCGTTTCGATCTGCGCCGGATCGTTTCCGGCGGAAAGGAGGCCCTGGGCAAAGGAGGAGGCCTCGCGGCCCACCACACAGATGCGGTCGGAGGGGCGGAGGCGGAGGCCGGCACCGGCCACCTCGTGCAGACGGGCTGAGTCCGTCCCGAGCTCGTTCATGCAGCCGATGACATAGAGGCGCGGGCTGTCCCCGGAAGTGGCGTTCTGAAACTGGACCAGGCTGTCGGCCAAAGAGGCCGGGTTGGCATTGTAACAGTCGATGTAGAAGGTCTGGGACCCATGGGAAACAATCTGTCCCCGGTTGGCGCTGGGGCTCCAGGTGGTGAGGCGGGAGGCGATGTCGGCATCCGTGACACCCAGGCGGCGGGCGGCGAGAATGGCCAGGACCGCGTTGGAAAGCTGACCGGGGCTGACGGACGGGACGGCAAACAGGGAGGGACGGCCGGAGGGTTCCAGCACACGGAGTGTCAGAAGACCGTCACCCGAACCGGAGGAAACAGCCTGCCAGCGGTGGCAGTGCGGGGAATTGAAGACGCCGGAAGAAGCCGGGGCGGCGGTGTCGAGAGCCGCCCGGATGCCACGGAAGGTTCGGTAACGAAGCAGATGGTCCGGACAGACAGCAAAGCCCCCGGGCCGGACTCCGTGCAGCAGGGCCGATTTTTCGGCGGCCACACCTTCGAGGGAGACGAGGCCGTCCAGGTGGGCCTCGGCCACGGTGGTGACGATGGACCCGTCGGGCTCGATCACCGAGGCGAGGGCGGGAATCTCCCCGGGCGAACTGGTTCCCGCCTCGATGACGGAGAAACGCGTCCGGGACGGATCGCAGGAAAGGAGGGTCAGGGGAACGCCCAGGTGGTTGTTGAAGTTTCCCGCCGTGCGGTGGACCGAGTCGTCCCCGCCCAGCAGAAGGGAAAGCAGGTCTTTGGTGGAGGTTTTCCCGCAGGAACCCGTGATGGAAACCACTGGATGCGCAAAAGACCGCCGCCAGGCGCGGGCCGCACCGTGAAAGGCCGTCAGGGTCTCACCCACCACCAGTTGCGGCAGATCCACCCCGGGCACCTCGCGGGAGACCAGAGCGGCGCCGGCGCCGGCGGCCAGCGCGGTGCCGAGAAAGTCGTGGCCGTCGCGGCCGGCCTTGAGCGCGACAAAACACTGGCCCGGCCGGAGGGTGCGGGTGTCGTGCGAAAAGCCCGTGACCAGGCCGGCGGGCTGGGAGGTCCAGCGGCCGGCGGTCCAGAGGGCGAGTTGTCGCGGGGTGAACAAGGCGGATCAGCGTTGACGGGTGGAGAGACGGGTGGTGTTGCCGCCGGCCCCGCGGGCAGAGCGTTTGATGTCGAGGAGCTCGCGGGCGACCAGGCGGTCGTCGAACGGGGTCACGGTGTCGGCCAGTTCCTGATAGGTCTCGTGTCCCTTCCCGGCGATGAGCAGACAATCCCCGGGGCGGGCGGCATCCAGCGCCAGGGAGATGGCGCGGCGGCGGCTCTCAATGAAGGAGATGCGGGAGGAATCGGTGGCGGCGACCCCGGCCCTCATGTCATCGAAAATCTGGAGCAGGCTTTCGAACCGGGGGTTGTCGGAGGTGGCAAAGCAGAGGTCCGCGCCTTCAAGGGCGGCCCGGGTCATGAGCGGACGTTTCCGGCGGTCACGGTCACCACCGCAGCCAAAGACCAGGATGATGCGGCCGGAAGTGATGGGACGGAGATTCGAGAGGACGTTTTTCAGGGCGTCATCGGTATGCGCATAGTCCACCAGGACGGAGATGCCTTCGCCACCCTCGACGCGCTCCATGCGGCCGGGAACGCCGGCAAAGGCGGCCAGCCGGACGAGGCAATCCACCATGGAAAGCCCCTGGGCGTAGGCGGCGGCCAGGGCGGCCAGCACGTTGGAAACATTGTAGCGGCCGGGTAGGCGGGTGCTCACATCACTTTCGCCCTCGGGATGGCGCAGGCGGAACTTTGAACCCTCGGTGGTGAGGGTCAGCGAGGAAACCGTGAAGTCGGCCGGACGCTCCAGCGAGTAGGTCAGGACACGGGTGGTGGGCGGGCAGAGCGGGATGAGCTGGCGGCCCCAGGAGTCATCCAGATTGATCACGGCCACCCGGGGGGCGTGTCCGGTTCCCTCTCCGGTGAACAGCGAGGCCTTGGCCGCGAAATACTCCTGCATGGTGCCATGGTAGTCGAGGTGGTCCTGGGTCAGATTGGTGAACACCGCCGTGTGGTAGGGCATGCCCCAGACCCGGGCCTGGGCGAGGCCATGCGAGCTGGTTTCCATGACGGCATGGGTGCAGTGCTGGTCGCGCATCTGGGCCAGGAGGGCGGCCAGATCAAGGGACTCGGGGGTGGTGCGGGCGGCCGGAAGGGTGCGGCCGCCGAGATCGTAGTGGACCGTCCCGATCAGGCCCGTGGTGGAACGGCCCAGGAGGTGTTGCAGGAGGCAGGAAACGGTGGTCTTGCCGTTGGTGCCGGTCACCGCGGTCAGTTTGAGGGCGCGCTGGGGTTCGTCGTAAAAGCGGCGGGCGACCTCGGCCATGCCACGGCGGAGTTGGCGGACCTGGATGTGGGCGGTCGCGCCGGTGACACGGCCCGGCTGGTCGGAGATGACGGCGCAGGCCCCGCGGTCAATGGCCTCGGAGATGAAGCGGTGTCCGTCGGTCCTGGCACCGGTCAGGGCGAAAAAGACATCACCACGGCGGACGCGGCGGCTGTCGTTGGTCAGGCCGGTGACAGGCACCTTCATATCACCCGAAAAGGCGACCACATCGAGACCGGCGAGGAGTTGCTTGAGTTCGGATGGCATGGCGCGGGGGAGTCGGGTGGAATGGCGGATGAGGCCGCAGCGGGCCTGGGCGAGATAGGTCTCAGGGGCGGCAAGGCGCGAGGTGAGACGGGTGACACTTTCGTAGGGAGGGGGCACGGCGGGGAGGACCGGGTTCAGCGGTCGTGGGCAATGTTGATCCCGGGCAGGTCGGAGCCCGGCACGGGAGGGATTTTGAGGTAAGGAATGAGCTTCTCCGAGAGGCTCTTGAAGATGGGGGCGGCGACGAGTCCGCCATAGCCGACCCCGGGACCGTGGGGCTCATCCACCGTGATGGTGATGAGGAGGCGGGGTGAGGAGGCGGGAAAGAAGCCGGAAAAGGACGCCACGTGGTGGGTCTTGGAATAATGGCCGTCTATGATCTTCTGGGTGGTCCCGGTCTTGCCGGCGGGCTCGTAGCCGGGCAGGTAGCCCTTGACTGCGGTTCCACCGGGCTGAAGGACCTTGGTCAGCATCTGGGTCATGGTCGCTGCCGTGCCGGCCGAAATGACGCGGCGGCGGGGCTCCTTGGTGTTCTCGACAATGGTGTTGTTGTCGGCATCGGCGATGCGGCGCACCACATGAGGGCGCATGAGCAAACCGCCGCTGGCGATCACCCCCATGGCGGAATGGACCTGGATGGGAGTGACGGAAACGGAGTGCCCGATGGGGAAGCGGGTGATGGTTTTGCCATCCCAGTTTTCCACCCGGCTCATCATGCCGGGGGTTTCCCCGCCAAAACCAAAACCGGTGTTTTCCCCAAAGCCGAAGGCCTTGGCATAATCGTAAAGGCGGCGGCCTCCGAGCTGCACGCCAATGAGGGCGGTCCCACGGTTGGAGGACTTGGCGATGACCTGATCCGTGGTGAGCCGGCCCAGGGGTTCGTGGTCATCCGGGAGGTCAACGGCCTTGCCGTTGATGATGACGGAGGGTTGGGCGCAGTCCCAGACGGAGTTGACGTTGGCGACACCGGTCTCAAGGGCGGCCGAAACGGCCACGATCTTGAAGGTCGAGCCGGGCTCGTAAAAATCGGCCACGGCGCGGTTCCTTTGCTGGTCGAAGGACGCCTTGCCGAATTCGTTGGGATTGAAGTTCGGATAATTGGCCAGGGCCAGGATCTCCCCGTTCGAGGGATCGGAAACCAGAATGCTGACCCCCTTGGGAGTGTATTTGGCGACAATGGCTGCAACCTCTTCCTCCGCATAGGATTGCACCACGGAATCCAGGGTGAGCTCCACGTTCAGTCCGGAGCGGGCCTCGACCTCGCGCTCACGGTATTGGTAAATTTCGCGCCGCAGGGCGTCGTGGTTGGACTCGACCCATCCGTCCGTCCCCTTCAGAAAATAGTCCAGATAGGATTCCACCCCGGAGGAGGGAATGTCCTCTCCCAGGATCAGGGACTTGCCGGGCTGCCACCACATCTGGGAGCCCTCGGCCGGCCTCATCTTTCCTTCCAGTTTGAGTTTTTCCTCCCGCTTCAGCTTTTCATCAATGAACTCACGGGTCACCACGTCCTTGCTCACGAAACCCAGGATGTGGCACGCCAGGGACTTCTGCGGGTAAACCCGCTCGTAGCGGCGGTTTCCATAGATCCCTTTGATCTTGAAGGAGTTAATCTTAACAAATTCCGCCTCGGAAAGGTCGTTCTTGAGCACGCGCCAGCGCACGGGCCGGGTGCCCGTGGAAGGCTGGAGCAGCGCCAGGAGCTCGCGGGTGCCCATCCCCATCAGGGAGGCAAGCTGGTCCTGCACCGGACGTTGGTCCGCCGCGGGCTTTTCCCCCCGCTTCACCACGGGCGGGCGGGCCAGCACATCAAAGGGAATCGCGGTGGGATCGCATCCCAGGGTGATCAGCGCGCGGGTCGTGGCCAGAAGGGTTCCCTGGCGGTCGGTGATGTCCCCCCGGCGAGCCTTCTCCAAGTGGAACCCCTCCCTGTTATCCTGGGCTTTGGCGGCCATTTCGGGGCCCGCCACCATCTGCCAGTAATACAACCTCCCCAAGACACCGCCAAACACCACCGTCAATCCCGCCACCAGCGTCACCAGCCTGCCACGCCCCACCAGGTAGGCGCTCATGGAAGGCCTCCGGCCCGCGGCTGCTTCAGGGTGGGGAGACGGGTGAGGGAATGGTTCTGGTCCTGGCGGGCCGGGCCCATCGGAAGTTTTTGCTGGAGAACACGTTCCTTGATCACCTCGGGGGCCGTCGCCTTGGCGATCTGCGTGTTCACAAACTGCAGCTGGCGCTCCTCCTGGCCGACGCGCTCCCGCAGCTGCGCCAGCTCGCGGGAACGGAGCGCGAAGGTGTTGTCCAACGAAAGGTCATAGAGCCCTCCCAGGGCCGAGACGGCCAGGACCGATCCGGCGATCGTGACGACAGGGAGGATGGGGAAACCTGCGGGCAGACGTGCGTTCATGGCGGGGTGGGTTCAGAATTTGCGGATGACCCGGAGCTTGGAGGACCGGCTGCGGGGGTTGAGGAGGATCTCCTCGGCGGCGGGACGAACCGGCTTTTTGGTCAGCAATTCGGCCCAGGACTTGCGAAAATCCTTGGGGGTGTCGTCATCGCTGGTCTCAGGAAGGCCGGCCAGGCGGCGGAAAAACCGCTTGCACACACGGTCCTCCAACGAGTGGAAACTGATCACGGCCAGAAGTCCTCCCGGAGCCAGTTTGGCAAAAGCGGCGGGCAGGGCGGTTTCAAGAACCTCGAGTTCGCGGTTCACCGCCATGCGGACACCCTGGAAGGTCAGGGTCGCGGGATGGATGCGCGCAGGCGGGCCGGGCGGCGGGGGGGCGGCGCGGGCCACCAGTTCCGCAAAGCCAGCGGTGTCGGCCAGCACTCCCGAACCACGGGCCTCGACGATGGCCTTGATGATGTTTCTCCAGCGGGGTTCCTCGCCGTAATCACGGATGGCACGGACCAGGTCCTGGACCGGGGCGCGTTCCAAAAACTCCGCGGCCGACATGCCCTCGCGGGGGTTGAGCCGCATGTCGTTGGGACCGCTGAAGCGAAACGAAAAACCCCGCTCCGGCGTGTCGAGTTGGAAACTGGAAACCCCGAGATCGAAAAGGATGCCGTCAAACCACGTCTCCGGAATTTCGGCCAGACGGGCGAAGTTGTAATCAAAAAAGGAAAAGTCTTCGGGGAAAGACTCTTTCAGCTCCTGGGCCCGGGGCCCCGCCTCGGGATCGCAGTCCATCGCCCACACCCGCACCCCGGCTTCCGCTTCCAAAAGCGCGCCGGTGTGGCCACCCCCGCCAAACGTGCAGTCCAAAAACTTGCGGCCGCGGCTGGGTTGGAAATACTGGATGACCTCGCGGTGAAGAACGGGAAAGTGCTCGGCCATGGCGTTTAGATAGAGGTCATGAAGGACGGCGTAGCGCACGGGCGTTCAGTCTCCTTGGGACGGTGGGGGTGAGGGGCAGGGAAGTTTTCATAAAGGCTGAGGCATCGGTTCAGACGCCCAGGCTGTCCATGAGGGCGAGCACGTCGCTCGGATCAGTGGCCTGGAGGGCGGCATATTTTTCCGCATTCCAAATGGCAAAACTGTCACCCTGGCCGACAAAAGTGACGTTTCCTTTCAAACCGGCCTTTTCCATCAGTTGTTTGGAAAGGGAAATGCGGCCCAAGGAATCACAGCCAAAACGGCAGCCCTGGCCAAAATAGGCCTCCTTGAGTTTCAACTTCACCGAAGTGTTTCCGGCGGCAGCCTCAATGCGTTGCGTTACTTTATTCACTCCGGCCGGAGTATCCACCACCACATAACCACGTTGAGACTCATACCAGGCAAAATAATAATCTCCCTCATCCCCCATCGCTCTCCATTTTTTAGGCAAAGCGACACGGCCCTTCTCATCCACCGAATGTGTAAATTCGCTGGTATACTGAGAAATGGGGGCGGTGAGTTCCACGGGAGGAAAAAGTTTGGGTTTGGCTTACTTTTGCCCCACTTTGCCCCACGTTCCCCCACCGTCAAGCTAGTTACACCACACTTTATAAAAAATTACTAACAAAGATAACGTCAACTCGTGCAAATAAACCTTATTCACATTCCGCGGTAAAACGACTGGCCAAAAATAGCCAGCTCGCTCAAACCTCAGTAAAAAGGATGCTTTCATCACGAAGAAGTCACTAAACCACACAAATAGCATTCCTTAGCAAAACGCGAGTTTATAAGGAATCTTTCGTATTCAAAGAGTGGGATGCCTTCATTACTCTTGAGATAATCACAGCTTCCCCCAACTCTTGCCCCATGGTCAAAATGTTTTCCCGCGTCCTTTTTTTCCTCTGCCTCACCTTCTATTTCAACGGGTGCCCCAGCATCCAGCCGGCCGAGACCCGGTTTGAGATCATGGTGGCAAACCAAAAGGTGGCCATGAGGCTGGCCGTCACCGAGGCGGAGCAAAGCAAGGGGCTGATGCACGTTTCCGACCTTCCCGAAAACGAGGGCATGATCTTCCTCCGCGAAACGCCGGGCCAGGCCTCGTTCTGGATGAAAAACACACCCAAGGCGCTCGACATCGGATTCTTCGACACCTCCGGCACCCTCCTGGAGGTCCGGCGCATGTGGCCCTACGAGGAGCGCATCACCTCGTCCACCTCCGACCAGGTCCGCTTCTGCCTGGAGATGAATCACAACTGGTTTTCAGACAAAGGTTTGAAGCCCGGTGAAAAGCTGGACCTCGCGGCCCTCAAGTCGGCCGTCTCACGGCGCGGCTTCACGCCGGCGGCCTTCGGCCTGTGAGGGCGCGCGCCGCCACTTTATTTTGTTAACGAAATAAAGTGGCGGCGCGGGTCACGGCCCGGCCAGCCCGCCGGCCGCGACGCGCGTCACGGCCCACCCGGCCTCCACCGGCGCCCGGGTCCCGGTGGCGACAATCTGCCAGGCGGGGTCAAGCGCCTGCCAGAAGCGGGCGCGGCGGACACCGTCCAATTCCCCCAGCACATCGTCGCACAGCAGGACGGGCTGAAGGCCGGTGCGCGCCGCGCTCCACCGCAGTTGGGCCAGGCGGAGCGCCAGGACCAGGGCGCGCTGCTGGCCTTCCGAGGCGAAATCGCGGGAGGGCTGCCCGAAAAGCCGCAGGTCCAGGTCGTCCCGGTGGGGGCCGCGCTGGGTCGAGCGCAGCAGCAGATCCCGCTCCAGGTTTCCCTCCCAGAAACGCAGGTAGTCCGAAGGCGCGCCCGCCGGCAAATCCTCCTCGAGGCTGAGCGAGGGCGATTCCGCCGCGTCCGCCACGGCCGCATAGGCCCGCTCCAGCCCGGCGGAAAGCTCGGCCACCGCCTCCCGGCGGGCCGCCGCCAGAAGCGAGGCCTCCTCCGCAAGCGACTGGGTGAAGGCCGGAATCTGGCCCGCCTGCCCGGAGCGGAGGAGGCGGTTGCGGGACTCCAGGGCGGAATGGAAGCGCGTCAGCGAGCGCAGATAGGGCGCGGACACTCCGCTCAGGGACAGGTCCAGAAAACGCCGCCGCAGGGCCGGGGCCCCCCGGAGCAGCTGGCTGTCGAGGGACGAGAGCGTGACGGTGGGAAACTGCCCCATGTGGTCGGCCAGCCGTGTCACCCGCGTCCCGTCGTGCGAAAGTGACCGCATCCGGGAGTCGAACGCCGTCTCGATCGTTGTGAGTCCGCGCCGTTCATGTTCAACGACATGCACCAATCTGGCCTGGGGTGAGCCGCGCCGGACCAGGACCGCCCGCTCCTGCGTCCGGAAGGACCGCAGGGCCGTGACCAGGCCGAGGGCCTCGAGCAGGTTGGTCTTACCCTGTCCGTTCTCCCCGAGGAGGAAGACACGGGGAGCCTCCAGGGGGAGCGAGGCCAGGGCGAAATTGCGGAAGCCCTCGAGTCTCAATTCTTTGAAACGCATGGATACGAGTGCCTTAGGAAATCGTGGAAGCCTCGGCGGAGAGTTCCGCCGCAACCTCCAGGCAGGCCTCGGCCAGGGCCAGCCAGTCCGCCGCGGAAGTTTCCCACCCCGAGGAAAAGCGCAGGGTCCGCCGCGTGGCGGAGGCCTCCAGGCCGAGCGCGGCCAGGGTGCGGGACGCGCCCCCGCCCAGACTGGAGCAGGCCGCGCCCGTGCCGACCGCGAATCCCTTTTTGTCCAGCCGCAGAACCCAGCGGAGATTGTCAGACCCTTCCGGCAGGAGCAGGAAGGACGTGTTCCACAGGCGGGGCGCACCGGCACCAAGGAACACCGGCCCGGGCAGCCCGGAACGGAGCCGGGCCTCAAACGCGTCCCTCCCCTCCCCTGTTTGTTTTGGACAGTCGGCCGCGTGGCGGAGAAACGCCTCCGCCAGGGCGGCGGCCCCGGGGACATCGGGCGTGCCGGAACGCCGCCCGCCCTCCTGCCCGCCCCCCTCGGCCAGGCACAGCCCCTCCCAGGCGCCGGACCAGACGGCGAATCCCATCCCTTTGCCCCCGTTGAACTTATGGGCCGAGCCAAAGCAGAGGCCCCCCGAGGCGATCCCCGCGGGGGGAAGCTTGCCGAACCACTGGCCGGCGTCGCAGAGGAAGGGGACCCCGGCCGCGCGGCAGGATTCGGCGGCCAGGCCCCAGGGCTGGACCACGCCGGTCTCGTTGTGGACGGCCATGAGCGCCACCGCGGCAATGTTTCGTTGACGAAGCATTGCGGGAAGCCCGTCCGGGCGGCAGACGCCGTCGGCAGACGCCGGCAGGAAATCCACCCGTCCGGGAAACCAGCGCAGGGCCGCCTGATGGACGCAGGGATGCTCAAACGGGGACAGAAGCACCCGGCCGTCCGCCCGGGCACGCCCCGCCAGCCAGGCCAGGGCCGCGTTCGCGACCTCCGTGCCGCCCGAGGTGAAGGCCAGGTTTCCGGGCGCGACACCGAGCGGGCCGGCCATCCGCTCCCGGCATGCCTCGAGAAGCAGTCGGGCCGCCGCCGAGGCCCGGCCGGGGCCGGATGGGTTGTGCCAGTGAAGGTCGGAAGCGCGGAGCCAGGCCTCGCGCGCCTCGGGCAAAAGGGGGGTGGTGGCGTTGTGGTCGAAGTGGCGCACGGCTCAGCGCGGTATCTTCAGGGTCCTGCCCACGGTCAGACTGGTCGGGTTGGGCAGGGTGTCCGTGTTGGCGGTGTAAATGTCACGCCACCGGTTTGGGTTTCCATAGACCTTTTTGCTGATGGAGCTGAGGGTGTCACCGCTCACGATGACATAGCTGGACGGGGTGGTGGCGGCCGCCGCCGGGGGAGGCGTCGGAGCAGCCTGGCTGCCCGTCCGGGAGGAGCCGGGCGGGCCCGCCGGGACCAGGGCGGCCGGCCCACCCGCGGCCTGGCCCCTCGGCACGTTGGCCAGCTCACGCTTGAGACGCTCGTTCTCCTCGCGCAGAGCCTTGATCTCGCGCGTGGTCACGGCCGAATTGGAATCGAAAAACTGCCCCGGAATCGTGAGCAAAAACTGGTGCTGGGCGTTGAGGATCAGGCCTTTGACCTGTTCGGCCCTGGGATGATTGGGGCTGAGTTCCAGGACCCGGCGGAAATAGTAGGTGGCCATGACGGGATCCTTTTTGGTGTTCAGATAAATCAGGCCGGCGCTGAGGCAGGTTTCCGGCGCCTGCCTTCTCTGCTCGAGGAGTTTCAGATAACTGTTGAGGGCCTGGTCCAGCTCACCGCGGCGCTCCTCGGCCAATCCGGCCTGGAAAAGCGGCTCGTCCTTTTCGACCACGGAGGTGGCCACCTCGTGGGAACAGCCGGCGAAGATGCCGGCGGCGGAAAGGGTCGCGTAAACAAGAAGGCGGCTGGACATGGCAAAAGCGCTGGGAGAGGAAGGTAGGTTTGCCTTTGCCCCGCGCTTGGCAAGAACAGTGCAATTTCCGCCCACCACCCGCTCCCGCATGTCCACCGAAACCAACCCGCACCTGGCCCAGGCCCGCCTGGTCTTCACCCTCGAAATGGCCGCTCTGGAGGCGACCCGGAACGCGCTCGACGAATCCTTCCCCGCCGTGGTGGAAAAAATGCGGGAAACCCTCCGGCAGAAAGGAAAACTCCTGTTTTCCGGCGTCGGCAAGAACGAGCCCATCTGCCTGAAACTCGTGGGAACCTGCAACAGCACCGGAGCCCCGTCCTGTTTTCTCAACCCCACCAACGCCCTCCACGGCGATCTCGGCCTCTGCGCCCCGGGCGACCTGGTCTTTCTCTTCAGCAACAGCGGCGAAAGCGCCGAAATCGTGGCCCTACTGCCCCTGCTCAAGCGCCTGGAAGTGGCCACCGTGGCCGTCACGGGCCGGGCTGACAGCCGCCTGGCCAAAAATTGCGACCACGCCCTGGTTTACCGCGTCGAACGCGAGGCCTGCCCCCTCAACCTCGCCCCCACCGCCAGCACCACCGCCGCCCTCGTCCTCGGGGACGCCCTGGCCATGGCCCTGCTCGCCTCCCGCGAGTTCAGCCGCGAGGATTTCGCCCGTTTCCACCCCTCCGGAAGCCTGGGGCAGACCCTCCTGCTGCGCGTTTCCGACATCATGCGTTCCGGCGAGCGCTGCGCGGTGCGCCCCGACAACATCAGCGTCCACGACGCCATTCTCGCCATCACCAAGGCCAAAAGCGGCATTGTCGCCCTCACCGAAGGGGAAGGCGGGCCCCTTTCCGGCGTGTTCACCGATGGCGACTTCCGCCGCGCCGTCCTCAAAACCCCGGAGGCCCTCGGACTGCCCGTGGCCGATTTCATGACCCGCCGCCCCACCACCATCAGGCCGGACCTCATGGCCGTCGAGGCCCTGAAGGTCTTCCAAAACCGCAACTTCAACGAGATCGTGGTGGTGGACACCGCCGGCCTTCCTTTGGGAGTCATTGACAGTCAGGACCTTCCCAAACTCAAAATCCTCTGAGCACAAAGAAAATCCCCAAGCGCCAAGTTCCAAGCACCAAAGAATCCCCAAGCTTCAATCACCAAGAGGCAAAGAACTGTGGTGACACAGTTTCTGTGGTTTGAGTTTGAAGATTGAAGTTTCTATGGTGGTGGGGGATTGGAATTTGGTCATTCCGTGCGGGAGAGCGGGGGATTTTCAGCGTCGGTGTTCCCACGGGAACGTCACCTCGGCCCGGGCGGTTTTCCAAATCTCGACCGGGGTGAAAATCTTGCCGGGATTGAGAATGCCGTTCGGGTCGAAAGCCGCCTTCACCCTCTGCATGGCGGCCACCTCCGCCTCGGAATGCTGCAGGCGGAGAAAAGGCGACTTGGAAAGCCCGATGCCGTGTTCGCCCGTGATGGCCCCCCCCAGACGAACGACTTCCTCCATCAGGCGTCCGACCCCCAGGGCGGCAGCCTTCCGCTGCGCCGGATTTTTCGCGTCATACATGAGGTGGACATGGAAATTGCCGTCGGCGGCATGGCCAAACGTCGGGGTGGCCAATCCGGTTTCCTCCCTAAGTTTCAAGGTGTATTCCAGCAGCTCGGCCTGCTTCTCCCAGGGCACCACGACATCCTCGTTGAGTTTCGTGTCCCCCATCAGGAACATGGCGGGGGAGCACTTGCGCCGCGCCATCCAAAGTCGTTCCGCCTCAACCGGATCCGCCGCCTCGCGTTGCACCACCGCATTCATGGCCAATACTTTTTTCAACTTTGAGGCATCAGCTTTGCAGGCCGACTCCGACCCATCGGCCTCGACCAGAAGGTAACTCAGCCCGGGATGGCCGGGTGAGACTGCCTCTCCCGTGAACTTTTCCACGCACCAGACACTCTGGCGGTCGAGGAACTCCAGCACGCTGGGCACCAATCTGGCCTCCTGCACCCGCCTGACGGCCGCCAGAGCGGTCATTTCGTCGGGATAGCCGCACAAAAGTGTGCGCCGGGACGCAGGTTTCGGAATAAGCTTCAGGACCGCGCCGGTGATGACCCCGAGGGTGCCCTCGCTGCCCAGCCACAGGTCCCGGATGTTGTATCCGGAAGCGAACTTGCGGAGATTCAGGCCCCAGCGCACCCACTCACCCGTTGGCATAAAACCCTCCAGGGCAGCCACATAATCTCGGGTCACACCGTATTTGGCGGCACGCAGTCCGCCGGCATTGGTCGCCAGGGTCCCGCCCACCGTGCAATAGGCGTGGGAGGAAGGGTCCGGCGGATAAAACCAGCCCGTTTTTTCCGCCGCCTCCTGAAGATCCTTCAGAATGACACCGGGCTGGGCGTAGGCCCACCCTGCCGTGGTATCCAACTCGAAGTGTTTCCAACCGGAAAGATCCAGGACCCAGCCGCCCTTTTCCGGCGTGGCCGCGCCTGTGGTGGCAGTTCCGGCCCCCCGGACGGTAAGCGGGACACGGCGCTCATTGCAGAGACGCAGCAGGGCCGAAATATCCTCCTCCGAGGCGGGACGAATCACCGCGCTTGGCATTTGCCTGATTTTGGCGCTGTCCACCGAGGCTTTTTCCAAACTGGGTTTGTCTGTCGCCACACATGCCCCAAGCAGGGTTCGGAGAGCGTCAAGATCTGAAGGTCGCTTTTTCACACCGGAAGCTTCAGTCCCGCTGAACGTCTTCGGCAAGAACCAACCGGCCAACTTCTCGGCTTGCCCCGTCACCACAATTCCGCAAGCTCACCCTTCCTTCATCCGCCCGGGTGGTGGAATTGGCAGACACGCTGGACTTAGGATCCAGTGCCGCAAGGCTTGCAGGTTCGACCCCTGTCCCGGGCACCATAAGTCTCTTTCCTTTCACATGACTGAACGACGGACTAGATGAATAATCATTAAAACGAGTGCTCAGCGGACTAACCTCCACTCACGCTCATTTCGGGACGGATTTTACCGTCAGTTTCGGAAACATCACTCCCGCCGAAACGACGCTAGGAAAATCTCCCGGTTTTTCAAAACAGCTTCAGAGCTTCGTCCGGCACAGGATAACTCGTTCCGGCAGTTTTTCACCAAGCCCGCCCCGTCCGGCCCTGAGTCAATCACTAGGATCCGCCTTCCCCTCAGGATAATGCTTCCACCGTGAAACCGCCCGGACTGCCCTCTGGAGATGAAAATCCCACATGAACACCCATTCTCGACGACGCAAAGGCGGGCGGAAAAGCTAACATACAACTAACCGGCCCAAGCGGGCGGGCGTGGGTCAAAAAAAGCCCCCGATGGGATCAAGTCTTTGCCGTAAACGGTTTTGACTCAAATCACAATCTGTTGTCAGTCAAATCCTTAGCTTCTGAGCAGAGCTCGGGCCCGGCGGGCACCCCGCCTCTTGCCCTTGACACCCGTCAAATTCGCTCTTGCCTCAGGTCACCCTCATTGCTGCCTCTCCCTTTGTTTTCTATTTTACCCATGCGTCCCAACAGCCTTCCACGCGTCCGTAGCGTTTTCGCGAGCACCTTAACCCTTGCCTTGGCTTTCTCGAGTTTCGCCCTGCCCGAACTCAGGGCTCAAGACGTCAGCCCCGCGCAAAAGGACCTTATCCAAAAGGCCTTGGAGCACTTGAAAAAAGATGACTACGTCGGAGGTCGTCCACTTTTTGAACAACTCATCAAGGAGTTTACCGGCAAGCCCGCCTTCGCTTCCTATCTCGACGACCTTTATTTTTATGTGGCAAGAAGTTACTACGAGGAACTAAAGAAAAAGCCTGACGATAAGAACTTAGGCAGCCAAGCCATTGATAAATTCAAAGAATACGAATCAAAGTATGCCGACGGCAAAAATATTCACTATTCATTGATGAGTCGGGTTGATGTCTATTTAATTTTAAATAACCGCAAAGAGGCCCTTGAAGTTCTCGATCTCGTTTTAGGCCCCAAATACAATTCAACGATTCCGTCTGAAAATTTACGGCAGGAAGCTAAGTATAAATTTACCAGATTATGCTATGAATTAGAGGACTGGAATCGCGGGATACCACAATTCAAAAAAATGCTGGCGGAATATGCCGCCGACAGAGAAAACCGTTCGCTGATGGCGATGTATATGAGTGTCGGATACATGCGGCAAGCCATCAAGGAAGCGGAAGCTGCCAACAAGGATAAACCAGTCATAACTCCGGACAAGGTAAACAAATTGATGGAAGTCATCACTCCCGTCATTCCTCTCATCGAACTTGATTCACTGGCCCGCAACGATCTTTATTTTAATGGGGTTCTTTTTAATGCTGCCGAACTCCTTTATCGTTCCAACTCAATTATCGAAGCGTCTTACTACTACTATCAAACACAGACTCCCCAGTCCCTGCAAGACTACATGCAAAAGGTGTTGGCCGAGCGGAGAAAAGATTTTGCCACTCTCATCAATACCCAACCCAACAGCCCCCGTAAGGGTGAGTTTGAAGAGAAAGTCAAAGAAGTTGAATTCAGACTCAAAGAAATCACTGATTTAATTCAGAAAAACGATTACACACCCTATTTACGCTTCCGTAAAGCTGATTGCCTAAGATTATTGAACCGGCATTTTGAGGCCCACTTTGCTTTCTTCGATTTAAGCAAAGACTATAAAAATAAATCGGTCAAAGACATCAATCCTGAAGACTTGTGGTGGTTGGCGTTTGAGCTTGCTGGCAAAGCTCCCATGATCAAACGGGCAATTAATTTGGGAGAGGACTATCTTACGGCCAAAGATTGGACGAAACAAAAGTATGATCAAGAAGTCATGCTCAAGCTCATTGATATTTACGAAGCTCAAGGAAACGTCAGTAAGGTCCTTGTTTTGGCCGACAAATATATCAAAAAATATCCCAGTAAGCCCTATGCGAAATTGATGATTTTCAAAATCGGCCAAAATCTGATTAAAAGTGTTGAGTATGACCGTCTGAAAAGCCAGACCAACAACTATTTGGAAACACTCAAAGATCAGCCAGGCTTCGACAAGCTGAAGGATGGATTATTATACTGGCGCGGTATCTCACAAGTTTTACTGCAAGACTTTGATGGAGCCCTTCCTGATTTTTCTGCAGTTGTTAATGAATATGGAGCCTCTGACAAAGGTA
>JANOBW010000074.1:0-25321 GCA_031411855.1 Opitutia bacterium
CCTCCCTGCCGGGCGACCGGGGGGTCCCTGTCGGGCGAGCGGGACCTCCCTGTCGGGCGAGCGGGACCTCCCTGCCGGGCGAGCGGGACCTCCCTGCCGGGTGACCCGGACCTCCCTGTCGGGCGACCCGGACCTCCCTGCCGGGTGACCGGGGGGTCCCGGTAGGGTGGACAGGAGTGCCTGTCGGGCGACAGGGACCTCCCTGCCGGGTGACCCGGACCTCCCTGTCGGGTGGCAGGGACCTCCCTGTCGGGCGGCCGGGGGGGCCCGGGGGGGTGGACAGGAGTGCCTGTCGGGCGACCGGGACCTCACTGTCGGCCAACCCGGACCTCCCTGCCGGGTGACCCGGACCTCCCTGTCGGGTGACCGGGACCCCCATGCCGGGCGACCCGGACCCCTGGGCGGGATGACTGGGGTGGCCGGGTGAGGTGGCAGGTGGGGACCTGACGGGGCGCATCCGGGCCCGATGCTGGATGGGTGGCGGGGCGGATGAATGCCCGGACACCGCCCGAAGAGCCGGGCGGGGTGGATTTCGGAATGGGGAACCGCGGATGGCGCGGATGGGCACGGATTTCGTATTTCGGAATGGGGGACCACGGATGGCGCGGATGGGCACGGATTTCGGATTTCGGAATGCGGAATGGGGGACCACGGATGGCACGGATGAGCACGGATTTCGGATTTCAGCCTGATGAGCCGCTGGGACAAGGAGTCTGAGCAACGGGACAACAAGGGGCAGGTGCAGCCGAACGGAGGGAGACCGGCAGTGGCCTCAGGTGGCACGGCTTGCGCATGGAGGCTACAAGCTCTCCCCACAGAACCCGATGGCAGCATGCACTACGCCAGAGGCGTTGTTAAGTGCGCCCGTGAGGGTGCCATATGCGAGGGGTGAACGTCCTCTTCAGGATTTGGCTCATAAACCTGGACTGGCCGGTGCAGGCCTGGAGACGATGGCTTTGAAGAGGTTGCCTTCCCGGTCGTCGATGAGTTCGATGGCGGGGTGGGCTTTGAGCGCGCGCAGGAGGCCGCTGCCGAGGCCGCGGTAGGGGAGGAGCTTTGCCGCAAAGGAGGCGAGGATGGGATTGCGGATATTGGAGTTGCCAGCCTTGATGTTGGCGATGGTGAGATTGTTCGGCAGGTGGCCGGGGCTGATGATTTCCACGCGATCCGCAAAGATGAGGAGCCGGATGGGCGCACTGATGAAATAGTCGCGGTGGATGAGGGCATTGGCGAGGAGTTCTTCCCAGACGATGCGGGGCACTTCGGGCTGGCCGAGCGAGTTGACGGATTGGCCGTTTTGATGGGTGCGGGTGTTGCCGGTGAGGAAGCGCATGCCTTGCTCGAAGATGTCGCTGAGCCGCCCGGTGAGGTCGCGGCTTTCGAGGTAGTTTTCATCGGCAATATCCGTGCCGGGGAAGGCGACGGCCTTGACGATGAAGGCGGGCAGCCTGACTTCCGGATGTTTCGCAAAGAGAAGGGCACCCGCCAGGTTGAGGGTGCCAGACTGGGCGAGGTTCATGTTTTCCAATACTTTGCCGATGGGGATGCCCTGCTGCTCCAGCGTTTCGCCCACCTTTTCCTCCAGGTATTGATCAAGAAAGGGAGCACTGACGTCCTCAACGCCAAGACCGGTGATGAGGGTTTCATCGGCATGAAGCAGGCCGCCTGGCTGGAAGATGCGCTGGATTTCCTCCCGGGAGGTGGCGCGGCGTTTGTCTGCCCCACTTTTCACCCAAATGGTGCCGGTCCTGTCCATGTAGGGCTTGCTGATGCCTTCCGGCACCTCAATGACCAGAACGTTGCCGCCGGGGTGGGTAATGATTTCGGTCAGGGGATTCACCGGCGGGCGGACGTTTTGAGACGCGGCGTTGGAAATGAGTTGATTGATCCGGCTCACATCGTGGGCTGAAAGACCGCACACGGTGCCATCGTCCCGAACACCCGTAAGAATGCACCCGCCTGCGGTATTGCTGAACGCCACGATCTCCGCATCCAGAGCGTCTGCGTTGGTGAAGTCAGCCATGAACTGGTGGCGGCTGTCTTCGCCCCGGCCGATGGCTTGGATGAGTTCTGCGGTGTTCATAGAGGATGAAATGAAGGTGACTGCCTGCAGCGCCAGACTGGTCTGCGCCGTTCCGTCCGGCGTGGTGGCCGGCGGGCGAGACGGGAGTGGGCGTTCGTGGTGGTCACAGGAGGGTTTCCCAATGAAGGTGGTGGCAGGCAGGAGTGGGCAAGTGGCCGCACCGTAACGAGGGGCGCGGGCTGCGCCAGGAAAGAAAAGCCGGAGGAAGGTGAAAAGGCAGGAACAGCGGGAAAACGGTTTTATTTTGGACGATGGGGCGGACCGGAGGGCGGGCGGCCGCACGTGGTGGGGGAGGAGGCGGCGGGGCGGGGTGGCCGTTTTTTTTGCCGAAGGGGGAATGCGGATTTTGGCATTCGGAATTCGGAATTCGGAATGGGGGACCACGGATGGCACGGATGGGCACGGATTTCGGATTTCGGCCTGATGAGCCGCTGGGACAAGGAGGCTGAGGAACGGGACAACAAGGGGCAGGTGTAGCCGAACGGAGGGAGACCGGCACTGGCCTCTGGTGGCGGATGGGGGTTGCGCGGGGCGGGTGGATCTGGGATGGATCTGGGATGAATGTTTATGCGGTGCAGCTGGACTGTGTGTGGGAGGACAAGGCGGCGAGCTTTGCCCGGGTGCGGGGGCTGCTGGCCGGGGCGGGTGTGGAAACCGGGGGGCTGATCGTGCTGCCGGAGATGTTTGGCACGGGGTTCAGCCTGGCGACGGACCGCACGGTGGAGGCGGAGGGGGGGGCGACGACGGATTTCCTGAAGTCGCTGGCGGCGGAGCATGGCTGCGCGGTGGTGGGCGGGGTGGTGGAGGCGGGGACGGACGGGCGGCCGCGGAACCGGGCGCTGGCGGTGGCGCCCGGCCGGGAAATCCTGGCGCGGTATACGAAGATTCACCCCTTCAGCGGGGCGGGGGAGGCGGCGGTGCATGTGGCGGGGACGGAGGTGGTGACGTTCCTGTGGGGCGGGCTGTGCTTTGCGCCTTTTGTCTGCTATGACCTGCGGTTTCCGGAGGTTTTCCGCGCGGCGGCGGGACGCGGGGCGGAGGTTTTCCTGGTGCCGGCGCTGTGGCCGGCGCGGCGGCAGCACCACTGGCTGACGCTGCTGCAGGCGCGGGCGATCGAGAACCAGGCGTATGCGGTGGGGGTGAACCGGTGCGGGGCGGAACCGGAATTCAGCTACTCCGGCCGCAGTGTGGTGGTGGATCCGCACGGGATCATCATCGCGGATGCCGGGGAGCCGGAGCGGGTGGTGCGGGCGGTGCTGGAGCCGGACGTGGTGCGCGGGTGGCGGCGGGATTTTCCGGCGCTGCGGGACCGGCACTGGAGGGAGGCGGACTGAAGGCGGCGAACGGGACGGTTGCGCAAGGAGCGGAAAGGCGCTCCGGTCACGGGGTGACTCCCGTCCGGCATCTCTATGTCCACATTCCCTTCTGCCACCGGATCTGTCCGTACTGCAGCTTCTACAAGCACACGCCCGGCAACACGGACATTCCGTTGTTTCTGAAGGCGCTGCTGGCGGAGGTGCGCGGGCTGGCGGAGGCGCATTCGCTGGCGCTGGAGACGGTTTATTTCGGCGGGGGGACGCCGTCCATGCTGAGCCTGACGCATGTCTCCGGGTTTCTGGATGAATTCCGCAAGGTGGTGGACCTGGGCGGGGTGCGGGAGTGGACGTTTGAGGCGAACCCGCGGACGTTTGATCTGGAAAAGGTGAAAATCTGGCGCGAGGCGGGAGTGTCCCGCGTGTCCCTGGGGGTGCAGGCGTGGGACGAGCCGACGCTGAAGACGCTGGGGCGGGATCACAGCCCGGCTGAGGCGGAAGCGGCGTATGGCATTCTGCGGGAGGCGGCGATGCCGGTGGTCAGCCTGGATCTGATGTTCGCCATCCCGGGGCAGTCTCTGGACGGCTGGCGGGCGAATCTGGAGCGGACGATGGCGCTGGGGCCGGATCACATTTCGGCCTACAATCTGAACTACGAGGAAGACACGGAGTTTTTCCAGAAGCTGCTGAGCGGGGAATACCAGCCGGATGACGAGACGGACGCGGCCTTTTTCGAGTCGGCGTTCTCCCTGCTGGAGGGAGGCGGCTACGGGCAGTACGAGGTGTCGAACTACGCGCGGGCCGGGTTTGAATCCATCCACAACCAGTCGTACTGGGAGGGGGCGGACTACCTGGGGGCGGGGCCCGGCGCGGTCAGCACCCGGGCTGGGCGGAGGTGGAAAAACCTGGCGGACACGGGCCGGTGGACGGTGCAGACGCTGGCCGGGCAGTCGACGGAAACGGAGGTGGAGGAACTGACCCCGCGCCAGCTGGCGGAGGAGCGGCTGGCCCTGCTGCTGCGGACCCGGCGCGGGGTGCCGGTTTCGTTGTTTGGATCGGGGATCGCCGCACGGGCGGAGAAGCTGGAGGAAAACGGCCTGGGCGCGCTGGCCGGGGACCGGCTGGTGCTGACGTCACGCGGGCGGCTCGTCGTGGACAGCGTGGCGGTGTGGCTGATGGAGGAGCTGGGGGAAGAGTGATTGCGGAATGCGGATTTCGGAATGCGGAATGGCGGAGATCGAAAATTGCTAATTGTTAATAGCTAAATGCTAATTGCTAATTTCAGAGTGTAGCGACCGGTCCTTTTCACGCGGCGGCTGCGTGCGGCGCGGACGGCGAATGTCTCGCCCATACAGGGCTCCGGATTTCGGTGAGGGAACCTGGGGCTTCGTTCGTGTCTCACTCCGCCCCAGGCTAAGGGGTCTCGTCCGTTGCCTCGCGTTGCTCGCCCTCCGGGCAGCCTGCCGGCTGGCTGTCTCCGCTTCGCTCCGGCTCAGGACTCCGGACTGGGGCCGCTTGGGGCGCTGGGGACTTGGGGTGGCTTGGTGCCTCGGCAACCCCAGGGCCGTCTACCACCGGGCGGTGCGGGACCAGGCGAGGGCGCCGTCTTTCACGGGCTTGGGCTCGGGGTATTCGAAGACGCGGCCTTCGTAGTTGCGGATGACGCTGCGGTTGGGGGTCATCTGGAGGAGGTATTGCGGATTGACGGGGACCTTGCCGCCGCCGCCGGGGGCGTCGATGACGAACTGGGGCACGGCGTAGCCGGTGGTGTGGCCGCGGAGGTTTTCGATGATCTCGAGGCCCTTGCTGACGCTGGTGCGCAGGTGGGCGGAGCCCTGGATGAGATCGCACTGGTAGAGGTAGTAGGGCCGGACGCGGCACATGAGGAGCTTCTGAACGAGGGCCTTTTGGACCTCGACGCTGTCATTCACGCCGCGCAGGAGGACGCTCTGGTTGCCGAGCGGGATGCCGTGGTTGGCCAGGCGCTCAAGGGCTTCCTTCACCTCGATGGTGAGTTCCTTCGGGTGGTTGACGTGGACGGACATCCAGAGCGGGTGGTATTTCGCCAGCATGGCGCACAGCTCCGGGGTGATGCGCTGGGGGAGGAAAATGGGGACGCGGGAGCCGATGCGGAGGAACTCGATGTGCGGGATGGCGCGAAGGCGGCTGAGGATTTTCTCCAGCCGGTTGTCCGAGAGGAGGAGGGCATCACCGCCGGAGAGGAGGACGTCGCGGATTTCCGTGTGCTGCTCCAGGTAGCGGAAGGCGGCCTCGAACTCGGTGTGCAGCTCCTGCTCGCCCACGCCGCTGACGACGCGGCTGCGGGTGCAGTAGCGGCAGTAGCTGGCGCAGCGGTCGGTGACGAGAAAAAGGACGCGGTCCGGGTAGCGGTGGACGAGGCCGGGGACGGGCATGTGGCTGTCCTCGCCGCAGGGGTCGGCCATTTCTTCGTCGTTGTCGTAGGACTCCTCGATGCGGGGGATGACCTGGCGGCGGATGGGGCAGTCCGGGTCTGTGGGGTGGATGAGATTGAAAAAGTGCGGGGTGATGGACATGGCCAGCTTGTTCCCGCAGAGGAGAACGCCGGCGCGCTCCTCCTCGGTGAGGACGAGGCGGCTTTCCAACCCGGCGAGGGTGGTCACGCGGTTGCGCAGCTGCCAGCCGGAGTCTGACCACTGGGAAACTTCCGCACCGTCCCAGTAGCCTGGGGCGTGGGAAACGAACTCCTTGGAGAGGGCGGAGGGATCTGAAAACATGGCGGCGAGAGGGGAATTGTTGACTGAACGGTAAACAAAATTATGCGGACTTCAATAGTTACGTCGACTGGGGCAAAGGGTGTCTACAAATCTGGTCTGAGAAAGTAGTTATTTGGCCGGGCGGGGGCGGGTTGCCTCGCAGGGGGCCAGGGGAAACGCTGAAGCCACGGGCAAATTTTTGACGCGGGGGCGTGGAGATGGCATAGTTACTGCCGTCCAACCCTGCCAAGTTGGGAGTTTGCCAGGCTGCATCACTGAGGTTCCGACGCCCCCCCGAAAAAAACGCCGGAGCCGCCTTCGTCCGTCTGGACGCGGGATTCGTGCAGCCGCGGGCGAGCTTTCTGTCTTCACCCTCACCCATCTCCTCCGATGAAACACACCCGCCGTTCCAAGTCCCAGAAGCGTACCGTCATGCCAGTTTCTCCCCCGGCATCCGGCGCAATTGTTTGTGCTGCCGTGCTCATGATGGCCGGAGCGGTGCAGGCGCAGACGTGGACGGGGGGCGGTACGGATGACAACTTTGGCACGGGAGCGAACTGGAGCGGAGGGGCGCCACCGACCCCGGGGACGGGCACGATTCTCACGTTTGCCGGTACGACGCGGCTCACGCCGTTCTCAAACTACACGGCTTTTGACGACTTTGGCCAGATCCTCTTTGCCAGCGGAGCCGGGGCATTCACCATTTCAGGAAATGCGATCGACCTCTTCGGCAAGATCGAAAACAACAGCACGAATTTGCAGACCATCGCCCTTGGCAGCATCGGGACGGGTTCGGTCAGCGGCGGGTTCATCGAGATGAATCCGGTGGCCGGCGACCTGTCTGTCACGAGTGCGAATGTCTTTCTAAACACCAACCAGCTGCGTGTCTGGGGCAGTGGCGGGAAGACGCTCACCTTCGGCGCCTCCACGGTGATCTCGGGCACGGGCGGGTCGGTTTCCATCAATGCGAACAGCAACGTCGTCTTTCAAAGCGCCCACACCTACACCGGCGACACTTTCATCAACGCGGGGAACCTCCAGATTCTGGGCGGCAGTCTGGCGACGACGTTCATCCGGCTGGGGGACACGACCGGCACGGTTGGGGCAACTCTTTCTCTGACAGCGGCGGGCGGTCTGTCGGTGAACCGCGACCTGAACGTGCGCGGCGGCTCCAGCGGGGTGAAGACGCTGGCGGCGACGAACACGACGGGGACAAACACGTATTCGGGCAATGTTTATCTGGACGCCAGTCTGACGACGACGACGGCCACGGGCGGGACGCTGGCGCTTTCCGGCACCACCTTTGACCTGAAGGGGAACACCCTGAGCCTGACGGGGACGGGGACCACGACGGTGAGCAGCATTCTCGCCAACAGCACTGGCTCCGGCGCCGTGACGGTGAACGGAGGGACGGTGAACCTGAATGGAGCGAACTCGCATGCGGGAGTGACCACACTGACGAACGGCACGCTGAAGCTGGGCAATGCCACAGCACTGGGAACGACGGCGGCGGGCACCACTGTCGCGTCCGGGTCCGTGCTGGACCTGAACGGCCAGACGGTCGGGGCGGAGGCGGTGACGCTGAACGGCACGGGCATCAGCTCGGGCGGGGCACTCATCAACTCCAGCGGGACGGCGGCAAGCCTGAGCGGTGCGGTCACGCTTGGCGCGAACAGCAGCTTCGGCGGCAGCGGTGCGGTCACTCTGTCCGGGGGGATTTCCGGTGCCTTCAGCCAAGAAAAAGTGGGGGCGGGAACGGCGACGTTCAGCACGCAGAAAACGTACACCGGCGGCACCACTGTCACGGGCGGGGTGCTGGACCTGACCGGCGGCGGCGGGGCGGCCGGGACGATCCGCGGGACGGCGACGGTGGGGACGGGAGCCACGCTGCGCCTGAGCACGGGCGACGCGACGGGCTACGCCGGCGGGGCGGCGGCGTTGACGACGATCAATGTGAACGGCGGCACGCTGAACGTCAATACGACGTCCAACCAGACCCTTGGAAGTGCCACTATCAACCTGACGGGCGGGGCGATCACGGGGGTGGCTACTTCGAACATCGACTTTTTTGGCGGCGGGTCGGCGCTGAACACGCTGGCTTCTGCCGCGACCTCCACGATCTCAGGGGTCGCACTTTCCCCGCTGCGGCAGGGGAGCACGAGCTTCACGGTGGCGGACGGTGCGGCGGTGACGGACCTGCAGATTGACTCGCTGATCAGGACCTCTCTGAGCGGCGACGCCACGGGGGCGGTGCTGACGAAGGCCGGTGCGGGGACGATGCTGCTCAACAACGTGGGCAACAACTTTGACCGGAACCTCAACGTCACTGGCGGGAAAATCACCACTGGCACCACGGCTGGCGGCGGAAGCATCAGCTACCTGGGAGCGGTGAACGGCACGCGGACGATCACCATCGGCACCGGGGCGAGCATTGATTTCCTGGTGAACAACATTTTCGGCGGGGGCGGCAAGACAGCGGCGACCATTCCGGCCATCGCGATCAATGGAGGCACGCTGAATTCGACGCGCTTTAACATCGTGGGCAACCTGACCCTGAATGGCGGGACGCTGGCGCAGAGCGCGACGGACACTGGCGCCTACCAGGGCTACCAGTTCCTGGGCGGCGTCACAGTGGCGGGGACGACGGCATCGACCATCAGCACCGGCAACAGCAAGGCCAACCACCTGCTGGGCGGAACGGGGACGACCTTCACCGTGCCGGATGTCACTGGCACCTCTGCGGTTGACTTGACCGTGTCCGCTCCTCTGACCAATGCCTCCGGCGACTACGGCAGCGCGGCTGGCGTGCTGGTGAAGGAGGGGGCGGGAACGATGGCGCTGAGCGCCCAGTCCAGCTACACCGGCGGCACCACCGTAAATGGCGGCGTGCTCGACCTGACCGGGGGCGGGGGACTGACGGGAGCCATCCGTGGCACGGTGACGGTGAACACCGGAGCCACGCTGAGACTGAGCGCAGCGGATGTGACCGGCTACAGCAGTGGCGCTGACCGGCTGAGCACGATCAACCTTGTGGGCGGCACGCTCAATGTGAACACGACGGGGAACCAGACCGTTTCCATCGCGACGTTCAACCTGACCGGGGCCACCATCAGCGGCATCACCGGGAGCAACATCGACCTCTTTAACAACGGAACGAGCATCAACACGCTGGCCTCCGCCACGACGTCGACGATCAGTGTGCCCAGCATGCAGCTGCGGCAGAATGACACGCAGTTCAACATCGCGGACGGTGCGGCCGCTGTGGACCTGCAGGTGAGCAGCGTGCTCGGCAATGGCGACGTGGGCAACCACAAGCTGATCAAGAACGGTGCTGGCACGATGGCGCTGAGCACGACGGCTACCTACACCGGCGGCACCGAAATCAATGGCGGCGTCCTGGATTTAACAGGAGGCGGGGGAGTGACGGGGACGATCCGCGGGGCGGTTACGGTGAACACGGGTGGCACGCTCCGGCTGAGTGTCAATGACGCCACCGGCTACAGTACGGGGGCGGACCGGGTGACGTCCCTCAATCTGAACGGAGGCACGCTGAATGTGGCGACGACGGGTGGGGCGGGTCAGAACCAGACCTTTGGCAATACGCCGATCACCATGACGGGTGGTGCGATCACGGGTGTGGCGGGGTCGAACCTCGACCTGTTTAACAATGGCAGCAGCGTGACGACAAATGCGTCCAGCACGACGTCGACGATCAGCGTGGCCACGCTCGGCCTCCGGCAGGACAACACGACCTTCACGGTGGCAGACGGCGCGGTGGCGGTGGATCTGCAGGTCACGTCGGTGATGGGGGACAGCATCGGCGAGGGAAACAATGCCCTGATCAAGGCCGGTGCGGGAACCATGCAGGTGACGGCGGCCAACACCTACACGGGAGCGACGACAGTCTCGAACGGGGTGCTGGAGGTGGGCGGAAGCGCGGGCACCCTCTCCAACACCGCTTCCGTGGCGGTGAGCGGAGGCACACTGCTGGTGAGCAGCACGGCGGCCAACAGGATCAACGACGGTGCTGCCGTGTCCCTCGGTGGGGCTGCCGCAGACTCGAAACTCATCGCCAGCGGAGCCGTGACGGAGACAGTGGGGGCGCTGACGCTGACGGCGGGATCCGGAGCGCGGGTGATTGATTTTGGCGCGGCGGGCAGTCTGCTGACTTTCGCCAGTCTGGCGAGTTCCGCCAGCGGCGTGCCGTTGCAGATTTGGAACTGGTCCGGCACCGTGCAGACAGGGGACGGGGCAGACCGGCTCCTCATCACCCCCGGCACGCTCGGGGCGAACGTCGCCCTGACGGACATCACTTTCTACAGCGACAACGGTCAGAACGCCTACACCCTGCCTACGGGGTGGACGGGGACCGGGGGAAATGAACTGGCCCCCATTCCCGAAGCGGGCAGTGTGCTGACGGCCCTGCTTCTGCTGGGATCGGCCGGCTGGCGGGAGCGGCGCAAGTTGATGCGGGCGCGGTGAGAGCGGTCCACTTTTTCGCACGGTTTGCGGAAAACGTGATGCCGAAGCCAGCAGGTGAGGGGAGTGGCAATTTTTACGTGTAGCGCGTACTCGGACAGGGGTTTTAGGGAAATTCCCTAACGTCTCGTGTTCTGTTTGACGTACACGGCGGGAACATGGATTCTGGAATTTCACCTCATTTTCGTCAGGTCATCACGCCTCGCTCTCCCCTCTACTCCCCTTTGCCCTCGGTCCTGCCTGTCTGATCTAACGACAAGCTGGTGCCGGGTGTGAGTGGAGTAAATAACAAATTCTCAATGAATAACATGGACACCTCCTCTTCCCCCCCACCCCGGATCATCAACAGCCCGGCGATTCGAGCCAGCAGGCTCACTACTGGCTGGGGATGTTCTGCAGCGTCGCTCTTTGTTGACGGGCTCTCGTCCATTGCCAAGTCCGTGAGCCGCCGTGCGCTCAAATCCTGGCTGCCTGCGTCCTGTGCCGCCGTCATCCCTCCCCTCATTCTCGCATGGCCGCAGAGTGCGCAGGCCGCGGACGCAACCTGGGCTGCCGGTGCAGGCACCGCCTGGTATACCGCGGCCAACTGGTCGCCCGCCGCCTTCCCGGGCCTGCAGGGAGTGGCGGCTTCCAATACCGACATCGCTACATGGACGAACGTCGCCACCGCCACGACATTCGGGATTAACATGGGCACCGCCAGCCTCAACCTCGGCGCCATCTCGATCGATTCCACCAGAACCACCGCCACCAGCATCGGGAACAGCAGTGCCACTGCCGGAGTGCTGCGTCTCTACGGAGCCACCGTCAATGGCGTGGCCAATACGATCATCAGAAACAACAGTGGACAACTGCTCACGCTGCAGGCGACCCAGACGGGCACCATGGGCGTGGTTCTGAGCAACATCACCAACAACATCATTAACATCGACGGCACGGGTGGCGTGACCATCAGCAGCATCATCTCGGAATCCGTCGCCGGAAACAAGCTCACCAAGGGCGGGGCCGGCGCTGGCACGCTGCTGCTGTCGGGCGCCAACACTTACACGGGGCTCACCACGGCTGGCACAGGTATTTTGCAGGCTGGCAATGCGCTCGCCTTCGGAACGGTTGCGGGCGGGGTTTCCATTACTTCCGGAGCTGTCGTCGATCTTAATGGACAAGCGATAGGCGCGGAGGCTTTCACCCTCAACGGCACGGGCATCTCCTCCGGCGGCGCCCTCATCAATTCCAGTGCCACCGCCGCCTCGCTCTCCGGCACCATCAACCTAGCCGGCAACTCCAGCATCGGCGGCACCGGTGCGGGTGTCATGACCCTCAGCGGCATTATTTCTGGCACCGGCACCCTCACCAAGGTCGGCACCGGCACCACCACCCTCTCCGGGGCCAACTCCTACGCCACCGCCACCACCATCAGCGCAGGCGTGCTCCGGATCACGAACAACACGGGCCTTGGCACCGTCGCTGCGGGAACTACCCAATCTGGCACCAGCGCGCTCGAAATCGACGGCACCGCCGGTGCGGTGACCGTGGGCGCGGAAGCACTCGGCATCAGCGGTGGAGGAATCACGAACTTGGGTGCATTGCGCAACATTGCCGGCGCCAACGTCTACGGCGGGACCGTCACCATGGGCGCGCAGTCCCGCATCAACTCGGACGCAGGCACCCTCACCTTGAACAACGCCACGGCCTCCGTCACCGGTGCCTTTACCCTCGTCGTTGGCGGTGCTGGCAACGTCACGATATCCACCCCGATGACGAACGGGACCGGAGGAGTCCTCAAAGATGGCGCCGGCACCCTCACCCTCTCTGGCGTTAATACCTTCACTGGCACCACCACCATCAACGCCGGCACCCTCATCCTCGGAGCAGCCGCCCCCAGCGGCGCTGTCGGCACTCTCGGCAACGCCGCCTCCGCTGTCCTCCTTGGCAGCACCTCCGGGGCCCTTGACGCCTCCCTTTTGACATCCGGCGCCTTTACCATCGCCCGTCCCATCACCGTGCAGGCGGGCAACACCGGCAGCATCACCATCGGCGGTTCCGGTGCCAACGCCTCCATTTACTCCGGAGCCATCGCCCTCAACAAGGCCGCCAACGTCACTGCCATCTCTGGCGGCACCGCCACCTTCTCGGGTGCCATCACCGGGTCGAGTGCCCTGACCAAAACCGGCGACGGTATCGTCGTCCTGAGCGGCGCCAACACCGCTTTCTCTGGCCTGGTCACCGTCAACGGCAGCGCCACCACCGCCAGCACCCTCCGTGCTGCCAACCCCAACGCCCTCGGCACCAACGCAAGTGTCGTCCTGAATACCGGCACCGTCGCCGGCGGCCAGGGCACCACTCTTGATCTCACGGGCACCATCAGCATCGGTTCAGGCAAGACCCTGACGATGAACTCGAACACAACCGGTGACCTGCGCAGCACGCTGCTCAACAGTGTGAACAACAATACTTGGGCGGGAAACATCCTCGCCCAAGGCACCGGCCACGTCCATGTAAACGCCGTCACCGGCACCACCCTCACCGTCTCGGGCGGAGTCACTTCCAACACCGGAGGCACCACCGGCACTTTATTCGTGCGTGGCGCGGGCACGGTCGTTTTTAACGGGGTGCTCAACATGGCCGACCGCATCTTCAGCCACACCGACGCCGGCACTGTCATTGTCAATTCCGCGGGCAACACTTGGTCCCGCGCCCAGGTTTCGGACGGGCAGATGCAAATCGGCATCAACAACGCCCTGGACACCGGCAAGGAGTTCACGTTCGGCCAGAACAGTGCCACCAACGGTCGTCTTGAGTTGAACGGATTCAGCCAGACGGTATTACGCCTGAACAGTTGGGGCGGCAATACGGCTCACTCCGCCCCCGCTTCCACCGGAACCAACCACATCCTCCGGAACTCGAACCTGACAACCGCTTCGACCCTCACGTTTGCCACGCCGGCGGCGACAACCGATACGCTCACCAATGTCCAGGTTCTGGGCACCGGAAACGGCGTCGGCACTCTGAACATGGTGAGCAACGGACTCGGTCGCACGGAATTCAACGGCGGCCTCGTGGGAGCCAATTCATGGACGGTCAACTCGGGCACCGTGGCCTTCACTGGAACCACCAGCCGCCAGCTGCCAGGCGCGGTGACGGGAGTGGTGGGTGCGACGATCGAGAAGGCCGGCGCTTCCACCCTCGCGGCCACCGGCACATGGAACAACGCCGGGACCACCAACGTCACTGGCGGTGTGCTGGTGCTCGGTGCAGGCACGGCGGGGGCCATTAATGTCGCTGATACAGCCACCCTAAGCACCGGTCTGGGCGGCGGCGTCCTCACTTCCCCGGCTGTCACCTTCGGCACCGCAGGGGCGACGACCTATGTGCCGCTGCTTACCAATGCCGCTGTAGCACCACTCACCGCCACCGCCCTTGCCAACGCCGGCACCACCGTCACAGTCGCACCGCAGGCCGGATCCTTTACTCCAAGCACTACCTATCGCTTGCTCGACTACACCAGCGTCAGTGGCCTCGGTGGCTTCACTCTCGCTCCTCTGGGCAGCTATCCCCACATCACTGCGGCGCTGGACAAGACCATTCCGGGTCAGATCAATCTCAATGTCGGCGCAGTGGATTCCCTCATCTGGGCTGGCCAGACGAGCGGCGTTTGGGATGTCAATACGACCTCCAATTTTGCCCTTGCCTCCAGCTCGTCCACCGGAGCCCCGTTTTATCAGGGTGATGCCGTCGTCTTTGGCGACACCCAGGATGTGACTGCGCCCGCCACCCCCGTGACGAACAGCACCATCACCGGTGGCGCCGTCACTATTGGCAACCTGACCTTCAACAACAGCGCGGTGACCTACAGCGTCGCCAACCCGCTTTCCGGAGCGGGCGGCATTAGCAAGACCGGCACCGGAGCAGTCACCCTCTCGGGAGCAAATTCCTACGCCGGGGTCACCAGTGTCAGCAACGGCACCCTCACTCTCAGCGGGGCGAATGTCCTCTGCGGGGGCGCGGTCAACGTCACCGGCGGCACTCTAAAGCTGGGTAACGGCGAGGCGCTGCGCGGAGCCGGGACGATCACTGTGTCCGGTGCTGGCACCTTCGACGCCAACGGTGTCGCAGTCGGCAGCCGCTACGCCGAACTCATCGTCTCGGGCGCCGGCGTCGGCGGCAACGGTGCCATCGTCAACAATGGGGCGGCCATCACCAATAACAGCCACTTCACCCGATATACCCTCGCCGGGGATACGACATGGGGCGGCTCGGGCCGCTACGATCTCTTCGCTGGGCAGATTTTCAACGCAGGAGCCTTCACCCTCACCAAAGTGGGCGCAGGGGAACTGTGGTATAATCCATCTGCCGGCTCGACCCTCGAAAACGTGATCGTAAACGGCGGTTTCTTTGGCTCGCAGGGGGCCAACCCGCTGTCCACCACGGCCACGGTCACGGTGAACAACGGTGGCACGCATCAGGTTTTCTCCGCAGTCGCCCAGCAGCATAAAGTGGTGCTCAATGACGGCGGCATTCTCCGCCAGAGCAACAATGCCGCCGGCACCATCAACGGCCAGGTCACGCTCAACGGCAGCACTGCAGGACGCAACATTCAGGCCGTCACGGGCGGTACGCTCAACATCACCGGCAAAGTCACCGGCACCGGCGGATTCACGGTCAATGATGTCGGCATCGTTTCGCTTCAGAACGCAGCCAACGACTATGCTGGCGACACCGTGATCAACGCAGCCGGAACCTTGAACATCGCAGCGGCCGGCAGCATTCCATCGACCACGAATCTCATCATCAACGCAGGGACGTTCGGCACCGGCAACATCGCCCGCTCGGTGGCGTCTCTGTCCGGCACGGGGGGAACCCTGTCTGGCGGGAATACCTTTACGACCAACCAGTCCACCATCACGACGTGGCCGGGGGTGGTCTCCGGCACCACGCTGGTCATGAACGGCTCCGGATCCCTGACGCTCGCTGGGACCACCGACAACGGCAGTGGACTTGGCGTCGCCAACAGCGGGACACTGGTCCTGGCCAAGACCGGCGACTACGCGGTGCATACCGTGGGATCGGGCAATCTCGGCCTGACCATTAATTCCGGTGCCACCGTGCAGATCGGCGGCTCCCTTACCGGTGTCACCGGCGGTTCCGTCAGCAACAATCCCCCGGCCGACATTACGCCAGCCACGCCGCCGGCCAATTATGTCGATCAGATTTTCAACCTCACCGACGTGCAGTTGAACACCGGCGGCACCCTGGACCTGAATGGCCGCATGGAAGCCATCGACGGCCTCGCCGGCGGCGGCACCGTGACCAATACCTCGGCCACCACGGCGCGCCTCTACGCCGGCTATAACAACACCACCAGCACCTCGGCGGGCTTCCTCGGCAACACGAGCAACTTCTCGGGCGTCATCCAGAACGGCACGGGCACGACAGAGTTCACCAAGATCGGCACCGGCACCCTGGTCCTCAGCGGTGCGAATACTTACACAGGTGCCACAGTGATCAACGGCGGCACCCTCACGCTGGCGGCTGCCGGTTCCCTGGGAAATACCGCCATCGCCATCAACACCGGCGGCACCTTCGCCCCCAGCGGCAATGTCGGCTCCACCGGCGGCATCACGCTGAACACCGGCGGCACCCTGAACGTCGGCGGCAACACCAGCGGCACAACGGCCACCACGATTTCCGCAGGCAGCCTCTCGCTCGCGGGCGGCACGGTCAACATCGATTTCACCGGCACGGCGGCGGACAGGATCAACACTTCTGTGATCAACGGCCTGTCTATGACCGGCACGAACGCCGTCAACGTGATCCTCGGCGGCAGCGGCTGGGTTTCCGGCACCTTTCCCGTCTATACCTACGCCGGAGCGCTCCAGGGGACCGGCACCGCCGCGCTGAGCCTCGCGACCCCCGTCGGTCACAATACGGCCAGTTTCGTTGATGACACCGCCGGCACCGTTAATCTCCAGATCACCGCTGGCGCGAATAACAAGTGGGTCGGTGGCAACGGCAATCCGTGGGATATCAACACGACGCTCAACTGGAACGCCGTAGATCAAAAATTCCTCAATGGCGACAATGCCGTCTTTGACAACACGGCCACCACCTTCACTCCGTCGATCGCGGCGAATGTGACGCCCGCCAGCGTGACTTTTAACAACGACGCGTTGAACCCCTACACCCTCTCCGGCGCGGCGGGGATCGCCGGCACCGGGCAGCTCACCAAGGATGGCGCCGGCACCGTGACGCTGCTGAATCCCAACACTTACACCGGCAAGACAAACGTTCTCAACGGCACGCTCATCGCGAATTACAACGCCGGAGCCGCCGTCACCGTCCTCGCCACCGGGAGCGTGGTCGATATCGCGAGCGGAGCGACCTTCAAGGCTGTCTCGAACGATGCTGATTTCACCTTTGGCAACAACGTAACCGGAACGGGCGGACTGACGTTCGACGCGCATGCCACAGCGGATACGGCTGCGCGCACCATCACGATGAACGGCAGCCTCGCAGGCTTCACGGGCACGCTGAATCTCACCCCCACAGTTTTCACCAATGGCTTCCGCCTGGCTGTCGACAACGTCAATGATATCGGCGCCTCTTCCTTGGTGAATATCGCTGCGGGAGGCCAGACCTTTATCAGCGCGGCCAACTTGACGTTTGCGAACAACTTCAACATCACCGGAACTGGTTATGTCGAAGCGGCGGGGAAACTCGGAGCGATCCGGGCGGCGAACCCGACCACGTTCACGGGAACGATCACGGTCAATGGCTCGGCGAAGATTGGGGCGGTGGGCGGTGTGGTGAACATCACGAACACGCTGACTGGTGGTGCACTGACGTTTGGCGGCAGCACCAACCAAAGCGGTGAAACATTGAACCTGATCGGTAGTGCTTCGGGCATCAGTGGACTGACAATCAACGATGCCACCGGCACGAGCGTCGCAGCGACCATCCTCGTCAATGTCGGCAACGGCACCGCCACCGGCACGCTCGGTGCGGCCCCGGTGACGTTGCAAGGCGACGGCTTTAAGTCGGCCGTTCTCCGCTTTGACCGCACCGATGGCTACACGCTAGGCGCAGGGATCACCTCGGCCTCGCCGACGGTGGCGAACAACGTGCGCACGTTCGTCGATCTCGATACGCTCGGCACGGGCTTCAACAGCGGTGGGTTCGCGATTGACCTCGGCACCGCCGCCACGGGCGGCACCCTGCGCGTCGGCCAGACCCGCGCGGGTGCGCTGGGCACCATCAGTGGCATCCTTAATGGAGGGAGCGTGAGCATCGGCTCAGGCGCGAGCCTGACCGGTGCGGCCCTGACTTTCGCCTCCGGCGCAAACGTGAGCGCGACAAATCTCTCTGTTGGGGTTGCGGCCGGCGCCACCGGGGCGACGCTGAACGTGAACACCGGCGCAATCGTCAACGTGACCAACATCTCGGTCGCTCTCGGGGCGACGAACGCATCCATCAATATTTTAGGCGGCAACGTCAATGCAGCTAACAGTTTCTTCGTGGGCGACCAGGCCGGCTTCTCCGGTACGGTCACTCAGTCTGGCGGTGCCGTGGGCGTGGGCGCTCAGGTCCGCATCGGCCACTGGCCGAATGAGACCAGCTCCTACAACCTCAGTGGAACTGGAACTCTGACCACGACAGCCAATCCCGGCCTGGTGACCAATCCCGCTGGGGGCGCTGAGCAAAACGGCGGGATTTACCTCGGCATCGACGGAACCGGCATCATAAATCAGTCGGGCACCAGCACCGTGACGACGGACTGGGTCGTTTTGGACAATCGAGGGAACACACCTGCGGGCACCAACCAACCTGACGGTATTGACCGCTACAATCTCAGCGGCGGCACTCTCGCAATCCGCGGAGCCTTCGGCATTACCAATCTGAACACCTCCACGGAATTCGCCTTCACCGGCGGAACGATCAGGAACGTCGGCACGGGCGTTAACGCGGCCATCAGCGGTCTGGGCAATTTTGTGATCGGCACCGGCGGCACGGGCACCCCGACCATCGACACCAATGGCGCGACGAATGCCTTCACCGTTTCCCGGGTCTTTACCGGCGCGGGCACCCTTGCCAAATCCGGCCTCGGCACCCTGAACCTCAACGCAGCCAGCACGGGCTGGACGGGCAACTTGAACGTCACCGACGGCATCGTCGCCACCAGCACCGCGAGCGGCGGCCTCGGCAGCTTCACCACCGCGGGCCGCACCATCAGCGCGAGCGGTGGCTCCACGATCAGCCTCGGGATCAACAACGTCTTCGGCAACGGCGTCGGCAACGCGAACCTGCCTGCAATTTCGCTGACCGGCGCGACGCTTTCCTCCACCCGCTACAATGTCCTCGGCGACGTGACGCTCAGCAGCGGCGCGACGCTCACGCAAGCGGCAACGGACGGTCCCGGCGCCTACGAAGGCTACCAGTTCCGCGGTGCGGTGAACGTCGGCGGCACGAGCGCCTCGACCATTTCCACCACGACCGCCCGCGCCAATCACCTCGGCGCGAACACGCTCTTCACCGTCAACGACGCGACCAGCGACCCCACAGCGGACCTCACAGTTTCCGCGCCATTGAAAGACCAGTCCGCAGACTTCGGCGGCACGGGTGGCCTGACCAAAGCCGGCCCAGGCACGATGCTGCTGAGCGGCGCGAACACTTACACCGGCGCGACCACAGTGAACGCCGGCACGCTCGCGGCAGGCGTGGCTTCCGTCGCGAATGTCAGCGGCGCTTTCGGGAACAATTCGGCGGTCACGATGGCCAACACGGCAGGCGCCGCGCTGGACATCACCGGTTTTGACACCCAGATCGGGTCGCTCGCCGGCGGCGGGGCCGCTGGCGGGAATGTCGTCCTTGGCGCGGCCACTCTGACCACAGGCGGGAACAACACCGGCCCAGCGGCCTACGCGGGCTCTGTCTCCGGCACCGGCTCGCTGACGAAGATAGGTTCAGGCACTCAGCAACTCACCGGACAAAATTTATTCACCGGCGGGACGTCGGTGACCGGGGGCACGCTGGAGGTCGGCGGTACGACCGGGGCGCTGAGCGGGACCACGTCCGTGAGCGTGAGTGGCGGCACGCTTCTCGTGAGCAGTTCGGCGGCAGACCGGATCAACGATGCGGCCACCCTTTCCCTCGGCGGCGCTGCGGCTGACTCGAAGATTGTCCTGTCGGGTGCCCTGACTGAGACTCTCGGCGCCCTCACTCTCACCGGTGGCGGTGCTGGCGTCCGCGTCATCGATTTCGGCTCCGGAGCCGGCCTGCTCACGCTCGCCAGTCTGGCCAGCTCGGCTCCCGGGGTGGCGCTGCAAGTCTGGAACTGGTCGGGCACAGTCTTCTCCGGAGGAGGCTCGGACCAGCTGATTTCCACAGGTGGCCTCGGGTTGAACATCGACCCGTCGGACGTCCGGTTCTTCAGCGGAGCGGGCACGGGCGATCTGGGCTCGGCCATGTTTGTCGGCGGCGGCTCCACAGGCGAGCTGGTGCCGATCCCCGAAGCAGGCAGTGCTCTCACGGCCCTCCTTCTCCTCGGTTCTGCGGGATGGCGGGAGCGGCGGCGGGTTCTCCGTGCTCGCTGAAAGCACTGGGGTCCGACACCCGGTTTCCGCGGGAAATACGGAAGAAAGCCGTGCAGCAGGCGGCAGGTGCAGCCGTGGTGAGTTGAGCATGCTGTTCGTCAGGGTGAGGGGGGGCTAAGGGAAATCCCTATCGCTGCTCATTTGTTTTGACGGCAGCCGCAAAAATGAGGAAACTGTACCTGACCCACAGGTTGGTCTTTCCAACGGCGCGTCCCTCTTTCCCCCCGACTTCCCCCTTGTTCCCGTTCCGCCCCAGCGTTGCTGGTGGGCGTGTACTGCGTGGTGGTGCCGCGGGGGAGGGGACTCGCACTTTCCATTCCTCCCATGAAAAACACTGCCACCGATTCTGCACCTTCACCCCGCATCGTCAACAAGCCTGCGATAAGAGCCCGCAGGCTCATCACGAACTGGGGGTGTTCGGCAGCGTTTCTTTTTGTCGCCGGGCTCTCGTCCGCGCAGACGTGGAATGGCGGGGGAGCGGACAACAATTTTGGAACCGCCGCGAACTGGACAGGGGGGGCGCCTGTTCCGGGAACTACCACCGTGCTGACCTTTGCGGGCTCGACGCGGCTGGCTCCGGTGAACAACTACACGGCGTTTGATGACTTCGGGCAGTGGATTTTTGCGGCAGGGGCGGGCTCGTTCACGATCACGGGCAGCGCGTTCGACCTTTTCGGCAAGATCGAGAACCTGAGCACGAACCTCCAGACGGTGAGTGTGGCGCAGATCGGCACGGGATCTGTGACTGGCGGGTTCATCGAGATGGATCCGACGAACGGGGACCTGACGGTGACCAGTACGGACATCTTCATGGGGAACAACCAGCTGCGTGTCTACGGGAACAATGGCAAGACGCTGACGTTCGGGACGAGCACAATCATTTCCGGCCCCGGAGCGACCTTTGCCCTGAACCAGAACAGCAATGTCGTTTTCCAGAGCGCCCACACTTACACCGGCGACACGTTCATCAATGCGGGCAACCTCAAATTTCAAGGCGGCAGTCTGGCGACGAACCTGCTGAACCTGGGTGACACAACGGGCACGGCTGGGGCCACGCTGACGCTGGGCACGACGGCCACGGGGCTGACGACGAACCGGAACCTCGCAGTGCGCACCGGCAGCAGCGGGACGAAGACGCTGGCCTCGGCCAACACGACTGGGGTGAGCACGCTGAGCGGCACCGTTTCCCTGGCGAATCCGCTGACGGTGGACACGGCTGCCGGCGGCTCGCTGCGCTGAGCGGGATCGTCTCCGGGACGGGGAATGCGATCAACAAGAACACGGGAACGGGCACGTTGATTTTGTCGGCGGCGAACACGTTCAACGGCGGGGTGAACATCAATGCGGGGACGGTCGCCCTTTCCGCCGCGACGGGAGCGGCCAATGCCGGGGGCAACGTGGCGGGGTTCGGCACCGGGACGGTTGCGATAAACACGGGCGGCACAGCGTGGATCCACCTCTCGACGACGGGTCCGAGTACGGTGGCCAATGCTCTCACGCTCAATGGCGGCACACTGCACATTGAGGACGGGGCGACCACTTTCAGCGGACTGGTGAATGCGGCCGCTGCCACCACAGTGCAGGAGCGCTGGGGTGACCTCATCACCTTCAGCAATGTCATCAGTGGAGCGGGGGCTCTGACCTTCCAGCGGAGCGCGAGCGGCACGACTGAGTTTCCGGTTTTCCTGCTGTCCGGGGTGAACACCAACACAGGCACGGTGACGGCGGGGGCCAACGCGACGGTGCGTCTGGGCAATGCAGCCGGCCTTGGAACGACGGCTGCGGGCACAACGGTCGCATCCGGCGGCGTGCTGGACCTCAACGGCCTTGCCATCGGTGCAGAGGCCGTCATTTTGAACGGCACGGGCATTTCCTCGGGCGGCGCCCTCATCAACAGCAGCGCGACGGCCGCGGGCCTGGGCGGCGCTATCAACCTTGGCTCCAACTCCAGCATCGGCGCGGGCGGGATCACCTTGGGCGGCATCATCTCCGGCGGATTTTCCCTGTCCAAGGAGGCTGCCGGTACTCTGACGCTCAATGGGGCGAATACCTTTACTGGAGGCACCACGGTCAATGGCGGCACACTGCAACTCAATGTCGGCGGCGGGGCTGGCGCGGTCCGCGGCGCGGTCACGGTCAATTCCTCCGGCACCCTGAGCCTTACGGCCGCCAATGCCCTGGGTTTCACCACAGGGACGAAGGTCGACACCCTCAACATCGTCGGAGGCACGGTGAACAACACGGCCGTGGGAGACAATGGCTGGAATATCGCCATCAACATGACCGGCGGTACGCTGCAGTCGAACGGTGGCACGTCCTCGGCGACCGCGACCCAGTTGTTCACTCTCGGAGCGGTCTCCTCGATCACTACGAACGCCAATGCGACGGCCGCAACCATCGGTGGCCGCCTGCATCTGCGGGAAGGCAACACCTCAAACCAGGTGACCTTCACCGTGGCAGACGGCGCTGCGGCCACCGACCTGGCCGTGACGGCGGCGATCACTGAAAGCGCCGCGGGGTTTGGCATCGCCAAGGCGGGTCCCGGGCTGATGTCGCTCACCGGTGCCAATGCCTACACCGGGGCGACGACTGTGAGTGCCGGTACCTTGCAGGCGGGCAATGCGACCGCGTTCGGCACGACGGCGGGCGGGGTGTCGGTGACGTCGGGTGCTGTGGTCGATCTCAACGGCCAGACTATCGGGGCCGAGGCGTTCACGCTGAATGGCACGGGCATTTCCTTGGGCGGGGCGCTCATCAATTCGAGTGGGACGGCGGCAAGCCTCAGTGGCGCCATCACGCTTGGGTCGAACAGCAGCATTGGCGGGACGGGAGCGGGTGTGATGTCGCTGACCGGCATCATCTCGGGCGGGTTCGGCGTGACCAAGGTCGGGGCTGGGTCGGTGACGCTCTCCGGCGTAAATACTTACACCGGGGTCACGACGCTCTCGGGGGGCATCCTGCGCGCCACAACCAGCGTGCAGGCGCTCGGCACGGGGGTAGCGACGCTGTCCCTCGGTGGCGGCACGCTGCAACTGGCGAATGACACCGGGCTGAACTTTGCGAGGAACACCACGGTCACTGCCAATTCAACGATCTCGTCGGACCGGCTTACCCCCGCCAGCCCTGCGGTCACGCACACACTCGGGACGCTCTCGATCGGTGGGCAAACCTTGTCGGTGACCCGCGGTGCGAATGCGACAACCCTCTTCGGTCAGATCAATTTCGGGGCGGTCACGATGACTGGAAACTCCGTCTTCGATCCGCAGGCCAATGCGCAACTGCTCCTTGGTGCGGTGGGCGGCGCGGTTCCCCTGACCAAGATCGGGGCGGGCATCCTCGAATTGAACGGTGCGGGCTCTTACTCTGGCATCACCGATATTCAGGCCGCACGCTGCGGCTCTCGAATGCGGGCGGCTTTGGCAACAGTACGGCCATCGGTCTGACGGCGGCGGCCACCGCGACCACGCTGGACATTCGCGGCACCATTGCTGCGGGCTCGGGCAAGACGTTGACGCTGAACACAAACACAACTGGCGACCTGCGCAGCACGCTGCTCAATGGGGCGAACAACAACACGTGGGCGGGCAACGTCGTGCTCGCCGGCACCGGCTTCGCCCAGATCAACGCCGCCTCCGGCACGACGCTGACGCTCACCGGCAATCTGACTTCCACTGGCGGCAGCACCACCGGCACCATGGCCGCGCGGGGCGCAGGCACGGTGGTCATCAACGGCAACGTCAACTTCGGGACAGAGCGCAACTTTACCCATACCGACACTGGCACGGTGATCGTGAACTCGACGGGCAACATCTGGAAAGCCACGCAAATCTCCGATGGGCAGATGCAGCTCGGCATCAACGATGCGCTGGCGACCGGCGTGGAACTACAACTCGGCCAGGCCAGCGCCTCGAGCGGGCGCTTCGAGATGAACGGCTTCAACCAGACCGTCGCCGCGCTACGCACGCATCCGACTTCGACCGGCACGGGACACATCATCCGCAACTCGAGCCTGGCCACGCCGAGCACGCTCACCTTCACGACCGCTCCCGCCACAACTGACATCCTGAAAAACGTCGCGGTGCAGGGGAGCACGACGACGCCAGGCACAACCGGTGCGCTGCACCTGGTGAAGAACGGGACGGGTCGGATGGAGCTGGAGACCGGCATCGTCGATGCGGATTCGTGGACGGTGAATGCGGGCACGCTGGCCTTCACCGGCAATGCGACGCGCACCCTCCCTGGGGCACTCACGGCCGGAGCTTCAGCCACGATTGACAAGACCGGCACCGGTTCGCTGGTCGCCAGTGGCGTGTGGAATAATGCCGGGGCGACCACGGTGAGCGGCGGCACGCTCGTTCTCTCGAACGGCACGGCGGGCACGATCACGGTGGCTGACACCGCAACTCTGGGCGCCGGGCTCAATGGCGGGGCTCTCAGTGCGACCTCCCTGACCTTTGGCACCGCCGGAGCGACGACTTTCCGCCCGATCCTGAGCACGCCTTCCGCCGCCGCCGTCATTAGCCCGACGGCGGTCACCACGGCGGGGACCACGGTGTCAGTCATCCCCTCTGCTGCGGGGTTCACCGCCGGAGCCACTTACAAGCTCATCGACTACGCCACCATTGGTGGCAACGGCTACGGCGGATTCACACTCGCTGCCGTGGGCACCTACCCGCACATGACAGCCAATCTGCTGGATAATACGCTCGACGGGCGCTTGGATCTGTTTGTGTCAGCCGTGGATTCCCTCATCTGGACCGGGGCGCCCAACGCGACTTGGGACGTGAATACCACGTCGAATTTCAAGCTCGCGTCGAACAACGCGCCTTCGACCTTCTTCCCCGGCGATGCCGTCCTGTTCAACGATTCGGGGGCGAACAAAGCCATCACCGTCTCGGGCACCCCGGAGATCGGCAATCTGACGTTCAACAACTCCACCGGAAACGATTACACTCTGACCGGCTCGTTCACCGGTGCCGGCGGCAATAGACATCTTGCATGAATAGCGATTGTGTTAATATCAGAAAAACAGCGACTTGGCCACCTCGTTGCGGCAGGCGCGCCGGTGATTGTAGAGAGACGCTGCCACCAGCATGACATGGTCGTGGAAACCCTCCTTGCGGT
>JANOBW010000075.1:0-22749 GCA_031411855.1 Opitutia bacterium
GCTCCAGGCCCTGACCCTCCTCAACGACCCCTCCTTTGTCGAAATGGCCCGCGCCCTGGCCGTCCGTCTGCAGCGGGAAAAACTTCCCGACGATTCCGCCCGCCTCGACCGCGCCTTCCGCCTCAGCCTGGCTAGGCCGCCCTCCGAGGAGGAGCGCGCCAGCCTCCTCCGGCTCCTCGCCGCCCAGCGCGCGGCCTGGGCCAAAACCCCGGAAGACGCGGCCAAGTTTCTCAAGATTGGCAACTTCAAGGAAGGCAGCGACTTGCCCGCCGCGGAACTGGCCGCCTGGACCACCGCCGCCCGGGTGATCCTGAACCTGTCCGAGACCATCACCCGGCCTTAGCCCAAAGCGGCGATGGTGTGGCCCAAGGCCGGGACTTGCAGCAGCGCCCCCAGGAAATCGTATGAGCCCAAGCGGCGCCGGAATGGCGCTGTTGGTATGATTCCAAAGGTCGAGGCGCAGGTGGGGATGGCAGGAGGGAAGGCCGTTTGGGGTGGACACAAAAAAGCCCGTCGTGGAAACGACGGGCTGAAGGGAGGAAACCGGGTCTGGTCAGTCAACCTTGAGCGAATCCAGTTTCCAGATGTCCCGGGCGTATTCGCGGATGGTGCGGTCGCTGGAGAACTTGCCGACGCGGGCGGTGTTCAGCAGGGCTTTTTTGGCCCAGCCGAGGCGGTCGCGGTAGGCGTTGGAAACCTTCTCCTGGGCCTGGCAGTAGGCCTGGAAGTCGGCCAGGACGAGGAAGGGGTCGCCATGGTCGAGGAGCGATTTCTTGAGCGGGTCGAGGGCGTGGGGGTCGTCCGGGGTGAAGTAGCCGGAGCAGAGCCAGTCAATGATCTCGCGGAGGTCCTCGTTGCTGTTGTAGATGTCGCGGGGGTGGTAGCCGGTGCTTTGCAGGGCGTGGACCTCGTCCACGGTGAGGCCGAAGATGAAGATGTTGTCGGGGCCGACTTCCTCGCCGATTTCGACGTTGGCACCGTCAAGGGTGCCGATGGTGAGGGCGCCGTTGAGGGCCAGCTTCATGTTGCCGGTGCCGGAGGCCTCCTTGCCGGCGGTGGAGATCTGCTCGGAGAGGTCGGCGGCGGGGATGATGCGCTCGGCCACGGAGACCGAGTAGTTGGGGAGGAAGACGATCTTGAGGCGGTCGCGGACGCGGCCGTCGGTGTTGATGCGGTGACCCACGGCGTTGATGGCGTGGATGATGACCTTGGCGATCTCGTAGCCGGGGGCGGCCTTGGCCCCGAAGATGAAGACGCGGGGGACGACATCGGCCTCGGGGTTTTTCAGCAGTTTGCGGTAGAGCCCGACGATGTGCAGCAGGTTGAGGTGCTGGCGCTTGTATTCGTGGAGGCGCTTGATCTGGACGTCGAAGAGGGCGTCGGGGTTGATGTCGAGGCGGAGGATGTCGGCGACGTATTCGGCGAGGGCGACCTTGTTGGCGCGTTTGATGTCGGCGAAGCGGGTGAGGGTGGCCTGGTCGTCCGCGAATTTTTCGAGTTCACGCAGGCGGTCGAGGTCGGTGACCCAGCCGGCGCCGATCTTCTCGTCAATGAGGGAGGAGAGGGCGTGGTTGCAGGCCTTGAGCCAGCGGCGGGGCGTGATGCCGTTGGTCTTGTTCTGGAACTTGCCGGGGCTGAGTTCGTAGAAGTTGTTGAGCAGGTTGGCTTTGAGGAGCTCGGTGTGGAGGGCGGCGACACCGTTGACGGCATGGGAGCCGATGACGCTGAGGTAGGCCATGCGGACGCGCTTGGGGCTGCTTTCCTCGATGATGGACATGGCGGACTTGCGGTCGTTGTCGCCGGGCCAGCGGGCCTCGACCTCCTCGGTGAGGAAGCGGCGGTTGATCTCGTAGATGATCTGCATGTGGCGCGGCAGGACCTTTTCCATGAGCGGCACGGACCAGGCCTCGAGGGCCTCGGGCAGGAGGGTGTGGTTGGTGTAGGAGAAGACGCGGCGGCAGACGTTCCAGGAATAGTCCCAGCCAAGTGACTCCTCATCAACGAGATGGCGCATGAGCTCGACGATGGCGATGGCCGGGTGGGTGTCGTTGAGCTGGACGGCGACCTTGGAGGAGAAATCGTCCCAGGAGCGGTTCTGTTTCTTGAAGCGGCGGATGATGTCCTGGAGCGAGCAGGAGACGAAGAAGTATTGCTGGACGAGGCGGAGTTCCTTGCCGTTTTCCGTGGAGTCGTTGGGGTAGAGGACTTTGGAGATGGTTTCGGAGTCCACCTTCTGGCGGACGGCGTCCACATAGCCGCCGCGGTTGAAGACGGCGAAATCAAACTCCTCGGAGGCCTTGGATTCCCAGAGGCGGAGGAAGTTGACGGTGCAGCCGTTGTAGCCGCAGATCGGGATGTCCCAGGGCTGGCCGCGCACGCTGGTGGTGTCCACCCAGGCGGGGTAGGATTCGCCGAAGTCGTTGAACTTCGTCTCCACGCGCCCGTAGAGGCGGACGGTGTAGGAGAACTCGGCGCGGCTGATCTGCCAGGCGTTGCCGTATTGGAGCCAGTTGTCGGGATGCTCGACCTGGCGGTTGTTGGCAAACTCCTGGCGGAAGAGGCCGAAGTGATAGTAGAGGCCGTAGCCGACGGCAGGGAGGTCGAGGGTGGCGAGGGAGTCGAGGAAACAGGCGGCGAGACGGCCGAGGCCGCCGTTGCCGAGCCCCATGTCGTTTTCCTCCTCCAGGATGTCGCTCAGATCGTAGCCGAGTTCCTTCAGGGCCTGTTTGGCGGTGTCGAAGAGGCCGATGTTGACGAGGTTGTTGGAAAGCAGGCGTCCCATGAGATACTCCAGGGACATGTAGTAAATGCGGCGGGTGTTGGCCGCGTGGTGCTTCTGCATGGTGGCGATGAAGCGCTCCATGATGGCGTCGCGGACGGCGTAGCTGAGGGCGAAGTGCCAGCCGCGGTCGGTGGCGGTGCTGGGGTCCTGGGCCACGGAATACTTGAGGCGGCGGAGGATGGTTTCCTTGAACTCCGCGACGGAGACGCCGGGTTCGCAGATGGTATGGACGGGATCGGGATGAACCACGTGCTCCGTGTGCGGCTTAATCCAACGGGTGACGCCGTCGTTGTGGGGGTGCTGGGCGGGGACCGGAGTTTCCGGTTTGCCGGCAGGTTTGTTGCTTTTGGGCATGATTAAAGGATTGTGCAGTAATGAACAACGGGGACGTGAGGCCTGGCAAGGCCGAAGGCGGTTTCCAGCAAAGGACGGGCCAGAAAGGATATTTGGGGCGGAAAAGAACTCGGCGGTTGAAAGAAGGTCCCGGGTCTGTTGCCAAGAAGGTGTGAAAATCGAGATCGCAGGTGTGGTCAGGGATGAGACCGTCACGGCCGAACTGGTCAGCCAGGCCTTCGGGCTCATTGAGGCCGGCATGGTGCCGTTTGCCGTGCTGACCGATGAGGAGGGCCATTCGGTGACCTTCTCGAAATCACCCCAGGGCTGGTTATTGGAACGCCATGAGGGACAGTCCTACTTCCTGGCGGAGATTCCCAACGAACAGTCCGCCAAACTCGGAGCGTGGTGGCTGCACGCGGCGGAGGGCGGGGAGAATTGGGTCAAGGGGTTGCACTGGACGGAGTCCGAGGCCCCGAAACTGGCCGACGAGGACCGTCCCGCCAGTGTTCTCGCCACCGACAAAGGGGACAAAATCGAACAGCCCGATCAGGATGCCATTCTGGAAACCCTGCGCCGCCTTCAAGATGGTGACATCGGGCGGGTGCAACTGAAGTCCACCTTTAACCGCAGTGTCCAGGCGCTGATGACGCCTGAAGGCACCTTCGCCCTGGCAGCTTACGAAACCGCCGGCCTCAACCCGATCCATCTGGAAGCGACGGCGGCCACCTTGGCCGAAGCGGCCGAGCCTTTTCTATCTCTGGCCACGGGTGAGGCCGAGTGGCTGGCTGCGGGCGATCTGCCCTGGCAGAAACTGGGCAGTGGAAAATCCTCCACCGAGGCGGCCAAAGGCGGCTGCCTGGGGGTGATCGCGCTGGGCCTGATGGTGGCCGTCGCCTTCGGGGCCGGGGCCGCCTGGCTGATCTGAGTTTTCTTCCCCCAGCGATTGGAGCCCACGATGAGACATTCCTGTCCGACTTTGAACCTTCGCGAGGCGGTGGAGGCCGATTTGCCCCGTCTGGTGGACATTTACAACGACGCCATTCTCGGCCGCCTCGCCACGGCCGATCTGGAGCCCTTCACGGTGGAGCAACGCCGGGGCTGGTTTGCCCAGCACGAGTCCGGGCGGTTTCCCCTGTGGGTGGCGGAGGCGGACGGTCAGGTCGCGGCCTATCTCAGTGTGACGCCCTGGCGGGCCATGGCCGCCTATGCCAAAACCGCCCAATACGCGCTTTATGTGGCCAACGAGTTTCAGGGCCGGGGCATCGGGGAGAAACTGGTCCGCAAACTCCAGCAGGATTCCGGTCTGCTTGGCCTCGACAACCTGATGGGCGTGATCTTTTCGGACAACTTTCCCAGCCTGAAACTCTGCCACAAGCTGGGCTTTAGCGAGTGGGGTTACCTGCCCGGGGTCACGGAGTTCAGCGGGAAAACCCGGGATGTCATCTTCCTCGGCTGGCGGCGAGCCTGAGAATTTCCCCGGGAGCGCCGGGCTCCGGACCGGCCCCGCCTCGCCGGGGTGGGCGCAAAAAAGCCCTGCGCCGGTGAGGGACGCAGGGCTGCGATTGGAACCGTTTTCGATTACTTGACCGCTTCCGGGGCAGCGGGGGCCTTGGCGGGAGCGGCCGGAGGGGTGGTCGTGGCCGGGACGGTGGCCGTGGCCGGGGTGAAGTCCGGCTGTTTTTCCCCTTTGATCAGGGCGCTGACGCGTTGATAAACGTGGAAGTCCAAGGCCAGGCTGAAGAGGAAGCAGATGATGAGGACGGGTTTGACAAAACCGATCCAGGCGGGACTCGGTTCGGCGAATTTGTCGTCCATCGTCGGGATGCTGCCTTCGGGCAGTTCGGCGATCTTGGTGAGGTCGCGTCCGAGGGACACCGGCACCTTGACCCGGCCGTTCACGGCCCAGCCGTTGGCATCAAGGATGGGCCCGAGGTTACGTTGGCGGAGTTTCAGCCAGGCAATCAGCATGGACGGACCCGAAATCAGCATGAGGAGGCCAAACACGGCCAGGCAGATCTGCCAGAAGGGCCGATCCAGGACTCCGGTCAGGTAACCGCCGAGAGTGGCGAAGGCCGTGCCGATCGCTCCAAAGGCGACACCCAAGGCGGCGACGGTGCCCACGTCAATTTTCTTGGGTTCGGGTTTCTCGGCGGGTTTGGCGGCGGCGGCCACATGTTTGTCCGCGTTGGCGGTGGCGACGGCGGCGGCGGCGATCTTGTCGTTGGCCTCGGCATCGGCGGCGGCGGCGCGTTTGGCGACCTGTTCCTCGATGAGGCGGACCAGCTTTTTGTAGGGTGCCCAGAAGGCCTGGCGGACGCTGATCGGGTTTTCGATGATCTTGGTGATGGTGGCGTCCCAGTCCTGGCCCTTGCGGTCGTAGAAGATGCCGTTGCGGCCGACCATGAGGTTGTCGGAATCACCATTGCCGAAGACGGCGGCGATTTGGAATTTCTCGCAGCCTTTGCGGGTCAGGTCGCAGTAGGCGAGGTAGTTTTTGGAAAGGGAGGCCAGGGAGGCGTGTTTGCCGCCGTCCTCGACCCGCACGCAGAGGTCGCAGCCCCGGGCATCGAGGAAGAGGGTGCCCACCTGGAAGATGGCGGCGCGGTCGGGGTCGTAGAAGTCTTTGAAGCTGACGAAGTTAAGCAGCAGGCGGTGGAAGTCGCGGGTCAGGCGGAGGGTTTTCTCCAGCTGGCCGATGGCGTTGAAATCTGCCTCGACGGCCTTGTCCTGGGTGATGAGTTCGGCCAGGGTGGCTTTGGTCGGACCGGCCAGGAGGGCGCGGATGCGGTCCAGGCCGAGACCTTCGATCTTGGTGGCGGGTTTGGCTCCGACCCAGGCGTCGTAGGCGGCCAGTTTCGCTCCCAGGGAAGTCCATTGCTCGACGGTCAGGGAAGTGGTGGCGGCTCCGAGCAGCGGGGCCACGGCGGCGGCCTGGAAGGCGGAGATCTTGTCGGCCCAGGCGGGGTTGACCCCGTCCTTGAGGGGGAGGGCTTTGCCGGGTTCTACGCGGGCCAGAGGGAACCCGGAAACCTCGTCGGCCGTGATGGTCATGTCCTTGGCGGCGATGGCGAGATACTCGACCTCCTGACGGTTGACGGCGGTGAGGGCGCGGCTGTCGAAGGCGGCCAGGCGGCAGCGGGCGAAAAAGTCGTCCACCTTGGCCTTCACGGCCTTGACGGCGGCGGAAGCGGCGGCGGTTTTGTCGCCGAGGGGAAGGATTTCGGCGGCGGCGCTTTCGGATTTTTTGACCCAGGCGTCGAAGGCGGTGAGTTCGGCGAAAAAGGCGTCCACCTTGGCGGTGTTGACCCCGGGGGCTCCGCTGCGGTCGGTTTCGCCGCCGTGGGTTTTGATGATCTCCTCGATGACGGCCTTGGTGGCGTCGTCGGAGGCCGCGCTGGCGGGGACGATGCCGTCGCCGTTGAACTTGGTCTGCTTGAGGAAAGTGGCGGTGTCGGCCACTTCGGCCAGCGTCACGGCGGTGGCGTCGGCCTTGCCGAGGTTGCCCAGGATCTGGCGGGCGGCGGCGATGAGGGCCTTGCCTTCGGGGGTCTGGTCGTTGAGGGCCGTGAGGGCGAGGCTGTCACCGCCGGCCACGATGGAGTCGAGGCTCTTGAGGCGGGCCTTGGAGAAATCAATGGCTCCCAGGATTTCGGGCACCCGGACCCGGCCGTCGCCATCGGTGTCAATCATCGCCAGGGTTTTTTCGTCAAACTCCAGGCCTTTGACGGGACAGCTGAGGGCCACCCACAGTTTTTTGTCCAGGCTGGGCAGGTTGAGGAGGTCATCCGCGTTATCGAGACGGACTTGGTCGAGTCCTCCGGCGCGGTAAAACCGCCAGGTGTGTTTTTTGCTCATAGATGGTGAAAGAATTGAAACCGGCTTGATAGAAAATTTAGCGGCGAAAGCCATCCAAACTTACGGAAGCTGTGAATTGGGTGGCAGGCGGCCCGTGGCAGAGTTGAACAAGCTGTGAGCGAAACCTTGACGTAGCGCCCGGTCCCGGCCCATTTCTTTGCCAATCCCATTCACCGTGCAGCTCCGTCCCGTCCTTGTCGCCGTCGCCACCCTTGCCATTTCCCTTCCGGTCGGGGCGCAGACCCCTGTGTCCCGCTCCCCGCTGGCCCGCCCCAGCAAGCCCGGCGAGCTTTCCGCCCCCAATGGCAAGATCGAGGTGGACGTCACCACGGGGGAACTGAAGGTCAAAGGCGGCGCCCAGTTTACCCACGAGGGGCTGGTCGTGCAGGCCGAATCCGGTTCTCGCTCCCCGAAGGAGGCGACGACGAAGATTTCCGGCAATGTCCGGGCCGATTACGAGGACATGCGTGTCGTCACCGGCGAGGCGTTTTACGACGAAAAGACCGGGGAGTTCACCGCCGACGCCTTCCGCCTGGGCCGTCCACCCTTCTACCTCAGCGGTGACGGAGTGGCCGGCAAACGCGCCGAATTCCACACCCGCAATGTGACCGTTTACGCGGGTGAGCCCGATTACCTCAGCCCCACCATCCATGCCGACTCCGCCGTGGTCGAGGGGGACAAGGCCAAACTCAAAAACGCCACGCTGCGCCTCGGCCCGGTGCCCCTTTTCTGGGTGCCGAGCTACAGCCTGGATTCGAAAAACACCGCCCAGCACATGAAGGTCAATGGCGGCTACAAGTCCCGCCTCGGAGCCTTCCTCCAGACGGAAACCCTCATCCCCGTCACCCCGACTTTCTCCGCCGGCCCCCTGGTGGACATCTATTCCAAACGCGGCTTCATGGTCGGTCCGTCCCTGCGGGTGATTGATGGCACGCCCGACGACGACCACTACATCATTTCCGAACTCAAGGGTGGCTACATCAAGGACAGCAAGGTTCCCGGCCCCGACGTCAACGGCTTCGCCATCAACGACAACCGCTATTTCGGCGAGTTTCAGCACCGCCAGAAAATCCGCAACAACTGGTCCTTCACCTCCAGCCTCAACGTCTGGAGTGATTCCGATGTGCTGCGTGATTTCCACTCCGACCTTTATGACAACAACGCCGAGCCCGACAACTTCCTCGAAACCAACTACTGGACCGACGACATGGTCCTCAGCGGTTACGCCGGTTTCGATCCCAACAACTTTGGCCGCGTCCAGGAGCGGGTGCCCGAACTCGGTCTCGACCTCCTGCCCAATCCCGCGCCCAACACGGACTATTTCCACGCCTTCTCCGCCTCCTACGCCCGTCTCCAGCAGGACGCGTTCACCAGCATCAACCCGGCCTTTCCGACCAATTCCCCCGAGCTCGGGCTGAACCGCTTTGATGTCCACTATTCCCTCTGGCGCCCCTTTGCCACGAGTTTCGGGCCCATCACCCCTGTCCTCGGCGCCCGCCTGACGCGCTACGATTCCCAGCAGAACGGCCTGGTTTCCCCCCAGTCCTACACCCGCGCCATGGGTGAGATCGGCTTCGACTGGCGCCTGCCTTTCTCCCACACGTGGGATTATTCCAACCGCGCCTGGGAAATCACCGATCTCCGCCACCGCGTCACCCCCGTCGTCAACTACCGCTGGATGCCCGGCGGAAAGAACGGCAACGGCCAAATCGTCCCGATGGACAACGAGTTGCCCATCGCCGCCGTCCCCACGATGGACCTCTCGGACATCCGCTATCTCGACCAGCTGACCGACCTCCATCAGATCCGTTTCGGCGTGGAAAACCTCCTCGAAACCCGGGACAAGGAATATGGCTCCCGCGAACTCGTGGAGCTCAACTTCTACCAGGACCTCCGCCTCTCGGGTTCACCCAACGGCAACGAGTTTACCAGCTTCTACACCGAGTTCCGCCTCCACCCGGCCCGCTGGGTCTCCTTCGACGTTTACAACCGGATCGACACCGAAAGCCTGACCGCCAAGGAAACCACCGCCGGCCTCACTTTCATGGACGGGGACGTCTGGCGTCTCGGCCTCTACGGCATCGCCATTGACGGGCGCATCGCCCAATACGTGGCGGATTGGAACTACCAGATCACCCAGACCTGGGGCGTGCTCGGACGCTGGCGCTTCGACGGCGAGCTCAACAAGCTCACCCGCCAGACCTACGGCCTCCGCCAGCGCCTTTCCCAGACCTGGGGCGTGCAATACCGTGTCTTCGTGAACGACAAGACCTCCACCCGCGAGGGCGAGCTCGGCTTCAACCTCAACTTCGACTTCATCGGCTTCTGAGGCCGCGCCGGGCATGGAAGACGCCATCGTCAAAACCAACGATTTTCCCGTCCGGCTTCCTGTCTTCGAGGGTCCCCTCGACCTGCTGCTCTACCTCGTCCGCAGGCACGAGCTGGACATCCACGACATCCCGATCGAGACCGTCACCCGGCAGTATCTCGACATCCTGCGCGGCATGGAAAAGATGGACCTCGAGCTGGCCGGCGAGTTCTTCGTCATGGCCGCCACCCTGATGCAGATCAAAAGCCGGATGTTGCTGCCCCGCAATGATATGCCCGTCGGAACCTCCGCCTCGGACGAACCAGAGGAGGCGCTCGATCCCCGCTGGGAACTCGTCCAGCAGCTCCTCGAATACAAGAAGTTCAAGGAGGCCGCCGGCGCCCTGGAGGATCTCATTTCCGAAACCCAGGACCGCCTGCCCCGGGTCGTCGGCGACAAGAACGAGGTCCACGAGCCCGAGGCCGCCAAACCCACCGACCGCATCGAGCTCTGGAACACCTTCAACACCATCCTCCGCCGCCTTTCCGAACGCCTGACCGTCGGCACCATCCGGTCCGACTCCGTCACCGTGGCGGATCGCATGGAGCTGATCCTCAAATATTTGGAAACAAAGGACTCCTTCAACTTTTCCGATCTCTTCGTCGGCGAGGAGGATGTCCCCCTGACCACCTTTGTGGCGACCTTCCTTGCCATCCTTGAGCTCACCCGCCTCAAACGCCTCCACGTCGAGCAGACGGAGGACTTCGGGGACGTCCGCTGCCGCGCCCGCACCGACGGCGAGGCCCTCTTTCAACAGGGTCTGGTCAGCGAATTCGACGGCCCCGTGGCCGACGAGGAGGACCCGTCGGAACCCTCGCTCTTTGACCGCCCCGTTGCGGAAGACCCGGCTCTTTCCGAATCCGACGATGCAAACGTTGAGGATGATGATCTGGAGGATGAGGAAGAGTGGGAAGAGGACGACAGCGACTCCCGTGCCTCGGCGGAGCCGGTGGGCGATCCCGAAACTTCCGCGGAGAAAGATCCGGCGGAAGGGGATGACTTTGAAAGCGATGAGGATGAGGACGAATGGGAGGATGATGATGACCTCGACGACATCCCTGATCCGGACGAGGAAGCAAAGCCCGGCCCGGGCTGACGGGCCTTCCCGGGGAGCCCTCTCCAGCACACTCTTAACTTGAGACCTCTGGACCCTTCGGTTCCGCCGCCGCTCCCGCCCGGTGGTGATGGTGGGATGATTTCCCGGGTGGCGTTTTCCCCTGACTTCATCTACCCCGACCAGATCAAGGCCGGCACGCTCTGACCGTTGGCGGCAAACCACGTTTTCGCGTGCGAACCGGTTGAAAGTCCCGACGCTGGCCACTCATCCCCATGTCCCTGCCACCACTGCTACCCCCTGCGCTGCCTCGTCCGACGCGGCACTCCCCGGACTGGCTTTCGCGGAACTGGAAGTGGCTGGTTCTGGTTATCCTGGGCCTGGTGGTCGCCGGCGCGGTGTCCTTTTTCGCCCTCCTCTTCGGGCTCATGAAAAGTTCGGACGCCTATCAGGGGGCTCTGTTGCGGGTGAAAAACGATCCGGCGGTGATCCTCGCCCTGGGTGAGCCGGTGGAGGAAGGTTTTCTGTTTACGGGCCAGATCCAGATCAAAAACGACTCGGGCTGGGCCGACCTCTCCCTCCCGTTTTCCGGCCCGAAGGCCAGCGCCACCGCCCACGTCAAGGCGACGAAGAAGCAAGGGACCTGGCACTTCGACCGCCTCATCGTGGAGGTGGAGGGAAGTGAGCGTCCAATTGATCTTTCCGAGGAAACACCGTCGCCGGGCCAGGCCTTGGAAAGGTGAGGACACTCTCTTGCAAAATTCTGGTCAACAGCAATTTGTGATCTGAGACTTGCCGTTGGAAGCGGCTGGTAAGCTGGTTTGAACCATCCTGTAAATCCTGTTCATCTCGTCTCAACACTACCTTGGAAATGGGGAGCTTGTTTTTGGACAGGATGAACAGGATGAAAAGGCAGGGAGGTTGGCTGGGATTGGAGTGTCCTGGAAACTCTGCCTCGACTTGGTTGCTTTAGCCCTGATGTGTCCGCCGATACTTTTGCAGGCGGCTGTTGGGTTTGTCCGGCAGGGTGCGTTCGATGAGGCCTGCGTCCAAGGTGGGTTGGAGGTAGTTTTTTCGGAAGGTGGGCCGGTGGGACAAGCCGAGCTTTTTCATGCACTCCAAGGCCGTCAAGGTGTTCGTGCCCAGGCATTTGAGGAGAGTTTTGACTTGGTCGCTCACTTGGTCGGTGACTTGGTCGCTCGACGAAGCCTCACGGAGGGCCTGGAGGAGGGCGGAAAGGAGAAACTCGATGAAGGCGGTGGACTGGCCTTGTTGGTCGGCAGTGGCTAGGGATTTGTAGTATTCGGCCTGCCGGTCGCGAATGACGGTTTCGACGGGAAGGTAGGCCAACAGAGGTTTCCAACGGCTGAGAATGAGGGTTTGCCAGAGGCGGCCCATGCGTCCGTTGCCGTCGGCAAAGGGATGGATGAACTCGAGTTCGTAGTGAAACACGCAACTGGCGATGAGCGGATGGGTGTCGGTGCGTTTCAGCCAGTCGAGGAGATCACGCATGAGTAAGGGAACCCGTTCCGCCGGAGGAGCCAGATGGACCAATTGTCTCGGATGGCTTGCTGCTCGTAGAAGCTGCGTTCCAGTTCATCTTCCAGCTTCATCAGCTCGACATAATGGGACCAACTCAATTTGTGCGAAGCCTTCGCACCAATTGGGTAGAAGAGATAAAACTGGCGAAAACGTGACACATTGCTGCGGCTGAAGCCCTTGCCGTGGCGGAGGGTCAAATCGCGGCTGAGATTGGCCAGGAGGGCTTTGCCGTAATCGGCGCGGACTTTGCCACCTTGTTCAAACTCCACGATGTCGCGTCCGATCTGCCAGTAGGTTTCGGTGATCTGGGCATTGACGGCCTGATGGGCGCGCAGCTGCCCGGTGGTGTAAACTTCCGAAATCCGGCCGAGCAGCCGCTGGTAATCGGGATTGGGGATGGGGTCGGAGGTAGGCTCGATTTTCATGCGGTCACGTGGCGTTGCTCGGTTTCCTTACGTGAAAAGGGAAGGCTGAGACGGCAAGGGGAAACCTAAGGAAAAAATCGGAAGGGATGGTTGGGCGGGGCTACGGTTGAGTTTGAGAGTGCGGTGGAGAAATTCCACAAAGCGGCCCACTCTTTGGTCAAAGGCTCACCACAGGATTGGGACGCCGTAGGCTGCGAAGGCAGAATCAAGGGTCACCAGTGTCAGGCCCTCTGCTTTGGCTTGGGCGATGAGAAGACGGTCGAAGGGATCGCGGTGATGAAGGGGAAGATCCAACAGGGCTTGATAATGAGTCAGAGTCGGAGGCAGCAGTTTGAATCCGTTGGCCTGTAAAACACCGGGGAAAAGGCTTTCGTAGGGGACCTGAAGTGTGAGTTTTTTGAGATTTACTTTGATGGCGAGCTCCCAAGCGGTGGCATGGCTTACGTATCGCTCGTGTTCCTGGTTTTCAATGGCCATACGTGCCCGAAGGGTGAGAGCTTCGTTTCCCTCGCAGAACCACAGGAAGGCATGAGTATCGAGGAGCAGCCTCATCAGCGATATTCCTCAAATCCTTCCAAGGGTTCGTCGAAATCTTTGGACATGGACAACTTGCCCCGAAGGCATCCGAATCCGGCCAAGGTGGCCGTTGGTTTCGTCGAAGGAGCTTCAACGGCTTCAATGTCCACCACGACCTTGAACTTCCCGTGGCGTAGCTCGGCGGGCAACGGGAAGTGCAGGGTGCCGTCGGGGTGGGGTTCGAGGATGGCGGTGAAGGTGCTCATGGAGGCATGGTTTAGAATCTTTTGAGGCCAAGGGAAAGGCTAAGATTCTGAGGGAGGAAGTGCAAAAAAAGCCCCGGCGTTTCCACCGGGGCTTTGAGTTTACTGGCTTCGCAGCGGCATTTGTCGGCGATTCGGAAAACACGGCCAGGCTATCTAAACCTTGCTTTGTGATCTGGCTGAAATCGCCGCTCCTTGGGCTTTCAGCTCGCCTTGGCCTTGGCCGCGGCCTGGCGGATGCGCTCGTGGATGGCGTCGAGGCTGAGTTTGGAAAGCTCGCTGGGGTGGACTCGGTTGAGGTTGAGCGGGGGGAGGGCGGTGATGCGCTCGTTGAGGACCAGGGTCCGGTTGGCGGCGACGTCGTCAATGCGGTCCACGGGCGTGAAGTAGGGCACGCCGGTCAGGAGTTGGGGCTCGAAGCGGATGACGTGGAGGATCTTGATGACGGCGTCGCAGAAACGGTCGAGCTCGGTCTTGGTGTAGGTTTCGGTGGGCTCGATCATGAGGCCGAACTGTTCGGGCCAGGCCACGGTGGGAGCGTGGAAACCGAAGTCCAGGAACAACTTACCGACACGGCCGATGGCGTTGGCGCGGGGGATGCCGGCCTTTTCGAGGCCGAGGAAGTCCGACTCTTCGAGGGTCAGGATGAACTCGTGCATGCGCGGGGCGTTGGTGGCTCCGGCGGGCAGGCTGGGGTAGTGCTGGCGGAGGATCTGGAAGCAGTAGCGGGCGCTGAGGACGGAGAGGGCGCTCATCTGGCGGACGCCCTCGCGGCCGAGGCGGAGGAGGTAGGTGTAGGCGCGGATCTTGTGGGCGAAGTTGCCGAAATGGCGGTGGAAGGAGCCGATGGACTTCGGCATCTTGACGGCCTCGAAGGAGCCGTCGGCGTGCTTAACCACCTGATGTCCAGGGAGGTAGGGCATGAGACGGGCGGAGACGGCCACGATGCCGTCGCCGGGACCGCCGCCACCGTGGGGGATGGTCCAGGTCTTGTGGAGGTTGTTGTGGACGGCGTCCACGCCGAGTTTGCCGAGGTCCACCCAGCCGGCGATGGCGTTCATGTTGGCACCGTCCATGTAAACGAGGCCGCCGATCTCGTGGATGCGTTCGGCCATCTTTTTGAAACCGACCTCGAACACGCCGGAGGTGTTGGGGTTGGTGACCATGATGCCGCAGATGCGGCGGCCGTAGTGGGCGACCTTGGCCTCGAAGTCCTCCATGCAGACGGAGCCGTCGGCGTTGGCCTCGAGGTTGACGATGCCAACCTTCACGCCATCAACGACTTTCTCGGCCAAGCCGGCCATGGCGGCGGTGGCGAAGTTGGTGCCGTGGGAGGAGCGGGGGATGAGGATGACGTCGCGCTTTTCGCCGCGGTCGCGGTGGTAGGCCTGGAAGAGTTTCACGCCGACGAGTTCGCCCTGGGCGCCGGCGACGGGCTGGGTGGTGAGACCGGCGAGACCGGTGATGCCCTTGAACCACTCCTGGCATTCGTGGAGCACCTCAAGACAGCCCTGAACATCGCTGGTGGGGGCCTGCGGGTGGGCCTGGGTGAAGCCGGGGAGGCCGGCGGCCCAGTCGTTGACGTAGGGGTTGTATTTCATCGTGCAGGACCCGAGAGGGTAGCACGCGTCGTCGGGAGAGACGTTCAGTTCGCCGAGCTGGCTGTAGTAGTCCTTGATCGCCTGGAGGGAAAACTCGGGCAGGCCGACCGCGCCGGTGCGGAGGTAGCGGGCGGGGATTTCCGGGAGTTTGCCAGAGCCGGAGGCGTTGACGCCCAACAGTTTGGAGAAGAAGGCCACGAGGGCGGGAAGGTCGGCCTTGAGGTCGGAGAAGGAGAGTTTGAGGAGGTTGTCGCCACCGGGGACGCGGGGGCTGACGCGCACGCCGATGTGCAGGCCTTCGGCGGCACCGGCCTTGATGGCCTCGACGACGCAGACGGGGAGTTGCAGCGTAAACTCATTGAAGAAAGGAGCTTGCGGGAAGGCGAGGCTGAGGCCGGGCAGGGCGGTGAGGGCGGCGGCGGCGGCGGCGGCCTGGCTGCGGGCGGAGGCGACGGAGGCCTTGACGCCGGATTCGCCGCGGTTGAGGAGGGAGGCGCCGGCGATGGTGGCGAGGAAGGCCTGGTTGGAGCAGATGTTGCTGGTGGCCTTGTCGCGGCGGATGTGTTGCTCGCGGGTGGAGAGGACCATGACGCGGCATTCGCGGCCGCAGAGGTCGAAGGCTTTGCCGACGTAGCGCCCGGGGGTCTGGCGGATGTCGTTTTTGACGGTGTCGTTCAGGCGGATGCCGAAAAGGCCGAGGCCGGGGCCGCTGAAGTTCGGGCCGATGGCGAGGTGCTGGGCTTCGCCGACGATGAGGTCCGCGCCCTTCGAGCCGAAGTCCACCGGGGCCTTGAGCCCGCCGGTGCCGAGGAGCATGGGGTCAATGACGGCGACGGCGCGCGTCTTGAGGCGGTGGGCGAGATCGGTGAGGGCGTCCACGTCCTCAAGGTTTCCGAGGCTGTTGACCTGGGGGAAGACGATGCAGGCGAGGCGTTCGCCGAGTTTGACAGCCTCTGCCTCGACGGCGGCGAGGTTGATCAGGCCGGTCTTGGCGTCGAGGGGAAGGGTGACGAGGTTGATCTCGGTGTCGGCTGCGAGGGTCTTAACCACTTCGAGGTCAGTGGGATAAAGGGCTTCCGGGATGAGGGCGGTGTCGCACTTTTTGCCGAGGCGGATGGAGGTGCAGATGGCCTCGAACAGGGCGGTGGAGCGGTCGTAGAGGGAGCTGTTGATGGCCTCGAAACCGGTGAGCTGCGACATGAGGCTCTGGTAAACCCAGTGCGTCATCAGGGTGCCCTGGGAGCGCTCGGGCTGGTAGGGCGTGTAGGCGGTGGTGAGGTTGCGGATGTTGCAGACGAAGGAGACGATGGGCTGGACTTCGTAGCTGGGCAGGCCGTCGCCGATGAAGGAGGCCTTTGGCGCGCGGTTTTTGAGGGAAAGCCGGATCAGGTGCTTCTGGAGGTCGTCGTAGGAAAGCTCTTCCGGGACGGGCAGCGGGCCGGCCATGACGACGGACGGGTCAATGTGCGAGTAAAGCTCGTCCAGTTTTTTGATGCCCACCACTTGGGACATGGCCGCGATGTCGGCGTCCGACGCGGAGATGTAGTGGCGTTTCAGCTCGCGGGGGAGGCTGGCGGGTTCGTAGCCAAGTGGGAAGCGGGAGTCGGCGGAGGGCATGGAAGAAGGCGAGGAAAGACCGACCGCCGCGACGGGCAAGCGAGGGCGGGGCGCGGTGGGGATAAATAAGCACCACTACCCGCCGGGAAAAGACCTGACAACATTTAGCGGGTTTAAAATGAGGTTGCCCCTGTGGCGTCGGAAGCTGGCATGGACGACCCATGAACGAAGACCTGATGACTGATTCCCGCTTTGCGAATCACCTTTTCCGCATCGAAAGCGTTTTTGCCGCGACGGACATCCATGCGGCGCGGGAAGGCATGGTGCTGAGTGATTCGGCGATCCGTTCGCTGCTGGTCAAAGCCATCAACGAGGCCGGGGGCAAAGGCGCCAAGGCTCCGGCGGGGAAACTGTCGGCGAAGGAAAGTCTGCTGGCGGAAGCCCTGGCCAGCCTTATCGGGGTGAGGCCCCTCCTGAAAAACGTGGTCGAAAAGGACGGCAAACTGGTGGAAACCGATGAGCCGATTTCGCGTGAGATCTGGGTGGGGCTGCTGGAGACGCTGAAGCTGTCCGTCGAAACTCGCGGCGACGGATTGCCGGGAGGCCGTGGCTACCTTGAGTTTCTGAAGGAATTTGTCGAGCAGGCGAGGGGAGCGATGGGGGCCGAGGGTTAATCCCACAAACGCCTCACGCCGTAGCTCTCAAAAATACCGTCGGAGGAAACAATCGGAAGGTCGCGCTGGAGGGCCTCGGCGAGGAGGATGCGGTCGAAGGGATCGCGGTGGAGCCAGGGCAGGCGGGTGCTGTGGCGGAGTGAGGGCCAGGCCACGGGAAGAAGGTGGAAACCGTTGCGCTGCAACAGTTCGGGAAGATCGTCACGGAGGGCGTAGGCGCAGCGGAGTTTGCCCAACTGACACTTCAAACTCATTTCCCACAGCGAGATGAGCGAGACGTGGCAACGGTTGGCCGGGTCTTCCACCAGCTTGGCGACGCGGGGTGGCAGGCGGGGGTCGTCCTCCAGAAAAAAGATGAGGGCGCAGGTGTCCAGAAGCAGGTCCATGTGGGGCGGAATCAGGGGCCGTAGGGTGTGGGAGTTTCGGCGACCTCGGAGCCAGGCTCATCCTCGAGGGAACGGTAAAATTCCTCGAAACCGAGGCCGTCTTTTGAGAAGTCTTCGGCGAGGTGGAAGTCGGGTGACTTGAGGCAGCCGCGTTGGGGGGAAACTTTTGGAGTGGGGGGGACGAGTTCGGCGACGACGACACCGTGGCGGGTGAGGGCAATGGGTTCGCCGGTGGCCTCGACTTCGGCGACCAGGGCGGACAGGTTGGTTTTGGCTTCGTAGAGTCCGACGGTCTTCATAAGATCAGACTAGTCTGGTCTGAATTTAAGGCAAGTTGTTTGTCGCGCGTTTCGAGGCAGATTTTGGAACGCTCATCTTCGCTCATTACCGCTATTCACGAGTCATCAAGGCTGGGGAGAATCTGACGCTGTGACAGCAAATCACTCAGGGGAGAAGTTTTTTTGGGACAGGATGAACGGGATTTACAGGAGGGAGAGGCAGGGATGATGCCTTTGGTTTTATCCTGCTCATCTTGTTTATCCTGTCTGAAAAATGCCTTGGTTGGCTTGGGGTGTGCCTTTGAAAATTAGCGTTCCCTTCCGGGTTCGTTTCTGGCGTTTTCCAACCTCACGAAATGACCTCCGCCACTGCCCAAGCCTCGCCCGATCACGGGACCAAAACCGGCCGGGCTGACCTCGTGCGGAAGCGGCTGGCCGAGCTTTATCCGGAAACTCCCGTGCCGCTGGATCACCGCGACCCGTTCACGCTGCTGGTGGCGGTGCTGCTTTCGGCGCAGTGCACGGATGTGCGCGTGAACCAGATCACGCCGGCGCTGTTTGCCCGGGCCGCGACGCCGGAAACCATGGCGGAGGTGCCGGTGGAGGAGATCCGGGAGATCATCAGGCCCTGCGGGCTGTCGCCGCAGAAATCGAAGGCCATCAAGGAGTTGTCGCGGCTGATCGGTGTGAACCACGGGGGCAGGGTCCCGGCGGACATGGACGCTTTGGAGGCGCTTCCCGGCGTGGGGCACAAGACGGCCTCGGTCGTGATGGCCCAGGCCTTTGGCGTGCCGGCTTTTCCGGTGGACACCCACATCCACCGGCTGGCCCAGCGCTGGCGGCTGACCTCGGGGAAAAACGTGGTCGAGACCGAACGCGACCTGAAGAAACTGTTTCCCCGGGAAGACTGGAACAGGCTGCACCTGCGCATCATCTTTTACGGCCGCGAACACTGTTCCGCCAGGGGCTGCGACGGAACGGTTTGCGAGCTGTGCCGGACGGTCAATCCGGGGCGGTCCAGGCCGGTCGAGACGCGGAAGTGAGGGGGAGGGCGGGCAGTTTTTTTGGACAGGATGAACAGGATTTTCGGGATGAAAAGGCAGGGGTTTTCAGCTGCTGATGTCGTGAAACCATCCTGCTCATCTTGTTGATCCTGTTAAAATTGGTTCGGCTTCGGGTTGGGGATTCGTCAATCGTCGGGGCTCTGTCGAACCCGTCCGGTTTCCGGGAGTCATTCAGTTACCCCTCGCTTTATGAACGTGTTTGCTTCCTCCTTTTCCCGTCCCGGCCGTCTGTGTGCCACTTTGCTTGGCTCGCTGTTGCTCACGGTGGGTGCCTGGGCCGGGGAAACTGCGCCCGCCCTTCCCCGTGTGTTCAGCCTTCCGCCGGGAGCCCTCGCCAAGGCGAAGGAACGTCTGGCGGCCAGGGAGGGGGCGGTGGCGGCTCCGTTCCAGCAACTGATCGCCGAGGCGGACAAGGCGTTGAAACAGAAACCGTTGTCGGTCATGGACAAACCGCAGAATCCTCCGGGCGGGGACAAACACGATTACATGAGCCAGGCGCCCTATTTCTGGCCCGATCCCTCGAAGCCGGACGGGCTGCCCTACCTCCGCAAGGACGGCCAGCGCAACCCGGAGAGCCACGACGAGCACTCCGATTCCCCGCGCATGGGCCGCGTCTGCTCCAGCGCGCAAACCCTCGCGCTCGCCTGGCATTTCACCGGCAAGGACGCCTACGCCGAACAGGCCGCGAAGCTGCTGCGGGTGTGGTTTCTCGACCCGGCCACGCGGATGAACCCCAACTTCAACTTCGCCCAGGCCGTGCCCGGCGTGAACACCGGCCGAGGCACCGGCATGATCGAAAGCCGGAGCGTCGTTCCGGCGATGGACGCCGTCGGGCTGCTGGCCGGTTCCAAGACTTGGACCAAGGCGGACGACGACGGCATGAAGGCCTGGATGGGCGAGTTTCTCACCTGGGCGCAGACGAGCCCGAACGGAAAGGACGAGGCGGCGGCGAAAAACAACCACGGCTCGTTTTACGACGAGCAGATCGTCATGCTGGCGCTATTCCTTGGCAAAGAGGAACTTGCAAAGAAGACCCTGGAGGCGGTGAAGACCAGGCGCATCGCCGTGCAGATCAAAGCGGACGGCTCGCAACCGCTGGAACTCAGCCGGGCAGACTCCTTTGGTTACTCGCGCTTCAACATCGAGGCCCTGGTCCATCTGGCCACGATGGGCGAGCATGTCGGCGTTGACCTCTGGCATTACCAAAGCCCCGAGGGCGGGGGGCTGCGCCAGGCGATTAGTTTCCTGCTGCCCTATGTCGAGGACCAAGACAAACCCTGGCCCTACGAGAACGGCAAAAAGGCCACCCGCAACCTCGCCTCGGAGCTGTGGCGGGCGGCGGCGGTTTACGGCGACGAACGTTTCGCCCGGGCCGCGAAAAAAGCCTCGGGCTTTGATAAATCGCGGGACGTGCTGTTTTTCCCGGGGAAGTGAGTCTGGGCGTCACCTGTTCCGGCCTGCGCCGGGCCCCGGGGGCGGCGTGGTTCCGCTCCGACCCCCTTGACCTTCAGGACTTTGCGGAGCCAGCGGTGAGGCGGCCCTCGTCCAGGTCAATGAACTCAAACATGGTCGCCACCGTGCCGGGCGGGAGGCCGATTTCGGCGAGGCGCTCGTTGAGGCGCTGCGTGCCGCTGTCGCGCCAGCCGCGTTTGATCATGAAAGCGTTCCAGACCTCGATTTCGTCGTCCTCGGGCTGGCGGTGGGCCGCGAAGACCCAGGCGAGAAGTTGCTCGTCTGTTTTGTCAGCTTTGAGGGTTTCCGTGACGAGGGCGGGGTAGGAGATCTGAAGGAAACGGCAGCAGCGCCAGTCGAAGCTGTTTTTGATGGCCATGCCGAGGCCGGCGGTCCAGCCCTCGGGGAGTTTTCCGGCGGCGTGGAGGCGGATTTTGTCAAGCATCCGGCCAAAATAAACGATTCCGCCGACCTGGTCGGAAGGGCTGCGGAGGCCGGGGATGAGGGTTGGGTAAAGCGGCATGGCCGGGAAGAGAAGCCACTCCGGCCCGGGAAGCAAGACCCGGTGGAGGTCGCCGGCCCGATGGCCCCGCCACTCAGGCTCCCTTCCACTCGCGGCAGGCCTGGAGGACGGCTTCCATGTCCGCATCCGTGCCGATGCTGATGCGCAGGAAGGCGGCGGTCTCGGGGCGCGAGGGGAAGTGGCGCACGAGGATTTTGCGGCTGACGAAGTGATCGTAAAGGGAGCGGGCCACCGGCGGACCCTCGGAACCGTCGGCGCGCCGGGGGCGGACGAAGACAAAGTTGGTGGCGGAGAGGTGGAAAAACCAGCCGAGGGAGCGGAGCCCCGACTCGAAACCGGCCCGGGTCCGTTTGATGCGGGCGATGAGGTCGGCGTAGTAGGGGGCATCCTCGACGGCCGCGATGGCGCCGGCCTGGCTCAGGGAGTTCACGTTGTAGGAGTCGCGGACGCGGTCGAGCAGCCCGATGACGGCGGGATGGGCCAGGCCGTAGCCAACGCGCAAACCGGCCAGGGCGTGGGACTTGGAGAAGGTGCGGGTGATGACGAGCCGGGGGAAGCGGGCGAGGAGCGGCACGGCGTCCTCGGGCGCGAAGTCGGCATAGGCCTCGTCAACGACCAGAAGCCCGGGGAAACTTCCGGCCAGCCGGGCGATCTCGGCGGTGGCGAAGGCGGTGCCGGCCGGGGCGTTGGGGGAGGTGAGGAAAAACAGGTTGGCCCCGCAGGCGGCGATGGCTTCGACCGGCAGCGCAAAGTGTTCCCCGAGAGGGACTTCGACCAGGGCGGCGCCCTGGATGGCGGCCAGGACGGGGTAGAGCGAGTAGCTGGGGACGGTCATACCGACCGCGTGTTCGGGGCCGGCGAAGGCGCGGATGAGAAGGTTCAGGATGTCGTCGGAGCCGTTTCCCGCGATGACCTGGGAGGCGTCGAGGCCATGGCGCGAGGCGAGGGCGGCGCGGAGGCCCTGGCTGCCCGGGTGGGGATACTTGCGCAGGCCTTCGGCGGCCTCGGCGACGGCGCGGGCCACGCGGGGGCTGGCCGGGTAGGGCGACTCGTTGGTGTTCAGCTTGATCCAGCCTCCGCCCTGCGGCTGGAGGCCGGGCGTGTAGGCATGGAGCGCGGCGACGCGCGGGATGGCGGGAGGGACAAACTCAGGCATCCCGCCAGAGGAGAGGACAGAGGGCCGGAGGGAAAGCCGAAAGAGCGGCCGGGGAGGGGAAGCTTTGTCCGCAGGGCCGCGCCCGTCGCCGGCCATCCCGGGCCGGTTTTTCCCCCTATTTGACCGCCAATCCGAGGGCCCGGACCGCGACCTCGTCGAGCACACTGTGGTCGCGTTTGCGGTCCAGGAGGCCGCAGCTTTCACTTTTGGCGGTCCAGGGAATGTCCAGTTCCTCCAGGACTTCGCGGACGTCGCGGAGGTAGTTTTCCCGGTCCTCTGGATTCACGGTGTTGCGGAAGACCCCGAACGAACCGCAGGTGAGAATCTTGTTGTTCTTTTTGGCCCAGACGGCGGCGGGCGCCAGTTCCTGGCGGATTTTGGCCCGTCCCCAACGTTCCTGGCCGTAAGTGGTGAGGAGGTTTTTCAGGGTCGCGTTGTCCTCGGCGGCGGCCAGGGGCGCGGTGTTTTCCGGAGTGGACGGGTAGGGGACCTGTTTCAGGGTGTTTTTCAGGCTCTTGAAGGAGGTGCCTTGGAAGGTGAAGACGATGGGCCTGACGTAGTGGAAACTGTAAATGACGTTGGCGTCGGGCGCGGGCGGGTTGAGCGTGAGCGCGCGCAGGGAATCGGTGCTTTGCTTGGCGGAGGACCGCAGGTTGGCGGCGGCGATGAGGAGATGTTTCGGGGCCGCCTCCCGCATGGCGGCCAGGCACTGGTTCTGGAGCTCGTTCCAGTCCTCGGGCTTCTCGTAGTCCGGCTCGTCATAGACTTCGAGGAAAACGAAGTTCGGGTCGGTGTCCGTCAGGTGTTTGGCGAGGGCGGAGCAGAGTTTGACGAGGTTGGCCGCCTCGGGTGAGCCGAGGGCCGGTGTTCCGGGTTTCATGCCGTGAAAAGGGGCCACGATGGCGGCGATGCCCTCC
>JANOBW010000076.1:0-3657 GCA_031411855.1 Opitutia bacterium
GTCGGCCTGCGCGATGAGTTGCCGTTCTTCTTCCCTCACCTCCGCCTCGGCCGCGGCGATCAGCGAGGTGGCGGCGTGTTTCTCGGAACGCAGGCGGTCCGTCCGGGGAAACTGCTGGGAAAAGCCGATCGTCACCGAGCCTTCCCCGAGCGGGATCTTGGGGGCAAACTCCGCCTCCAAGGTCGGGTTGGCCCAGCGTCCGGCCTGGTCCGCCCGACCCCGGGCCTCCTCGATAGTGAGGCGCGCGGCCTCCAGCGCGGGATGGGCGGAGCGGATCTGGGCCGGGAGCGTTTCGAGGGAAAACTCGCGGGCGGAGAGGGAGGTCAGAAGAAAAGGGACCGACAGCAGGAAAAGGATGGGTTTCAACGGGATAAGGCGCGGGGCCGTGGAGGTGAACGGAGGGGAGGAAACTCGGTCCGGGACGCGGGAGCGCCGGCGGACATGCGCGGCCTGATCAGGCTCGCGCAGGAGTCAGGGTTTGACGCTGGACCGGAAGAACCGGACCGACGCAAACCGGGGCGCGGCAGCACCGCGCCTTCCGTTCACAACAGCCGCACGGGGCTGCGATGGGAGGCAAACGAGCCCGGGGGATCGGACTCGTTCAAGGGCCGCCCGGAGAGCTCGGGCCGGGCCAGTTCGTTGCTATCGGGAAAGGGGATCAGGGCCACCAGCACAGGCACCACCGGCGGAAGCGCCACCTGGCCGAGAAGGAGGGAATCGTCCGGCGAGGTGATCTTCTCGCAGCAACCATGATGGCAAAAATCATCGGACGCCGGCTGACCGTGGGAATCGCAGGCCGGAGCCGGAGCCACATGCTCCGCGCAGTGGGTCGCCTTGAGGGAATAGGAGTCCCCAGAGTCATGACAGAAACCGACCGACACCCCCGGCCCGACCAACACGAGGATGGTAAGCAGGAGGAGAAAGCGGTTGAGCCAGGAGGATAGCACGGTGAGCGAAAGTTAAGGGAAGGCCCTTTCCCGCAAGTGCAAATTGCTTGGCAAGTTTTTCCCTCCGGCCGGGAGAAAAGTTGCACACCCCCACGGCGATTGTTTCAGTTGTCACATGTTTACCCCCACCCAAGCCTGGGACCCCCTGCCCACCAAGGAGTTTGACGAAGCCGCCCAACGCCACCTGCTCCGCCGCGCCGGCTTTGCCGCCGATCCCCGCGACCGCGAGGAGTTGAAGGGGAAAACTCCCGAGGAGGCCGTGGCCTGGCTGATGGACCGCGCCCAGCCGTTTGAGACCACCAAGCTGTTCAAGGACTGGCAGGAGAAGGACCGCGTGCCCAACCGCCGCGCCGTCGAGGCCGCCTACAAAAGGGAGCAGGAGGGCAAGACCATGATGGAAAAGGATGAGGGCCGCAAAGCCTCGGAAAACGCCCGCAACAAGGACCGCGCCGGCAGCGAGAAGGCCTACCTTTCCCTCGGCCACCACTGGCTCAAGTTTGCCTCCGACCACGCCAACAGTCCCCGCGAACGCCTCGTCAACTTCCTGGAGAATGTCTTCGTCGTGGATTTCAGCGACGAGTCGGGTTACGACGCCGGCAACACCGAGCTCCACCAGCGCATCCTCCGCACCCACCTCGGGGCCGATTACGAGGACATCTGCCGGGCCATCATGCGCTCCCCGGCCATGATCGAATATCTCAACCTCAAACAAAGCGTGAAGGGCGCGCCCAATGAAAACTTCGCCCGCGAGCTCATGGAGCTCTTCATGCTCGGCGAGGGCCAGGGCTACACCGAGGACGACATCAAGGAGGCCGCCCGCGCCTTCACCGGCTACGGCTACGAGCCCGAGACGCTCAAGTTTGTCTTCGACAAGGAGCGCCATGACGACACGCCCAAAAAGATCTTCGGCGTGAAGCGCGATTACGACGGCGACCAGGTCATCAAACAGATCCTGCGCCTCGAACCCGCCAAGGTCTTCATCCCCCGCCTGCTCTGCCAGTCCTACGTCAACGACCAGGCCCTCCCCCCCGAATACATCGCCGAGCTCGGCAGCCAGTGGGCCGCCAACCGCCACAACTTCGCCTGGCTCCACCGCCGCATCCTCGCCAGCCGCATGTTCTTCCACACCGCCAACCGCGGACGCATCATCAAGAGCCCCTACCACTTCTATCTGGGAATGCTCCAGGACCTCCAGCTCGACCTCGTCCCCCTCCGCGACCGCGTGCTCCGCCAGCTCTCCATCATGGGCCAGCAGTTCTACCGCCCGCCCAATGTTTCCGGCTGGGACGGCGGCCTCGCCTGGATCAACAACAGCACGGTCAACGTCCGCCGCGTCCTCGTCGAAACCCTCTTCCTCCCCCTCGACGAGGGAAACCTCAACGCCGACGAAAAGAAACTCCTCGAAGCCGACCGCGCCGAAGGCAAACGCACCTACTCCATCACCACGGAGATGCTGGAAAACTACGCCCAGCGGCAGGACGCCGACATCGTTTCCCACCTCTGCAACTACTTCCTCCCCATCGAGCCCGCCCAAGGTTTCCGCGACGCCATGGCCGCCATCCTGGCCGACCCCAAAATCCCGCGCCCCCAGCGCGTCAGGCAGGTCATCCTCGCCGTCCTCCAATCGCCGTATTACCAGGTTTGCTGAGGCGCGAGGAAGTGCGCAGCACCGTGGAGTGCGGCAACCCTGTTGCCGCTGTCAGGCATCGCGACCCTGTCGCGGCCTCAAACGTGACCTTCGCCGAGAACTTGTGGAGGAATCAACCTCTTCCGCAGCCCCGACCACCCACGGCCCGGCGACAGGGTCGCCCTGGGCCACAGCGGCGACAGGGTCGCCGCACTCCACGGTGCTTCGCACTTGCCAATCACGTTTCCAAAGCCCAGCCACTTTCCCCGTTATGGAAATCGTCCCCAGCGCAGAAGCCTCCCTCGCCGGCACCCGTGACTGGCCTCATGCTCCGCCCCATCGTTTACGCGATTCCGGTGTCTATTTTGTGACGGCCCGCACCTCGGAAAAGCGGCATCTCTTTCACACGCCCGAACTGCGGGACTGGTTCCAGGAAACCCTCTTTACCGCCGCCCGCCAGCATGGCTGGACCCTCGAGGCCTGGGCCGTCCTTTCCAACCATTACCACCTCATCGCCCACAGCCCCACCGGCCAACCCGACGCCACCTCGCTGAAACCGTTTCTCACCCAGGTTCACGCCCTCAGCACCAAACACCTCAACCGCCTCGACAACACGCCCGGCCGCTCGCGTCTCTGGCACAACTACCGCGAAACCCACCTCACCCTGCAACGCGGTTACCTGGCCCGGCTCAACTACGTCCACCGCAACGCCGTGCATCACAAACTGGTCGTCCACGCCACCGATTGGAAATGGTGCAGCGCCAAGGCCTTCTGCCAGGCCGTCACCCCGGCCTGGGCCAAAACCATCGCCAGCTTCCCCTTCGACGAGATCGCCACCGAAGACGGGGAGTGAAAACCTGCCTCGTAAGTGCGCAGCACCGTGGACCGTCCCCCCCCCCGAGCGGGATCGCCGCCGTGCGCAGCACCGTGGAGTGCTGCAACCCTGTTGCAGCCGCTGCCATCTTGGATGAAAAGAAACTGTCTGAGTTGGAGGCCGATCCACTTTGGAAATCTGTCCAAGCGATCCCGCTCGATACACCTTGGCCAGACGAACCTGCCTCGTAAGTGCGAAGCACCGTGGAG
>JANOBW010000077.1:0-6863 GCA_031411855.1 Opitutia bacterium
TCAGGCCACCCACAGTTTCCACACAAGCCCGAGCAGGGCGCAGACCGCCAGCGTGCGGATCAGGCCGGCCTTGAACCACTGGAGGGCGATGAACGCGCCCGCCGCCACCACGGCGGTGAACACATCCATCCCGGCCCCCGGTTTGGGCCACAGCGCGTGCTGGGCGAAGTCCACGCCGAGGTTGAGTATGACCCCGACCACCGCCGCGGTGATGGCGGTCAAAGCCGCCCCCAGGCGGGGCTGCTCACGGAGTTTCTCCACATGCGGCGCGCCGACAAAGACATAGAGAAAACACGGGACAAAGGTCGCCCAGGTGGTGACCAGCGCCCCCACCGTTGCTCCCGCCAAAGGACTCAGCCCCCCGGGATGCTGCCAACCCCCGACAAAGCCGACAAACTGCAGGACCATGATGAGGGGCCCGGGGGTGGTTTCCGCCAGGGCCAGCCCCCTCATCATCTGCGGGTGGGAAAGCCAGCCGAAGTCCTCCACCGCCCGCTGCGCCACATAAGGCAGCACCGCGTAGGCCCCGCCAAAGGTCACCATCGCGGCCTGGCTGAAAAAGACCCCTTGTTGGAAGGGGGTGCTGGCCCAGCCCAGCCACAGGCCGAGGGCAAAGATGGGCACCCACCATAACACCAGGCACAGCAGCAGGATACGAACCGCCCGGCCCCACGAGGGAGCCGGCGAGGGCGGCAGCTTCAGAAACTCCTCCTCACCCCGCCCCTTGCCCGCCCCGTGCCCTTTGCCGGCGGGAAACAGTTTCGGGGCCAACCGGTGCCCCCCCCAGCCCAGCAGCGCGGCCCCGCCGATGATCCAGACAAACGAGACGTGCAGGAAGTGGATGAGGAGAAACGACACGGCTGCCAGGGCCCACAGCGCCGGGCTTTTCAGGGCCTTTTTGCCGATCCGGACGACGGCCTCCGCCACCACCGCGATGACCGGGGCCAGCAGTCCGTAAAAAAGCCCCTCCAGCCACGGCAGATGTCCGCCCGCCACATAGAGCCAGGACAGGGCGTAGAGAATGAAAACCGAGGGCAGCACGAACAGCACCCCGGCCGCCAGCCCGCCCCGCCAGCCATGCAGCCGCCACCCCAGGTAAGTCGCCAACTGCTGCGCCTCCGGTCCGGGCAGAAGCATGCAGAAGTTCAGGGCATGCAAAAAATGCCCTTCTGAGATCCAGCGGCGTTTCTCCACCAACTCCTTGTGCATGATCGAGATCTGACCGGCCGGTCCGCCAAAACTGATGAACCCAAGCTTGAGCCAGTAAAGCAAGGCCTCGCTGAAGGTGGGAAAGGGAGGAGGAGACATGGAAATTAATAATTAAGAATTAGTAATTGATAACAGGAAAAGACAGGACGAGGCACGGTAAACCATTAAGGCGTAAGGAGTTTAAATTATTAATTATCAATTTTTAATCATTAATTGTGCCTTGATCAGCCCCTCCATGAGCTCCGCGCCCCGGCGAAGTATTTCATCATCAGGGACCCCGAGCTTCCCCCAGCCACGCAGCACGGCGAGCAAGCCGTTTCCCTCGGTCTGGGAAAACTTTCCGTCCTCCACATCGGCGGCGTGAACGATGGCGGCGATTTCCTCCAGGCCGGGCTCACGCAGACCAAAACGGCGCACAAGGGTTTCAAACGTGCAGTTGTCCCCTTCGTGGCCAAAGTCGGCCCCGACCATGTCGTAGGTCACCGCCCCGGGAAACGCCCCCTGTTCCGGGGAAAACACAAAGGTCGCCTCAGGGTCAATGAAGCGCCGGATCAGCCAGGCCGAGGCCACGCGGTCCAGCTCCGGACGCGGCCGGGTCTGCCACTGGCGGCCCTGGTAATCCCGCGCCCGCACCTTCCGGCCCAGCGGCGCCCCGGCGAGAGGGGACGGCGTCAGCGCGGCCAGGGCCTCATGGACCTCCCTGGCCAGCGGACAGTCAAAAAAATCAATCCGCCGCACGGCCTGGTAACGGGTGGACAAGCGCTCAAGGTCACCCACCTCCGGCGCGGCCTTTTTGCCTTTCAGAGGCTGGAGGGCCCGGAGGTCGGCGAGGATCGCTTGGTAATCTTCCGTTCGCGCAGACTGAAACAGCTCTATCACATCTTGATCGGAAAGGGTGTCCACCTGGGCCGCCCGCAGGAGCGTGGCATCACCGCCATCCTGTCTGATTTTCTGCGCCAGCCACTGCAACGACTCCTCGTGTCCCACCCCCTGGGGCAGGATGTAGGCCGATGTTTTCAAGGCCACGGCCCCGATCCGCTTCAAATGGCGCCACAGGCTCAGGCGGGCCGAGGCCTGCCTGGCGGGCAAGGAATAGAGCAGGAGAAGCCAGGAGGTTGTGGTCATGACTTTTGGTTAATGAGTGTAAGAGGTCTTTCAAGTTTTATCTTGCCCCGAATCAGGACCAGGGCGTCTGTGACCTTCCATGAATACCCGCGCCCTCCCCTCCCGCTGTCTGTTTGCCGCCCTGGCCCTGGCCGCCACCCTGTCGGCCGCGCCCGACCCCGCCCGCCTTGAGGCCCTGACCGGCCTCAAGGGTGCCGCCAACGAGGCGGAAGGCACCTTCAAGGTCACCTCACCACGCACGGACCTTCCCATCTCCGTGGATGGTTGGAACATGCCGCCGTTCATGGGACTGACCACCTGGGCCACCTTCAAGTCGGGGACAATCTCGGAGGCCATGTGCGCGGGCGACCTCGTGGTCTTTGAGGATGAGGTCAATCCCGTCATGTCCTCCGTTCTCGACCACGGCCTCAAAGTCACCGCCCTGCACAACCACTTTTTCGGCGACGAACCCAAGGTCTATTTCATGCACATCGGCGGCGAAGGCACCTTTGAGCAACTCGCGGGAGGCGTGAAAGCCGCCCTGGAAACCCAGAAAAAAGTCCGGGCCGCCTCACCCGTCCCCCAGCGCACCTTTGGCGGGGCGTTTGCCCCCTCGAAAAACGCCCTCACGCCGGCACCTCTGGACAAGGCCTTGGAAACCAAGGGACAGTCCAAGGACGGGATGTATAAGGCGGTCTTCGGCCGCGTGGCCAAAATGCCCTGCGGCTGCGACATGGCCAAGGACATGGGCGTCAACACCTGGGCGGCCTTTGCCGGCACGGACGACAACGCCGTGGTCTGCGGCGATTTCTGCGTCCTCGAAGAAGAGCTTCAACCGGTCCTGAAATCCCTCCGCCACGAGGGGATCAACATCGTCGCCATCCACCATCACATGACGGAGGAGCAGCCCCGCTATCTTTTTCTCCACTACTGGGGCAAGGGAGATGCCTCCACACTGGCCGCCAGCCTTCATCAGACGATGGCGTTGCAAAAGAAATGAGCCCGCCCGAGGCCCGGTGATCGGCAACGAGGTTCGCGTGAGATTTTTGTCATTCGTCATTTGTCACGGGCTGTCCCCCCCTCCAGTGAGGAGGCAGTGAATCCCCAAGCGTCCATCGCCCGGCGGCTTCCCGCGATGTTCCTCCTCGCGGGCCCGGCGGTGTCGGCTCCGGCGTTGCCTTCCCTGCCGGTCTTCCTGGGTGACGCCTCCGGAGTGCTGGAAACGGAGGGAGTTCCCCCGATCACATGGAGCACCCATCTCTCCCACACCAAAGGCCGTGTCGGCCTCTCGTTTGAGGCCAAGGCCAAAGGTTTCGAGATCAGCGGGGAGGCCAGAGTGGACCCCGCCACCCTCGACGGCACCTGGAAACTCTCCCGGTTCTCCCTTGATCCCGGCGTGTGGCTGCCCGTCGCCACGGAAAAGATAGAGCCTGCCGCCCTGGCCCCGAAAATGGGAAAGACACCGCCCGAACTCAAAAAGGCCCAGGACCTTCTCCAGAAAGTCAAGGAAACCCTCCGCGAGATCACCGTGACCGGCCTGGTTGAGGTCAGCGGCGAAGGAGTCCTCCAGGCTGGCAAACCCGACGGCTGGGTCTCGCTGCGCTGGCGCGAGGGCGGCTTCCACTACTCGCATGGAGAAACGGACATCACCCTCGAGGGCGGCTCGGCGGAAATCCGCTGCGACGGGCTTTCCCCGCTGCGGGCGGGCCTGGATCAGAAACTTTCCTTCGGGCTCATCAAGGGGGCGGGCATCGAGATGGGTCCCGGACAGTTTGTCTTCAACCTGCCCGATGAGAAGACCTTGAACATCAAACACCTGGAGGCGAATCTCTTTCAGGGTCAGTTCAAGGCCTACCCGTTCAGCGTCGCCCTGGACCAGCCGGTGGTGGACATGCGCGCGCGCTTCGACGGCGTGAAACTCGCCCCCCTCATGCCCATCCTCGGCAAGGCCGGCCTGGCCGAGGCCAAAGGCCGCCTCGACGGTGCTTTCCGCCTCATCTGGTCGAAGGAACGCGACCTCCACTCCGCCGTGTTCGAACTCGATCCCACCCTCCCGGGCGACGCCCCGGTCGTGCGTCTCAGCCCGCACGAGGGGGCCATGACCTCGCACATGCCCAAGGATTTCGAAATCCCCGGCCTGAAGAGCATCTACCGGCCGAAAAATCCGGTTTATCAACCGCTCAGCGACATTGAGATGGGAAAAAACAGCCTCAGCCTGGACTCCCTTCGGCTTCTCCTGGAACCCACCTCGACGGAAGGCCACCACATCCTCCGCATCAGGTTCGGCGCCCGCACGGTGGAACGCACCATCATTCCCCGCATCAGCCTGGAGCTGAAAGTCATCGGCCCCCTGCGCGAGATCCTCTCCATGGGGCTGGATTCAAACCTGACCGGGGGATAAAGGCAGTGTTCGACGTTCAAAGTTCGACGTTCGATGTTCAACGTTCAAAACCCGTCGTCCGCCCCGCTCATGCAACATTCCGTTGACCCCCGGGTCTCACCCCTCACACTGGTTTTATGCCTCGCCCATCACTTCTCCTCCTCCCGCTCCTCCTCGGGGGCTGCATCCAGATCAACATCCCCAACGAGTTCAAGGGCGAGCTGACGGTCAACCTGCGGGTGGCCAAGGAGCTCGACGGTTTCTTTGGCGACCTGGACCAGAAGTCCAAAACCATCAACCTGCCCCCGGAGGCTCCCGCCCCCACCGCAAAACCCTGAACACCAAGACCATGAAAAAAGCCACCACCTTTCTTTTGTTTGCCTGCGCTCTTTTCACCGCCCTGCCGGTCACCGTCCGGGCCGAAGAGGATTTGGGCAGCATCAAGACCCGCATGTCCCTCCGTCTGGCGAAGATAGACGAGCTTAAGTCCAAGGGAGTCCTGGGAGAAAACAACGTCGGCCTCCTGGAGGTCCGCAATGCCGCCGTGCCTGGCGTCAACGCCACCGAGGTCTCCGCCGTCGTCGGCGACGAAAACAAGGACCGCCAGGTCGTTTACGCCGCCCTCGCCAAAAAGGCCAACGTCTCCTACGAGCAGATGAGCAAGGCCCGCGCCAAGGCCATCGCGGCCAACAGCGTCCCCGGTGTCTGGCTCCAGAAGGAAACCGGCGAGTGGTATAAGAAGTGAGGCGTGGGCGTGGGAAACCAGTTCAAGCCGCAGATCGAAACACCCGGGAGGAGGCCAACTCCGAACTCCTCGGCAAAACTTTGCCTCGGAACAATCAGCACTTGGCCGACTTGCGCTTTTTGCCGATCCGGCCCAGTGCCCGGACCTTGTTGATGTGATCCGTCGCCGAGGGGACCTGGCAGCTGTTGTTGCCCAGGTCACACGTGACCGGACCGATGCGCCCCGCCACGGCCAGGGCCTTTTCCGTCAGCGCGGGGACATAACACCCCACCGCGATGAGGCAGCCGTTCATCTGGTATCGGACCCGGTCGGGTGCCTGGTGGATGTCCCGCTCCATCCGCTCCAGCAAACTCTCCAGCCAGACCAGATCAAGTTTCTCATCCGGAGTCACGGAAACGAAACCGGCCACCGTCGCCCAACCGGTCTGGACCAGGTGGGGAAAAGGCGAATCAATCCACAAAGCGGCCATTTCCCGCGCCTGGGGGCTGCCGGCCGCCACCCAGGGCACCGTGCAGCCAGAGAGCGGCCCTCCCGCCGCCTGCCCGGCCCAGCGGTTCAGGTCGGCCCTCGTCATCCGGGCGTCATCGGCGATCAGCCCGGCCAGATAGCAGGCGTCGTAGTTGCCGGTGGCATAAAGCTCGAGGGCGAGGTGATGATCCTTTTTGATTCGTTTCCGAATCTTTTGCAGCTCGCTGACCGGCACGCCGAAAAACGGCTCCGGAATGCCGTGGTTTCTCATCAGCAACTCCTTGTAGCCCGCGCGCCCGAGGGTCTTGAGTTCGTCAAGGATGTCCTGGCAATTCATGATGCGTCCAAGGTTGCGGAAGGAACCCGAGCCTTGTCCAGCGGCATGAGGAGGGATCTTTCGGCCTCCCCTCACCTTTCGGCGTTTGCTGCTGCATTCGTGAAAACCTGTCCGCATCATCGCGGCGACCCGGCGTTTCGGGGCGGCCTGATTTCCCCGGCCCGGCCTCCACCGCCATCCTCCATACCGCCACATGTCCCTCACTTACAAAGATTACTACGCCATCCTGGGCGTCCCCCGCGACGCCGCCGCGGACGACATCAAGCAGGCCTTCCGCAAGCTCGCCCGCATCCACCACCCCGATGTCGCGAAGGACAAAAAGCTCGGCGAGGAAAAGTTCAAGGAGATCAACGAGGCCAACGAGGTGCTCGGCGATCCGGAAAAACGCCGGAAATACGACCGTCTCGGCCCTGACGGACGCGACCCCGACCACGGCCACGGCCCCTCCTCCCCCGGCGGGCAGGGTGGTGGAGGCGACGACCGGGAGTTCCACTTCGGCGGCACCGGTTTCAGCGATTTCTTCGAGCAGTATTTCAGCGGCGGCACCCGCCACGGGTTCCACCCCGACGAAGGCGGCGGCCCCCGGCCCAGAGCGCAGCCCGAAACCTCCAGGCCCCAGC
>JANOBW010000078.1:0-17414 GCA_031411855.1 Opitutia bacterium
GACGCAGAAGTGGCCCATCTTGCGGCCGGGTTTGGCCAGGCCCTTGTCGTAGAGGTCGAGTTTCACCTGCGGATCGCGGAGGAGGGCGCGCCAGTCGGGGTCGCCGTGGTTCCAGAGGTCGCCGAGGAGGTTGACCATGACGACGGGCGAGAGCAGGTCGGGCGAGCCGAGGGGCAGGCTGCAGACGGCGCGGATGTGCTGCTCGAACTGGGAGGTCTTGCAGGCGTCGAAGGTGTAGTGGCCGGAGTTGTGCGGGCGGGGGGCGAGCTCGTTGACGAGGAGGTCGCCGGTTTTGGTCACGAAGAACTCCACCGCCAGGACTCCCACGACATCAAGGAGTTCGGCGATCTCCCGGGCCAGCTCGGCCCCGCGGCGCTCGATCTCGGGGCCGAAGCGGGAGGGCACGATGGAGAGATCCAGGATGTGTTTCGTGTGGATGTTTTCCGCCATGGGGAAGGTGGCCATCTGGCCGTCGGCGTTGCGGGCGATGATGACGGAGCATTCGCCCTGGAAATCAATGAACTGCTCGACCACGCCGGCGGGGGCGCCGAGGGCGGCCCAGAGGGCGTGGGCGTCGGCCGTGGCGGGGTCGGGGATCTTGGCCTGGCCCTTCCCGTCGTAGCCGAAGTCGGCCGTCTTGAGCACGCCGGGAGTGGTCATGCGGGAGAGCACCTCGGCCAGTTCGGCGGCGCTTTCCACGACGGAAAACGGGGCGTGGGGGATGCGGTTGACGCGGAGGAACTCCTTCTCGCGGCGGCGGTTCTGCGAGATGTGGAGGACCTGGGCGCCGGGGCGGACGGGGACGATCTTTTCCACCGTGCGGAGGGCCTCGGAGGGGATGTTTTCAAACTCCATGGTCACGACATCAACAGAGCGCGCGAATTCGGTCAGAGCGGCGGTGTCGGTGTAAGGGGAGTTGAACTCGCGGTCGGCCACCATGCCGGCGGCGCAGCCCGCGGAGGGCTCGTAAACGTGGAAACGGTAGCCGAGACGACGGCCGGCCAGGACGGACATGCGGCCGAGCTGGCCGCCGCCCATCATGCCGATGGTTTTGCCGGGAGGGATCATGGAAAAGCGTGTGAACGAAAGCGAAGCGGACCTGCCGTGCAACTTCCGACTCGGCCGGGGTGGATCAGGCTTCCCACAGGGCGGAGACCGGTGCGGCGAAGATCCTGGGGCCAAAGGGAAGGGTGTGGATGCCGGTGTGAAACAGGACGCCGCCCTGGAAATCCTTCCCCGCCTGGTCGGCCAGCCGCCGCAGCCCGTGGCAGTCGCCGTCCTGCACGGTGGCCGAAGCCTTCACCTCGATGCCCCAAACCTTGGAGCCTTTGGTGAGCACGAGGTCCACCTCGACCTTGTCCTTGTCACGGTAGTGGCAGAAGCGCAGGTCGGGATCGGTCCAATCGGCCTGGCAGGCAAGCTGTTGCAACACAAAGGATTCGAGGATGTGGCCAAAGCGGTTCCTCTGCGTCAGCCAGTCGCCGGCCTTCAGGTCGGAGAGGGAGGCGGCGAGGCCGGCGTCCACCAGGTGGAGTTTGGGGGACTTGACCAGGCGGTTGGCGGCGTTGCGGTGCCAGGCGTGGAGGCGGCGGACGAGGAAGAGGCGTTCGAGCACGGTGATCTGGTTCTCCACGGTTTCGCGGTGGAGTTTGAGGTCGGTGGCAAGGCTGCTGGTGTTGAGAAGCTGTCCGGTGCGGAGGGCGAGCATCTCCAGGAGGCGGGTGACATCGTCGCCGCTGCGCAGGTTGGAGATGTCCGGGATGTCCCTTTCCACGAGGGCGCGGATATATTGGCGATGCCAGGAACGGGCGCGCTGCGGCCCGCGTTTGTAGGGCTCGGGAAACCCGCCGCAGACCAGCCGGTTTGCGAGATCGTCCGGTGCCGCCGGGGTGCCGAGGAAACCGGCCTGGAGTGTCCCCTTGAGGAAGTTTCCCAGAAACGCGCCGGGAGTCCCCTGTTTTTCGCATTCGGCAAGCGGTTGCAGGGGAACGATTTCCATGCGGCCGGCAAGGGATTCGCTGACCTTGGGAAGGAGGAGCAGATTGGCGGAGCCGGTGAGGAGGAAACGTCCGGGGCGGCGGTTCTGGTCCACGGAGGTTTTGATCACGGGCAGCAGTTCGGGCACACGTTGCACCTCGTCAATCGTGACCTTTTCGGGGAGCCCGGCGACAAAACCGTTGAGATCACGGCGGGCGGATTCGGCCAGGACGGGGTCGTCGAGATTCAGATAGGCGCGACCGGGGGAAAGGGATCGGGCCAGGGTGGTCTTGCCCACCTGCCGGGGACCGAGCAGGCAAACGACGGGGGTGTCGGCCAGGGCGGTTTCGACGCCCTTCGTCATGCGGCGGATCAGGTCGGAAGGGAAAGCGTCCATTTGCCGGTTAGAGAAGCGTCCATTTGCCGGTCAGTCAAGCGTCCAATTGGCGGTTAGAGAAGCGTCCAATTGCCGGTCAATGAAGCGTCCGATTGCCGGTTAAAGAAGCGTCCATTTGCCGGTTATATGATAATAATTTATTCCTAAATCTATGATTTTAAATATGTTCGCTAGATCTAGATTTAGATGTCGTAGTCGGGGACAAAGGCGGGTTCCTCGACCGGTTTTTTTTCAGCCGGGGCGAAGACACTGACTTTGGCGTCAAAACCGGTTATTTTAAGGGCGCGGCGGAGGGCCTTGGCGGTGCTGAGGGTGGGGTTGGAGGCCTCGTCGGGGAAGAGGTTGTCGGGGCCGAGGGCCTGGGCGAAGCCGGAGCGGAGGAAGATGGCCATCTGGGGTTCCCGCACCTCGGTGACCAGGAGGTGGCGGCCCTTGCGGCGCATGACGCCGAGCAGCTCGTGGAGGGCGAGCATGGCGGAGGCGTCGAGGTTGCGGGCGTTGCGGACCTTGAGGATGAGGACCTGGAGGCGGGGGTTTTCCGCCACGCGCCGGAGCTGGCTTTGGAAGAGGTCGGCCGCGCCGAAGAAGAGGTCGCCCTCGACGTGGACGATGGAGACCTCGGGATCGGTCTGGGTGTCCTTGTCGCCGACCTCGCGCAGGTCGCCGGACTGGTCAAAGCTGAGCTGGATGACATCCGGGGTGGCGGCCTTGCGGAGGAAAAGGAAGACGGAGGTCATCACGCCCACGATGATGGCGACATCGAGGCGGAGCAGCAGGGCGGTGCCAAAGGTGAGGGCCAGGACAAGGGCGTCGTCGCGGGTGCTGCGGTAGATGATCTGGAGGGTGCTTTTCTGGATGAGGCCCAGGCCGACGAGGATGACGAGGATGGCCAGGCCGGACTTGGGGATGAGGGCGAGGAAGGGGCCGAGCCCGATGATGGCGACGAGGCAGAAGACGCCGCACCAGACGGAGGCCAGGGCGGTGTGGGCGCCGCGCTCGTCGGCCAGCTGGGAGCGGGTCAGGGAGCCGGAGCTGGGCATGCCGCCGAAGAAGGCGCTGGCCAGGTTGGCGGTGCCAAGGGAGAGGGTCTCCTGGTTGACGTTTAACCGGGAGCCGGACGACGCCGCGAAGGATTTGGCGATGGAGGAGCTTTCCAGCAGGCAGAGGAAGGCGATGACAAAGGCCGAGCCGGACAGCCGGCTGATCCAATCGGAACGGAACTCGACGGCGGGGACCAGCAGATGGCCGGGCTGGACCGCCTCCAGGGTGGAGACGGTGGCGAGCTGCGAGTAGTTCAGCGCGAAAGAGGCGAAGGTGCCGGCCAGCAGGGCCAGAAGGATGTAGGGACCTTTGGGAAAACGCTGGCGGAGAACGACATAAACCGCGCCGGTGAAAACCGCGACCCCGACGGAGACGGGATGGACGCTGCCGAGGTTGGCCAGGGTCAGCCGCGCGATGGTGAGCAGGCTGGCCCCGGGCGGCAGGGTGATGCTGACATCGAGGACACGCGGCAACTGGTTGAAGATGATGTATAAGGAACCCGCCGTGATGTAGCCGGCCACGACGGAACGGGAGATGAACTGGAGGAAGGAGGCCACATTGCAGAGCGCCCCCACGATGAGGATGCAGCCCACCATGAAGACCAGCAGGGGAGCCATGAGGGCCTTGTCGGCCTCGCTCACCCCCAGGGCGAGGAAGGAGGAGAAGAGCAGCAGGGCGGTGGCGTTGGAGGGGCCCTGCATGACAAAGCGGGAGCCGGCGAAAAGCGCGCCCCCGAAGGCGGCGGCGGCGGTGGAAAGCACCCCGAAATGGAGCGGAAGGCCGGCCACGGCGGCGAGGGCCAGCCCCTGGGGGAAGGCGTGGAGGGCGACATCCAGCCCGGCGTGGAAATCGGCGAAGCGGTGGTGGGCGGCGTAGTCCTTCAGCTCGGAACGCAGCGGCAGGAAACGCAGGTCCAGGGATCTGACGTAGTCGCGCGCGGTCGCGAGATGGTGGTAGAAGGGCATCAGTGATGATGCTTTGGCTCACCCCAACTTGGTGCGCCAGAAGCGGATGCGTTCCTCGGTCTGTTTCGGGCCGGGCATGCCGGGGCGCTCGCGGTGGGCGAGGGCGCGGGCGAGATCGAAGGCGGAGGTCCAGTCCGGGCCGAGTTGGGCGTGGGCGGTGGAGGCGATGCCGTAGGGCAGTTTGTCCATGGGGACGGCGTGCTGCTCGGAGAGGGCGACGAGTTTGCCGACGACGTGGTGGGCCTCGCGGAAGGGCACTCCCTTTAACACCAGATAATCAACGACATCGGTGGCGAGGAGGAGCGGGTCGGCGACGGCGGCGGCGCAGCGCGGGAGGTTGAAGGCGAGGCCTTCGAGGGAGGCGGCGAGGATCTCGACGCAGATGCTGGCGGTGTCGAAGGAGTCGAAGACCGGGGGTTTGTCCTCCTGGAGGTCGCGGTTGTAGGTGAGGGGCAGGCCTTTGCAGAGGGTGAGGAGGGTGTTGAGGTTGCCCTGGAGGCGGGCGGCCTTGCCCCGGAGGAGCTCGAACGAGTCGGGGTTCTTCTTCTGCGGCATGAGACTGGAGCCGGTGGTGAAGGCGTCGGGAAGTTTCGCGAAGCCGAACTCGCTGGAGGTCCAGAGGATGACGTCCTCGCCCACGCGTGAGAAGTGGGTGCCGAGCAGGGCGCAGGCGGAGGCGAACTCGATGAAGGTGTCGCGGTCGGCCACGGCGTCCATGCTGTTGGGGGTGACGCGCGGTGAACCGTCCAGGTTGATGAAGCCCAGGGACTTGGCGGTGTGGAGGCGGTCAATCGGAAGGGTGGTGCCGGCGATGGCCCCGGAGCCGAGGGGGCAGACGTTGCCGCGTTCGCGGATCTGGGCGAAACGCTCGCGGTCGCGGCCGAACATCTCGACGTAGGCGAGGAGGTGGTGGGCGGCGGAGACGGGCTGGGCGCGCTGGAGGTGGGTGTAGCCGGGGATGAAAACGGTTCGTGAGCGGTCGGCCAGCTCGACGAGGACTTTGAGCAGGTGGGCGAGGCGGGCGTCCATCTCGTCGCAGGCGTGGCGGAAGAACAGGCGCATGTCCGTGGCGACCTGGTCGTTGCGGGAGCGGGCGGTGTGGAGTTTGGCGGCGGCCGGGACACGTTCGGTGAGGCGGCGCTCGATGTTCATGTGGACATCCTCCAGGGCGGTGTCCCACGTGAACTCACCGCGCCGGATCTCGCCGAGGATGACGTCGAGGCCGGCGTGGATGGCGGCTCGCTCGTCCTCGGAAACGAGCCCGACGGAGGCCAGCATGGCTGCATGGGCCTGGGAGCCCTGGATATCGAAGGGCGCGAGGCGGGCGTCGAACGAGACGGACTCGCTGAAGCGGAGCATGAGATCGGCGGGGCCCGTCGAAAAACGGCCTCCCCAGGTGGCGTGTGCGTGGCCTGACATGGGGGAGAGGTGAAAGGGAAATGGCTTCACGGGAAAGGGAAAACCACGGGGTTTCGCATCGCGTGACCCGGCGGGGAACTCACTTGCCTTGAACCGGCTTAACTTCTTCAGCTTGCAGGCTTTCACCGCGAACCACCCATGACACGATTCCGTCCCTGCATTGACCTCCACTCCGGCCGGGTGAAACAGATCGTCGGCGGCACTTTGTCCGACACCGGGGCGGGGTTGAAGACGAACTTTGTCTCACCGCTCCCGGCCGGGCATTTCGCGGCGCTTTACCGCCGGGACGGGCTGGAAGGGGGGCACGTCATCCAGCTGGGCGGTGGCAACGAGGCGGCGGCGCTCGGGGCCCTGGCGGCCTGGCCGGGCGGACTTCAGATCGGTGGCGGAGTGCGGGCGGACAACGCCGCCGCCTGGATAGAGGCCGGGGCCAGCCATGTCATTGTGACCTCCTATCTCTTTGACCAACAAGGGAGTTTTCAGGCCGGAAACCTGGATGCCCTGGTCCGGGCGGTGGGGCGGGAACGGCTGGTGATTGACCTTTCCTGCCGTCGCCACGCCGGGGGCTGGACCGTGGCGATGAACCGCTGGCAGACCCTGACGGACATGAATCTGGACGCGCCCACGCTGTGCCGCCTGGCCGGCAGCTGCGCCGAGTTTCTCATCCATGCCGCCGATGTGGAGGGGCGCATGGCCGGGATGGACGAGGAGCTGATCGCGAGGTTGGCCGAATGGTCCGCCGTCCCGGTCACCTATGCCGGCGGGGCCGCCTCACTGGCCGACCTGGAGCGGTGCCGGGAACTGTCGGGAGGCCGCGTGGACCTCACCATCGGCAGCGCGCTGGACATTTTCGGTGGCAGGGGAATCCGCTATGCCGAGGCGGTGGCTTTTGGACGCTGAGTTTTGCAAAACCCTGTTGCCAAACCACTTGCCTCAAACTTGGATCGGGAGGCGGGTGCCGGCAAACTCCGCCGGTTGCCCCCTCTCAGGGTTTCTGGGGCAGGCTCACGTGGAAGACCGTTCCCCTGCCCGCCTGGGTTTCAAAGCGGATGGTTCCTCCATGGGCTTCGACGAGGGATTTGACGATGGCGCTGCCGAGGCCGGTGCCGTTGCGTTTGCCATAGGTCACAAACGCCTCCCAGAAGCGTCCCTGGATCTCGGGGGGGATGCCGTTGGCGTTGTCCGTCACCGTCAGCTCATAGCTGTCCTTGAGCATTCTGCCGTCCACCGTGACCACGCCGTCGGACCGGCCGGCGAGGGCTTCCAGGGCGTTGCCGACAAGGTTTTGCAGGACGCGCTGCATCTTGGGTTCGTCGGCCAGGATCGTGGCCTCCTCGGCGACCAGCCTGATTTCCAATCCGGGCCGCTCAAAGTAGGGGAGGTTGAGGAGGCGGAAGTTGTGCAACATCGTGGACACAGCCACGGGCGCGAGGTTGAGGTTGTGCTGGCCGCGCGAGAACATGTTCACCTCGTCCGCCATCTGCACCATGCGCTGGATCTGCTTTTCGATCTGGGCGCACAGCTTCTGGGACTGCTCATCGGGATGGAACTGGGCCATGAGCTGGGCCGAGATGCTGATGAGGGAAAAGGGGTTTTTGAAATCGTGGATGATGGTGTTCATCATCTGCCCCACGACCGACATCTTTTCCTGCCGGACGACATGCTCCATGTAGTGCCGGGTGGTGGAGTGGAGGTGGCGGACGATGCTCTGGAGGATGGAGTCAATCGGGCCGGGCGTGCTGCGGATGAAATCGAGGAGGGCGGCGCGGCGGATGCGGGCCAGACGGACCGGATCCTGGGCCCGGGCGCTGAGAGCGCGGGGCTCGCCGGTGAAGAGACCCACCTCGCCGAAAAACCCCCCGGGCTCGCCGGTGCTGACCATCCGCTCCTTGTTGTCCCCCAGGGATTTGACGAAGGAGACCCGGCCCTCCAGCATGAGCCAGAGGGAGTCGGAGGGAGAGCCTTCCGGAAAAATGATCTCTCCTGACGGAAACGACACCAATTCGGCGCTGCTGGCCAGGCGTTCGTAGTCCTCGGGCGGCAGGTTGGCGAGAAAGGGGTGGTCCCTGAGTTCGATCATTCAAAATGAATGTAGTGACCTCGGAAGCGCGGGGTCGAAGAAAAAAGACACATATTTTCTTCCGATTTGGGCCGCGGCCTAACCCATTTGGAAGGCAAGCCCTTGGGCAAAGCTGTAAACCTTGGCGTCGAGCCGGTCACCTTGGGCGGTCCGGTCCGCCAGCCATTCGAGGAGGCCCTCCAGAGGGGCGTGCAGAACGGTGATGTCCTCGTCCGACTCGGGCCGGGCCGGGGTTTCACCGGTGACCTCGACCCGGATAAGGCGGATGGCCTCGTCCGTCAGGCCGGGTGAGCTGAAGGCCTCGGGGCCTTCGGAAATGATGGTCCCGAGCAGGCCGGTCTCCTCGGCCAGCTCGCGCAGGGCGGCTTCGGCGGGTGATTCGCCGGAGTCCACCAAACCGGCGGGAAACTCGATGCTGTAGGCGTTGAGCGGGGGGCGGAATTGGCGGATCAGCAGCAGTTTGCGCGGGGTTCCCGGCACGAGGGCGACGACACCGACGGCACCGGTGGTGTTGGTCCGGGTGACAAACTCCCAGGTTCTTTCCTGGCCGAGGCGGTTGGTGAAGCGCCTCTGCCGGAGGCTGATCCAGCGGGCGGAATGAAGGGTGAGGTCGGAAGGCATGGTTGTCCCATCATGGAGGCCGGGCCGGTGCGCAGGCGAGCATTTGCTGACGGGCCGCCTTGAGGCTTGAACCCGGCGCGCGGGATGAGAAGTTCGTGAGGATGCGCGCGGTTTTCCCCCTTCTGACCCTGTCGCTCCCCGTCCTCCTCGGACTGGGAGGCTGCGGCACCATGCGCGGAACTGATCCCACGCCCGTCTCCCCGCCGGCTTCCGCGGCCCGGCTGGAGGCGACCCGGGGGATGGGGGAGGCCCTGTCCCGGGCCGTGGCGGACAAACGGGTCAGGGGCGGGGTGGTGTGGTGGCAGCAGGGCGACGCGGTGGCCGTGCGTGCCGAGGGCTGGCGCGCCGTCTCCCCCGAGTCCGAGCGCATGACCCGGGACACACTGTTTGACGCCGCCTCCCTGACCAAGGTCATCGCGACGACGACGGCGGTGATGCAACTGGTGGAGCGGGGCAAACTCAACCTCGACGCCCCGGCGGACACCTATCTGCCCGGACTCCGCGCTGGCAAAGTGGTGACCCTGCGGCAGCTGATGACCCACACCTCGGGCCTCCCGGCGGGAATCAATCCCGCTGGCTGGCAAGGACATGCGCGCGGAATAAAACTGGCGGAAGCGGCCGCCCTGGAGGACCAGCCGGGGGAGGTGTTCCGTTACAGTGACATCAACTACATCCTGCTGGGGGCGATGGTGGAAAAGGTGGACGGACGCCGCCTTGACCGCTATTGCGAGGAGGAAGTTTTCCAGCCTCTCGGCATGACGGACACCGCCTTTGGGGTGCCTGAGGCCAAGGTGGCGCGGACGGCCCCCACCGCGCCCGACAAAAAGGGCGGCTGGTGGCGCGGGGTGGTGCACGACGCCTGCGCCCGCAACATGGAGGGTGTGGCCGGCCACGCCGGACTTTTCACCACCGCGAGCGACCTTTCACGTTTCGCCCGCATGCTCCTCGGCGGCGGGGAACTTGACGGCCGGCGTGTGCTCTCGGAGGCCTCGGTCCGGGAGATGACCCGTCCGCAGCTGGCCCCCGTCCTGGCGGTTCAGCGAGGCTTGGGCTGGGACATTGACACCCCTCACAGCGGGCCGCGGGGCTCGCTTTACCCTCCGCTTAAGTCGTTCGGCCACACCGGTTTCACCGGCACCTCTCTCTGGGTGGACCCGGCCAGCGGAAGCTTCGTCATCCTGCTGACGAGCCGTCTCCATCCGGACGGGAAGGGCGACACCGGCAGGCTGCGCGCCGAGATGGGCACGCTCGCGGCGGAGGCTGCCGGGCTGGGCCGCCCGATGCTTCGTTAACGAAACTCCTTGGCCGGGCCGGAGCCGCCCAGTGCCGCCGCCCAGACCCTCACCTCATCCTCGCCGCCCACTTCCCGCAGGCCCGCCGCGACGGTCCCGGCGGACGGCGGTTCCACGGCGTGGCGGGGATCCCCGGGCAGGTCCGGACGCGCCGCGCACACCACGGCCCAGCAGGCCCAGGCCCGGATGTTTTTCAGGCGGGCGTCGGGGCCGCGCGCCCGGTCGGCCACGTGTTGGAAACTCACCCGCGGGTTGCCCAGGAAACCCTCGTCCCCGTGGTGGCGGCAGATCCAGGCCAGGGCCGCGTAGGGCATGGGGTGTGTTTTCAAAACCTCATGACCGGCAGGGACTTTGGCAAAAAACGACCGGTCCAGGGCCAGGATGGAGCGGGCCGGCAGCCGGTTGAGCCACAGCTGCTGGGCGTAACGCAGGGCCGTGAGGTAAAGTTCCGGGCCGTTTTCCTCCCGCAGCGCTCCCAGGTGGGCATGGTTGAGGATTTCCCCGGGTGGGGGCAGGTGGGGGCAGGAGAGGCGGGCGGACCGGCCCGCGTCGTGGGTCGGCTCCACTCAGAACAGGGGGGTGAAGAGGTTTTCCTGACCCGGAGTGATGGCGAAGTCCTCTCCGGCGGACCAGACGGTGTCGTTGAGCACAAACTTGGCCGCGACGGGACCGGGAAGGTTTTCAAAGACGATGATCCAGGTGTCCCCGGTGGGCAGGCAGGTCATGAGGGCCCCTTTTTCCCAGGAAAGTCCTCCTTCCGAACCGCGGATGTAGAGCTTGTTGCCGAAACCAATGTCTATCTTGGCCTTCACGGTGGTGAGTTGGTCGGCGGCCGGTGTTGGGGTGGCGGTCTTTTTCGCGGGGGCCTTCTTCTTGGCCGGAGGTGGAGCCGAAACCTTTGCCGGAGTCGAAGTCTTGGCCGGAGCCGGAACCTTGGTTGGGGTCGGAGCCTTGGTGGCAGTTTTTTTGACCGCTGCCTTCTTGGGTGCGGCGGTTTCCGTGGAATCTTTTGCCTTGGTCATAAATTTACACTTTGTTCGTGGTGAGATCGTTACATGGGCTATTGGGATGACTGACAGCCCACCGTATGCCACTTTTTTTGGGTTCACGTTGTTCCGTGGGCAATCGCAAACTGAGGTGGAAATTCACTTCGTTATGGTTGGTTTGGGTCAGTTTGTCGCCGGTTTGAAGGAACGTTGGTGCAAAGATGCGTTTCCCAAGCGGCGCATGTCACGCCCCACCCTCATTCTCACTGTTTCCGCCCTGGCTGTTTCGGCCCGGGCGGATGTCCACCTTCCCGCCATCTTCAGCGACCACATGGTCCTCCAGCAAAAGTTGGAAAACCCGGTCTGGGGATGGGACAACCCCGGCGCCAAGGTCACCGTGGTTTTCGCCGGGCAGACCAAGACGGCCGAAGCCGATGCCACCGGCCGCTGGTCGCTCAAACTCGACGCGGTTCCCGCCAATGCCACCGGGGCCACCCTGGCGGTCAAAGGCAGTTCCGAGCGGGTCTTTCAGGATGTTCTGGTCGGCGAGGTCTGGATCTGTTCGGGGCAGTCCAACATGGGCTTCACGGTGGCCGGAGCCTGGGATGGCGACCTTGAGATCGCCTCGGCCAAGTTTCCCAAGATCCGCCTGCTGAACGTGCCGCGCGTCGGAACCCAGGAGCCCAAGGATGACTTCAAGGGCCAGTGGAGCGTTTGCTCACCCGAAACGGTGGGAGGCTTCAGCGCCGTCGGTTTCTTTTACGGGCGTCTCCTGCACCAGACGCTGGACGTGCCCGTGGGGCTCATCAACAACGCCTGGGGTGGCAGCGCGGCCGAGGCCTGGGTGCGGCGCGATGTCCTGGAAAACGATCCCCGTTTCAAGCGCACCATGGAGGGCTGGGTGAAACGCGAGGGTGATCTTCAGACCCCCAAGGCGAGGGAGGACTTTGAGAAAAAAACGGCCGCCTGGAAGCAGCGTGCGGCGGACGCCAAAACCAAGGGAGTGCCCTTCACCGAACGGGCTCCGGAAGGCCCCGAGGCGACTTTGGCCGGCAACGCCCGTCCCGGAAACATCTACAACGGCGTCCTCCGTCCGACCATTGGTTATGGCATCAAGGGTGCCATCTGGTATCAGGGCGAAAGCAACGCGGGCCGGGCCTACGAGCATGCCAGCCTTTTCCCGCTCCTGATCAACCACTGGCGCGCGGAGTGGAAACAGGGCGATTTTCCCTTCTACTGGGTCCAACTGGCCGACTACATGGCCGAGAAACCGGAACCGGGCGAAAGCGCCTGGGCGGAACTGCGCGAGACGCAAACCAAGACCCAGCAGGCGGTTAAGAACGGCGGCCAGGCCGTCATCATTGATCTGGGCGAGGCCAACGACATCCATCCCCACAACAAGCGGGATGTGGCCGAACGGCTGGCCCGCATCGCCCTGGCCCGCGACTACGGTTTCAAGATTCCCTACCGCAGCCCCGAATTCGCCTCCGCCACTTTCGAGGGAGGCAAGGCCCTGGTGAAACTTGACACCTTCGGCTCCAGTCTGCGGACGGTGGATGTGGCCGAGGTCAAAGGATGTGCGGTGTGCGGCGAGGACCGCAAATGGGTCTGGGCCGAGGCCAAAATCGTGGACAAAACCACGCTTCAGGTCAGCGCCAAGAGCGTCGAGAAACCCGTCGCCGTCCGCTACGCCTGGGCCGACAATCCCGTCTGCAACCTTTACAGCGCGGAAGGCCTGCCCGTGACGCCTTTCCGTTCCGATGACTTCCCGATGACGACGCAGCCGAAGCCCTGAGAAGGGCCCGGGGGTTCGCGGGCCTTGAGTCCCGAGAATCCTTTGGGTTGAGCCTTCTCGGGCCTTGCCCGGGCCGGTCTTGGGAGGAAACTGCCGTCCCTTCATGACCGACCACCCGCTCCTTCGACGGCTGCCCGCCTCCCCGGATTGCTCCAACGACGAGCTGCTGGCCGCGTTTCTGGATTACGTCACGGAGAAGAAACTGGAACTCTACCCGGCCCAGGAGGAGGCCATTCTGGAGCTGTTTGACGACCGCAACGTCATCCTCAACACGCCCACCGGTTCCGGCAAATCCCTGGTGGCCACGGCTTTGCATTTCCGCTCCCTGGCCCGGAAACGCCGCTCCATCTACACCTGCCCGATCAAGGCGCTGGTCAATGAGAAGTTTCTCGCCCTCTGCCGCGATTTCGGACCCGACAATGTCGGCATGGCCACGGGCGACGCCTCCGTCAACCTGGGCGCTCCCATCCTCTGCTGCACGGCCGAGGTCCTGGCCAACTACGCCCTGCGCGACGGCCCGAAAGCGCCCTTCCGCGAGGTCATCATGGACGAGTTTCACTACTACTCGGACCGCGAGCGCGGCGTGGCCTGGCAGGTGCCGCTGCTGACCATGAGCGGGGCGCGGTTTCTGCTCATGTCGGCCACGATGGGCGGCTCGGAGTTTTTCAAGGAGCGGCTCCACCAACTGACCAAAGCCGAGACGGTCATCGTGGCCTCCTCGGAGCGCCCGGTCCCGCTGGAGTTCAGCTACGTGGAAACCGCCGTTGATGTCACCCTCCAGGAACTGATCTCGACCAAAAAGGCCCCGGTTTACCTCGTCCACTTCACCCAGAACGAGGCCGCCGAGGCCGCCCAGGAACTGATGAGCCTGAACTTTTGCACGGCCACGGAAAAGGCCGAGATCAAGGAGCTCATGCTCGGCACGAAGTTCGCCAGCCCCTACGGCAAGGACATCAAAAAATACCTCGGCCACGGCATCGGCCTCCACCACGCCGGCCTGCTGCCGAAGTATCGCGTGCTGGTGGAGATGTTGGCGCAGAAGGGTTTGCTAAAAGTCATCTGCGGGACGGACACTCTCGGAGTCGGTGTCAACGTGCCCATCCGCACCGTCCTGCTGACGCGCCTGAGCAAATACGGCGGCGAGAAGGTGGCGACGTTGACGGCCAGGGACTTCCACCAGATCACAGGCCGGGCCGGACGCCGCGGTTTCGACAATGTCGGCTATGTCGTCTGCCAGGCCCCCGAGCACGTCATCGAAAACGCCAAGCTGGAGGCGAAGGCCGGTGGCGACGTGAAGAAGCTCCGCAAGATGGTGAAGAAGAAGCCGCCGGAGGGCTTTGTCGGTTGGAGCGATGAGACGTTTAAGAAACTGCAAACCGCTAAGCCGGAACCACTGGTTTCCCGCTTTCAGGTTAACCACGGCATGCTCCTGCAGGTCCTCAGCCGCCGGGGCGACGGCTGCCGCGCGATGGTCAATCTCATCAAGGACTCGCACGAGCTTCCCGGCGCAAAACGGCAGCACACCAAGCGCGCCTGGCAGCTCTTCCGTTCCCTTGTGCAGCGGAAGATTGTCGAGATCCTGCCGCCCGCCGAACGTCCGGCCGACGGCACCAAGCTGCGCCTCAATGTCGAGCTTCAGGACGACTTCTCGCTCAACTACACACTCTCGCTCTATCTCATTGATACGCTGGCGTTAATAGATCCGGCCTCGCCGACCTACGCGGCCGATGTCATGACCCTGTGCGAGTCCATCGTGGAGAACCCCGACATCGTCCTGCGCCGCCAGCTCGACGTGATCAAAACCGAGGCGATGAACGCGATGAAGGCCGAGGGCATCCCCTTCGAGGAACGCGTCGCCAAGCTTGAGGAGTTGGAGTATCCCAAACCCTGCCGCGATTTCATCTACAGCACCTTCAACGCCTTTAGCGAGGCCCACCCGTGGGTCGGCCAGGAAAACATCCGGCCGAAAAGCATCGCCCGCGAGATGTTCGAAAACTTCCGTTCCTTCAACGACTACATCAGCGACTACGGTTTGCAACGTGTTGAAGGTGTGCTGCTTCGGCACCTTTCGGGAGTCCACAAAGTCCTGGCCCAGACTGTCCCGGACCGCTACAAAACGGAACCGGTGCAGGAGATGGAAGCCTGGATGGCCGGCCTTCTGCGCGGCACGGATTCCAGTCTGCTCGACGAATGGGAACGCCTCCGGGACCCGAACTACAAACCCGCCGAGCAGGTGGAGAAACCGGTCGAGGCTCCGGACATCACGCGGAACAAGCGCGAGTTTACCGCCCTCATCCGCACGGAGATCTTCCGTTTCCTGCGTCCGCTTTCCGTGGAGAACTACGATCTCGCCATCGCCGATGTCGCGCCTGGCGAGTGGGCACCCGACACCCTGGCCGAGGCCATGGACCCTTATTACGAGGACCACGGCGGCATCCGCCTCGACAACGAGGCCCGCAACGGCCGCCACACCTATGTCGAGCCGACAGAGGACCGGCTGTCCTGGAAGGTCAGCCAGGTGCTGGTGGACCCCGAAGGCCACAACGACTGGCAGTGTGTTTTCACCGTCAACCTGGCGGACGCGCGCGAGGACGGCAAACCCACCCTGGTGTTGGCAAGTGTGGGCAAAATCGGGTCCCTCTGACGTTCAGGCGGCCAGACCCGAGGTTTTGGCGCGGGCGTGCTCGGGGGCTACGATGGAAGTTGCCCTTCCCGGATCATTCCTTGCCGCCTTCGTGCTCCAGAATGGCGGAAAGCTGCCATTGGTGCAGGGTATGGAGGTAGTGCTCGGCGGTCTCCCGCTCCCCGCTCCACACCGTGCTCCGGCCCAGTTCGTGAACCTCCCTCATCTTGCGGGTCGCGGTGGTGACATCGAAACCGAAAACACGGCGGAAGACCATGACCACGTAGGGCATGGTGTTGACCGGGTCGTTCAGAACCACGACGTGCCAGGGCTCGTCATGAAGGACGGCGGTATCGGTCTGGTGGGAGGTGAAGGGGTTAGAAGACAAATTGAAGATTAAAAATTAAAGATTAAAAATTGCGGGCTTTGCCCGGAGTCCGCCGATGGTCCGGGAAACAAAGGCCAAGGATAAAGTATAAATGAAGGTAGGGGCTGGGAAGAGGTGAAAGGCGAAGAAGAGTTTTTTTGAAACAGGGTGCGGAGCGCGGAATTCATTTTTAATCTTTAATTTTTAATTCTGCCTCTTTTCCCTCGTAGCCAAAGATCCTCAGCCCCGAGGCCTTGGCGGCGGCGGTCACGGCCGGGAGGTCGAGCAGCAAGGTGGAACCGGCCTCCAGGGCGGCGGTTGTGATGCCCGCTTCGGAGAGGACCTGCACGGTGGTCAGACCGAAGCAGGGGACATCGAAGCGGTAGTCCTGGCGCGCCTTGACGGTTTTGACAAAGATGAGGTGTTCCGCCTCGAAACTTCCCGCCCGGCGCAGCATGGCATCGGTGCCTTCGAAGGCCTCGACGGCGACGACCGTCCCGCGGCGGACGACCACCCCCTGGCCGATGTCGAGCCGGGCCACTTCCTTGGCGATGCGGATGCCATGGGCGAGGGCCTCGCGGTCCTCGCTGTCCAGTTTTGCCCCCGTGAGCAGGCCGGCGGGGGCGAGGTGGGCGTCAAGAAAGGCCCGGGCATCCAGCTGGACGACCCCGATCTTTTCAATTTCGGCGGCAATGGCCCCGAAGATGGACTCGGCGTTGCGTTCCTTCAGTCTGGCCAGGATGGCGATGGCCTTCAGGTCGGGGTGAAGCCCTTTGAACAGCTTTTTGGGGGTGATCTGGCCGGCCATGAGGGCGTAGCCGGAACGGAACTTTTCGATGCCCCGAAGCATGGCCCCGAGCTGGCCGACCTTGATGACGACCCGGTCGGATTCGGCGAAGGAGTTGACGAGGGTTGGCTCCGTCTCACCTTCGAAGGCGATCAGTCTCAACGGGATGCCCGCCTGCCGGATGCCCGTGGCCGTGAGGATGGGATAGATCCCCTTGCCCGCGATGAGGGTCACGGGCCTGGCGCGGTCAAAGCCGGGGGGCAGGAAGTGGGACATGGGGGACGATATTTATGATTCTTGATTTACGATTTATGATTTCGAGGCAAATGAAGGGTAAGACCGCGAGATGCCAGACGACGAATCAGCGCGTTCATTCCACAAATCATAAATCAAGAATCATAAATGAGCTCAGGGCGAGTATCTGACCGCCGGCTCGACCGCCAGCAGGCTGGCGGGGACATTCGGGATGACGCTCAGTTCTGCGGCTGTTCCCACAATCGCGGGCTGTTTGGCCCAGATGATGCGCGAGTTCGAGAAATCCATGCGGAGAAACTCATCCCGGCAGTTCTTGAGAAAATCCGGATTCTGGGTCCGGATGGTGGAGTTGATCGGGGTGAGCGGGGTGGATTGCCGCAGCTCGCACAGGTTGTCGGCCCCCTGCTTGATGGTGTCGGGCGGGCGGCTGAGGGACTCCGGGTGGACAAACACAAGTCCCTCATTGGAAAGGATATCCACCTCGTTGGTCGCTCCCGGCCGGAGCCTGACCTCGGCGTAGGCCTGGCGTCCCTGGATGTGGGCCAGCCCCATGGGGGTCGAGACCAGGATGATGGTTCGGGAACGAAGTTTCGGTCCGGTGTAGTAGAGGGAGCCCTCCTCAAGGTGGAGGCGGAGGCGGGAGGAGAAGGCCTCCTCGGTGCGTCCCGCCTCGGGGGAAAGGTCCTCCTGGAGGAACTCATCAAACCGTGGCGCGCCGCGAATGCGCTTGCGGTCGCTCGCCGGGTCGCGTCCGACCTGGGCATAGGCGATAACGATGCGCGCGACTTTGGTCGCCTGCGATTTGGTCA
>JANOBW010000079.1:0-11624 GCA_031411855.1 Opitutia bacterium
ACCCTCCCCTCCCCCCCGGACCCCGCCCCCGCCGCGCCTTCGCCGCTCCTCAGCCGCGCCCTCGCCTCCTCCCCGTCCACCTCCGGCCATATCAGCCGGATGATCGCGCGCGGGGTCAAAACCGACGGCGAGTAAACGCCCGGGCCCCCGGCCGCCGCCGATGTGGATCAGAGCGTAACCGCATACCCTCCAAGCTTTTCCCCTGCCTCCCATGTTCCGCCTCCTCCTCGCCGCCCTCCTCCTCCCCCTCGGCACGTTCGCGGCCGAGGCCCGCCGGCCCAATGTCATCGTTTTTCTCGCCGACGACCTCGGCGTCAATGACCTCGGCTGCTACGGCTCGACCTTTTACGAGACGCCCAACCTCGACCGCCTCGCCCGCGACGGCGCCAGGTTCACCAACGCCTACGCCTCCTGCCCCGTCTGCTCCCCCACCCGCGCCTCCTACCTGACCGGACGCTGGCCGCAGCGCACCGGCGTGACCGACTACATCGGGGCACAGCAGCCCGAAAACTGGAACCGGCCCACCAAACTGCTTCCCGCTCCCTACGCCGAACAGCTCGCCCTCGAGGAAACCACCCTGCCCGAAGTCCTCAAGGCCGCCGGCTACGCCACCCTCCACGCCGGCAAATGGCACCTCGGCGGCGAAAAGTTTTTCCCCGAACACCAGGGCTTCGATGTCAACCGCGGCGGCCTCGACCGCGGCGGCCCCTACGGCGGGAAAAAATACTTCTCCCCCTACGACAACGCCCGCCTCAGCGACGGCCCCGACGGCGAGCACATTGACGAACGCCTCGCCGCCGAATGCGGCCGGTTCATCGAGGCCAACAAGGACCGCCCCTTCTTCCTCAGCTTCTGCCTCTACGACGTCCACACTCCCCTCATGGGCAAACCCGACCTCGTGAAAAAATACCAGGCCAAGGCCGCCACACTCGGCGAGGCCGCCTGGGGCCAGGAAGGCGAACGCAAGGTCCGCCTCACCCAAAACCACGCCGTGTATGCCGCCATGGTCGAGACCCTCGACGGAGCCGTCGGCAGCGTCCTGGCCAAACTCGACTCCCTCGGCCTGGCCGACAACACCCTCATCATCTTCACCAGCGACAACGGCGGCCTCAGCACCTCCGAGGGCTGGCCCACCAGCAACCTCCCCCTCCGCGGCGGCAAGGGCTGGCTCTACGAGGGCGGCGTGCGCGAACCGTTCCTCGTCCGCTGGCCCGGCAAAATCAAACCCGGCTCCCTCAGCCCGCGCCTTGTCAGCACCCCGGACATCTTCGCCACCGTCACCGATTTCTGCGGGCTTCCCCCCGCCCCCACCGCCCAGGACGGCGTCAGCATCCTTCCCACCCTCAAAGGCGAAAAACAACCCGACCGCGCCCCCATCTTCTGGCACTACCCGCACTATGGAAACCAAGGCGGTTTCCCCGGCGGAGCCGTCCGCGATGGCGATTGGAAACTGATCGAACGCTACGAGACCGGCGACCTCGAACTCTACGACCTTTCCAAGGACCAGGAGGAGAAAAACAACCTCGCCGCCGCCCAACCCGAACGCGCCCGCGCCCTCCAAAACCGGCTCGCCGCCTGGCGCAAGGAAGTCGGGGCCAAAATGCCCACCAAACGCTGAGGCCCTCGTCCCTCTGAAATCTGAAATTTGAAATCTGAAATGCCGGCTTTCCGGCCTTCCGCCTCGTCCCTCTGAAATCTGAAATGCCGGTTTTCCGGCCTTCCGGCCTCCCGCCCGGGGCTTGATTTTTTCCCATTCCCCCTTTTTTTAGCTGACTCTCACTTCAACGTTGAACGTTCAATGTTCAACGTTCGACGTTCAAACCTGCCTCCTGCCTCGTCCAATCTTTAATTCCCGTATCTCATCCGCCATGCCCGAAACCCACGCCTTCCAAGCCGAAGTCCGCCAACTCCTCGACATCGTCATCCACTCGCTCTACACCGACCGCGAGATCTTCCTCCGCGAGCTGGTTTCCAACGCGTCCGACGCCCTGGAGAAACTGCGCCACATCCAGCTGACCGAAAAGGACATCACCAGCCCCGATCTCCCGCTTGAGATCACCGTCTCCGCCGACTCCGAAGCCGGCACCGTCACCATCACCGACTCCGGCCTCGGCATGACCGGCGAGGAACTCGTGCAAAACCTCGGCACCATCGCCCACTCCGGCTCCAAGGCCTTCCTCACCAAGCTCAAGGAACAGGGCTCCAACTCGGAAAACCTCATCGGCCAGTTCGGTGTCGGCTTCTACGCCGCCTTCATGGTCGCCGCCGAGGTCAAGGTCTTCTCCCGCTCCTGGAAACCAGGTTCCACCTCCGCCATCTGGTCCTGCGACGGCTCCGGCTCCTACACCGTGGAGGATTCCGCCGAGGAACTGCCCCGCGGCTGCCGCATCGTGTTGAAGCTCAAGGACGAGCAGAAGGAATATGCCGACAAGGACCGCCTCGAGGAGATCATCCGCAAATACTCCTCCTTCGTGAACTTCCCCGTCCTCCTCGAAGGCGAGAAGGTCAACAAGGTCGAGCCCGTCTGGCTCCGCCAAAAGTCCACCCTCAAGGACGAGGACTACGTCGAGTTCTACAAATTCCACGCCAACACCTCCGAGGAGCCCCTCACCTGGCTCCACTTCTCGGCCGATTCCCCCGTCAACCTCAACTCCGTCCTCTTCGTCCCCGGCTCGAACCCCGAGGCCTTCGGCTTCACCCGCGCCGAGCCCGCCGTGGCGCTCCACTGCCGCCGCGTCCTGATAGACGCCGCACCGCAGAACCTCTTCCCCGAGTGGCTCCGCTTCCTCAAGGGCGTGGTGGACTCCGCCGACATCCCGCTCAACATCTCCCGTGAGACGATGCAGGACAGCGCCCTCATCGCCAAACTCCGCAAGGTCCTTGTCCGCAAGCTCCTGCGCCACCTCGACGACGAGGCCACCAGCCATCCCGAGAAGTTCGCCAAGTTCCACAAGGAGTTCCGCGTTTACCTCAAGGAAGGCGTCGCCACCGACTACGAGTTCCAGAAGGATCTGGCCAAACTCCTCCGCTGGGACTCCACCCTGTCCGAGCCCGGCAAACCCACCGGCCTGGCCGACTACGTCTCCCGCATGAAGGAAGGTCAGAACGAAATCTACTTCCTCTCCGCCCCCACCCGCGCCGCCGTCGAGGCCAGCGCCTACCTCGAACCCCTTCGCGCCAAGGGCTACGAGGTCCTCGTGGCCGACGAGCCCGCCGATGAGTATGTCTTCAACAACTTCCGCGAGTTCGAGGGCAAAAAGATCGTCTCGGCCGACCAGGCCTCGGTTGAAATTGACCCTCCCGCCGAAACCAAGGGCCTCAGCCCGGAGGAGGCTGAAAAGCTCTGCAACTGGCTCAAGGAAACCCTCGGCGAACGCGTTTCCCTCGTCGGTGTTTCCAAGAAACTGGCCGAAAGCCCCGTCGCCGCCTACTCGCCCGACGCCCACATGACCCCCGCCCTCCGCCGCATGCTCCGCAACATGCCGCGCGGCGAAGGTGAGTCGGCCCTCCCGGCCGAAACTCCCGTCAACCTCGAGATCAACCCGCGCCACGACCTCCTCGTCCGCCTCAACAAACTTCGCACCGCCGACGAAGGTCTCGCCGCCCTCGCCGCCAACAACCTCTGCGACGCCGCCCTCGCCGCCGCCGGCCTCCTCGACGATACCCGCGCCATGGCGAAACGCTCCTTCGAGCTGCTCAACCGCCTCGGCTAAACGGCTCCTTCAACCCTTCCCTCCCCGGCCTGGGCAACCAGCCGGGGATTTTTTTGGCAAAAATCGCGCAAACTTCAGTTCGACGACAAACTTCCGCGCCCGGATTCGACCGGAATTTCCCCGCCCCCAATCCCAAGTTCCTGCCACCGCAGGTTTTCCACCAAACAGGTTGATTCTCTGCGCCAATCTGCGTTTATCTGCCACTTCTCCTGTCTTGGAAAACCACGCCTCCCGCCCCAGGTCTCTCCCTACCCTATGAAACAGATTTCCATCACCGTCGCCCAGCGGCAGGGTGTCCTCGCCGACCTCGCCCAACTCCTCGGTGAAAACGGCATCAACATCGAATCCATTGATGTCGAAGGCTCCGTCCAGCACGGCGTCGTCACCATCACCGTGGACCGCCATGCCGAAGCCCTCCGCATCCTCCAGGAAAACTTCTACAACGCCGTGGCCGACAACGCCCTCCTCATCCGCATCCGCGACGAGCCCGGCTCCCTCGCCAAAGTCCTGCAACGCCTCCGCAAGGCCAACATAGACATCCGCTCCCTCCGCCTCATCCGCCAGGAAAACGGCGACGTGATTGACGCCGTGGCCTGCAGCAAAACCGAAGAGGCCCGCCTTATCCTCGCCGACGTCGTCGTGCCCGGCTGAAAAGCCCGACGGAGGGACGGCCCGTCGTCGCACGTGGCACACCCGCAAACCATCCGCCTGGGGCCGCCACGTTTCCAGCCTCGCCCCAGGTGTCCCAGTCGCTTGGATCAACCGTATGCGCACCTTTCTTGTCTGGCTGGCCGTGGGTCTCCTGAGCCGCCTCGCCGGGGCCGAAGAGGTGAAGTTGTCCCGCGACGAACTCGATGCCTTCACCTGGTTCAGCCAGCTGGATGTGATCTCCTCCCGGGGTCTTCCTCCGCTTGAAGTCTGGACCGGGGGAAGCTCCCACGGCGCCGACGGACCGAGCACGGCCACGGCCATGACCAAACCGGGGTTTCTCTTAAAACAGGACGGCAAAAACTTCACCGTGCTGGGACTGTGGCTGCTCACCGAAGACTACATCGAAAGCCCCGCCACAGCGGTTCCCTTTCCCGTCCATCACGAACCACGCCGCCTCGATGATTTCGCGGAGGCTTTCCTCGCCAGCGGGGGCTACTGGGGAGGATACGAGTTCAATTCCCCCACCGCGCCCCCCAAGACCAAGGCCTTTCTCCTCGCCTGGCACTGCTGGACCCAGGGGAGGAATGATCTCGCCGCCCGCGTCCTGGGATCACTGAACCAGATGCCCCTGGGGGTGGGCAGAGAAAACCCGAAACCCCGGGAAACCCTCCGGGCCACCATGTCGCCGTTGCTGGCCGAATACCTCTTTCAAACCATCCTGGCCTCCTTCGCCAACCCGCGCCTCAGCCGCCCCGCCCTCCTGGCCAAACTGCGCCTGTTTCAACAACAGTTCCCCGAATCACCGGAGGTTCCAAGCGCCAGGCAACTGGCCGGGCACCTCGCCTCCCTTGTCAGCGATGAGGAGGCGAATCCCCTGCTTTCCGAAGAGGCCCTCGTCCGACTTCCTCCGGCTGCCCAGGCCAGGGAACGAATCCGCCTGCTCCGGGATGAGGGTTTACCGTTTTCGGGCCCAGACGGTGAAAACAGCCGCAAACTCCAGGAGCTCGGCGAGGCCGCCGTGCCGGCCCTGATCGAGGCTCTGGATGACAATCGTCCGAGCCGCTACACCGACTTTGCATCCCACTGGACGAACTCCATGCATGGGAGACTCCGCAGCATCGGTGAGCAGGCCGGAAGCGTTCTTGGGTCCGTCTTTCCCACCACTTTGAAAAAGTTCGGCTACGTTGACGTCTTTGCCCCCACTCCGGACCTCCCGTCACCACGGCGGCTCGAAGCGCGGGAAATCTGGGCGGAATACCAGTCCAAGGGCCGGCGGCAGTATCTCATCGAGGCGGTGGCCAAAGGGGAAAGCGATATGTATGGCCAGGCACGGAGCCTTGCCACCGAATACCCGGACGATGCCGGTGAGGCGGTGCTGAAAGGATACGGTCACCTGGAGTGGAACCATAAAAGTTCAGTGCTGGAACTGCTCGACAAAATCAAACACCCCGGCTGCCTGGCCCTGCTTCAAACCGAGTTGGAAAAAGGGGAAAACTTTTACGTCAAAAGCGCCGCCGCTGTCAGCCTGAGAAACTTGGGCCACGGGGAGGCGACCCTCGCGATGGCCAGGGAATGGCGGCAACTGCGCGTCTTTGCGGACCTGGATGGCTCGGAAAACATCATCTCCTTTCTGGCCTCGGCCGATGATCCCCACGTCGTCCAACAGCTGACGGAAAACTTCTCCGAACGCCCTTATCGGATCAAGGAAGCGGTGCTCTCCGCCCTGGCCGGTGCTTACACGAAGGCATCCGGACGGACGGGCCCCACTTCCCCCCGGATCCAAAGCCTGATCGAGGAAACCCTGGCCGCGTCCCTCCCGAATGAGGAGGAACTGTGGACAGGGAGCGGCGGCGGCTACCGGAATCCCTCCCTGGGCGATCAGGCGGCCCGTTCCCTCAGTTCCCTCCTGCCCGAACGCTACCGGTTCAACCCCAGCGCACCGTTTGCGGACCGCCAACAGGCCCGGCACGAATGTCTCAACGCCTGGAAAAAATCACGGGGACTGCCGGAAACGGCCTACGTTTCCCCTCCCGAACTGGAGCCGCTGAGAAGCAATGAAATCACCGCGGTCAGCTTCCAGGACGAGGGCCTGAAAGGAACGGAAACCAGGCGGCAACTGGAGGCGCTCACCGGAAAAAAACTCAACCCCGACGATGTCATCTCCCTGATCTCGGGCTTCGCCGCCCACCTGCCGGCCGGGGTCAACGGCCTGCATCTCCGGATGGTCAGAACAGCCCGCCCCACCGGGGTCAGCATCGCCGTCTGGACCCACCCGGGCCCGGCTCCCCGCGAAGGCGATAGCTTCAGCTCCTTCACCGAAGTGACCCGGGCGGGCGAAAGCCTGTGCGACCGGGGTGCAACCATTGCCACTGAATACGCCGGAAAACCCGAAATGTGGAACCATGGGAAGGAGGCCCTCGAAAAGGCTGTGGCCCTCCCCCCCGACAGCGAACTGCTGGTGCGCTTCAGCCTCCAGACCCACCAGGAATGACAGAGGAAGGGGATGATATCATTCCGCCTTCGCTTCTTAACCTTCGCTGCCGACTTTTCTGGCACCGCCTCCGGGGTGTGGGGTGGTAAGCTGGATACCGGGGGTGGCACTTTGTTTACCCCCGGCTACTTTCCTCCACCCCTCCGGGGTGTGCCGGAGACCTGTCCTGGAGGGATAGTTGAGCTTAGCCCGGGGTCAGGCGTTTGTGCCGCCACCCCGGGTTTCCTTCCCCATCACCTAAAATCCCAAAGCTTGGCGCTGTTGGTATAATTCTCGTTGTCGCGGGTGACACCACACCCCGACAGCGTTGCAAATGAGACGAACATCGCTGCTATTGAGACTGACATCATTGCACAGCACCTCTGCAAGGCTGCAAATGACACTGACATGGCTGCTATTGAGACCGACTGAGCAACAATGACCAGCGACAGCGTTGCAAATGAGACAAACAGACCTGCTATTGAGACTGACATCGTTGCACAGCACCTCTGCAAAGCTGCAAATGAGACTGACAGAGCTGCAAAGACCTCGAACTGAGCAACAATTGCCACTGACATCGCTGCAAACGGGTTTTACATCGCTGCAAACGGGTTCGACACGGCTGCAAAGCCCTGTGACAGCGTTGCAAAACCGTCAACACCGGTGTTTCAGGACTGAACCTTAAAACAAAAGGCCCGTGCGGAGCTTCCAAAAGCTTAAACCCGGTTTCCACCCCCCCGGGAACGCCGGGCTCCGCACCGGCCCTGTCTCGGCCGCGCACCCGATCACCAAGGGCGAGCCAAAGGACCTCGGGGCGAAACCTTTTCGAGGAAATCTGAACCTAAAATGGCTCTGAAATATCATTTGATACGGTTTAAACTGAAACTTCGGACAACCGTGGTGTTGAACTCTGCTTGCCTGGAGCCCCAAAGGGGCGAAATGCGATAGCCCAGGGCAAAGCCCTGGGAAAAGAAAAACAAGCTCACACAAGCCCTGTAAGGGCGAAACAAGAGGTTGAAGGATAGGGGCTTGTTAATGGTCACGCCCCTTCGGGGCTTACCGTTATAAAAATCCTAGCCCAGGGCGACACTTCGTTTGCCCTGGGCTATCACATGACGGACCTTTGGTCCTTAGGTATGGTTTTAAACGGACGACAACATTGCTTTCGCGGTATTTCACATCGCATGACGGACCTTTGGTCCTCTGGTATGGTTTTAACCGAAAAACAGTTTAAACCGCACGATCACTTCCCTCCGGTCGCCGGGGCGGACTCCGGAAGCGCCGGAAGGACCACCCCCGGGAAACGGGCCAGGGACCGGACGCGCAACTCGTCGGGCTGCTGGCGGATCAGATCGGCGAGGGCGGCCAGGGCCTCGGCGTGAAGCGGGGCGGCGGCGTCCGATCCCAGCCAGGTGGAAAGGCCAGCCGGATCCTGGTTCAGCCAGGTCTGCACCACGGCGCGCAGGCCGTCGGAACGGGCCGCCCCCTCGGGAAAAACCATGACCCAGGCGGCGGCCTGCGCTGGCTCCGTCGCGGCCCAGCGTTGCAGCACCTGGACGGCCGCGCGGGCCTGGACCCCCTCATCGCCCAGGGCCGAGACAATCTCGGCGGACTGCCTCGGATCGGCCTCGGCCAGGGCCACGGCGATGCCACCGGCCACCTCCGCCATCTCCACCGAGTCCCCCAGGCTGAGCGCCAGGGTCAGGGCCGCGTCAGGATCGGTCTCAGCCAGAAGCTGCGCCCCGTGGGCCAGCAGCCGCCGGTCCTCCGGACTGCCCGGAGCCAGTTCCCGGAAGGCCGCGCGAAACACCTCCGGCTCGGCCCCGGCCGCCTCCCAGGCCACCGCCTCGACCGCCTGCCCGCGGCGGACCGGATCGGTCTCGGCCAGGGCGGCGGCGAGACGGTTCCCGAGCGTCGCGACCGTCGCCGGAGTTTCCCCGGAAGCGGAAGCTTCCTTCGATAACGAAGCAGTGGGCCGCCCCGCCCGGACCTCGGCAACCCTCGGTCCGGTGGTGCCTTTGGGCGCTGCGGGCGGGGCCGACGACTCATCCCCGCAGGCGTTCAGGAGGAGAACCCCAAGGAGGAGGAGGCGGGCCGGAAAGCCCTGGGGCGGAGTGGGTTTCATGGGGGAAACAAAACAGGGGCGACGTTGCCGTCGCCCCTGGGGAAGCTCAATCTCGAAGGCGGGGCCTCAGGGGGCAACCGTCAGGCTGTTGAGGACGGAGGTGTTCGTCGTGGTGTTGCTGCCGCTGGAGACCCACAGCCCGATGTAGCAGTTGGCCGCGAACGTCGCCGTGACCGTGCCCACCGTGGTCCAGGTCGTGCCGTTCGTGCTCTTGTAGCTCACGAACGAGTTGCCCGTCCGCACGATGCGCACCCAGGTATTCGGCACGGTGCCCGTGCTGCTGGCCGTGGTGGTGGTGGTGCCACCCGTCGTGGTGCGGCGCACCCAGTTGTAGGCGTTTGATCCGGACATGCCCATGAACACGTGGCCGGAGTTGGCCGCCAGGCTGTCGCGGATCATGACACCCACCCGTGAGGACGTGCCGGTGTTCGCCAGGGTGTTGACCCGCGCGATGATCGAGCCATCGCCGGTCAGCGTCTGATAGACGAAGTAGCCGGTGTCGGCCGTGGTGGCGAGCGTGCCCGAACCTGTGACGGTGTAGGCGCCGGCGTTCTGGGTGGCCGTGCCATTGAGGTTGGCCGTGCCGATCTTGGTGGTGAGCCACGGCAGGGGCAGGCCAGCCACGGTGATGTTGAGGGTGGCGTCGGCGGTGGCGCCGGAACCATCCGTCACGCGGACGACGAAGGCGTTGACCCCGGCGGTGCCGCTCCCTGGTGTGCCGGAAAGCGTTCCATTCGCGGCGACCGTCAGCCAGGCCGGACCGGAGACCTTGGAGTAGGTCTGCGTGTCACCGGTGTCCACATCAGTGGCCGAGCCCGCGAGGGTTTCGCCCGTGTAGGAGGTGTTCTCGGTGGCGTTGGCTTTGGTGAACGGATTGGCGGTGAAGACCGGGGCGTCGTTCATGTTCGCCACGGTCACATTCAGGGTGGCGTTCACGGCGGAAGCGATGCCGTCGGAGACGCTGACCGTGAAGGTGTTGAGACCGACAGCGGTGTTGGTGGGAGTGCCCGAGAGCACGCCCGTCGGGGAGACACTCAACCAGGCGGGACCGGAAACCTTCGCGAAGGTCAGGACCGCGCCGGCGTCCACGTCGCTGGCCGCGAGCTGGCCGCTGAAGGCCGCGTCCTCGGTCGCGTTGGAGTTGATCGGGTTGGCGGCGAAGGCCGGGGCGTCGTTCGTGTTCGCCACGGTGACGTTGAGCGTGGCGTTCACAGCGGGAGCGATGCCGTCGGAGACGCTGACCGTGAAGGTGTTGAGACCCACCTCGGCATTCGTGGGAGTGCCCGAAAGCGCGCCGGTGGAGGAGACGCTCAACCAGGCGGGACCGGAAACCTTGGCGAAGGTCAGCACCGCGCCGGCGTCCACGTCGCTGGCCGCGAGCTGGCCGGTGAAGGCCGCGTCCTCGGTCGCGTTGGAGTTGATCGGGTCGGCGGCGAAGACCGGGGCGTCGTTCGTGTTCGCGACGGTGACGTTGAGGGTGGCTTGGACGGCGGCGCTGTTTCCATCCGTCACACTGACCACGAATGAGTTAAGACCGATGTTGGCGTTGGTGGGAGTGCCCGAAAGCGCACCCGTCGAGGAGACGCTGAGCCAGGCCGGGCCGGAGACTTTCGCGAAGGTGAGGGTGTCCCCGAAGTCGAGGTCCGTGCCGGGGAGTTGACCGGTGAAGGCGGCATCCTCGGTGGCACTGGCCGTGACCGGGTTGGAGGTGAACGAAGGCGCGCGGTTCGGCACGAGCGCGTCGTGCAGGCCATTCAATTCGGCGGCGGAGAGAGCCCGCTCGTAAACCCGCAGGTCGTCCATCAGGCCGTTGAAGCGCTTGTTGCTGTCGCGGTTGTCGTAGCCGACCGAAACCGCAAGGGCGTTGAGGCTCTGGATCGTGCCGGTGCCGGTGGCGGCGGAAACGCCGTCGAGGTAAATCGTGCCGGTGGTGCCGCTGCGGACACCGGAGACGAGGTGCCACTGGCCGTCGTTGACGACGGCGGCGGAGGTGAGGTTTACCTGGTAACCACCGGAACCGTAGATGAAGAAACTGAGCGTGCCGTTTGTGTTCACGTTGAGCAGATATTCACCGATGTAGCCGGAAGCTCCAGGCTCGCGCTGCTGGATGATGACGCCTCCGGAGGAACCGGCGGAAACCTTGACCCAGGCGGAGGCGGTGAAGTCGCCGGTGCCAAGGACCGCGGGAGCGGTCCCCATGAGGACACCGTTGTCCACCCCGTTGAAGCTCAGGGCGTTGCCGGTCACGGCGTAGGTCACGTCCATGGGCGTGCCCATGTTGATCAGGGCTCCGCCATCCGGGTACACACCCGCTGCGGGCGGGCCCGCGTTCCAGCCGCTGGCGGCACCGTTGGTGACTTCCGGCACGCTGCCGGGGTCGGCGGTGACCTGCATCACCCGGCAGGGGACGCTGGGCGCGCTGGTGACGGCATCGGTGGCGATGACAAGGTCGCCACTGACAATGCTCCGCACGCTGCCCACGGAGTAGGTTGTGAGCGTGTTGCCCGGCGCCACGATGCGAAGGGGCACAGAGAACGAGTTCTTGCCGCTGGCGAAAATGAACAGCAACAAAAGCAAGGCGAGGACGCCGACCAAAAGCGCGATCGCGGTCGGATTGAGGCGTTTCATCGGGGCGCTAACGCGCCGGTCCGGAGTCGGGTCCAAT
>JANOBW010000080.1:0-18917 GCA_031411855.1 Opitutia bacterium
AGATGCGGTCGTAGGGGTCCTCGCCGTGCATGCGTTTAAAATGCGCGCCGGGGAGGGCGTGCCAGAGGTGGCCGATGACGGTGTTGACGAAGAAGAGGTCTCCGGAGGAGTTCCAGTCCATGCCCCAGGGGTTGGTGGTGCCGTGGCAGTAGGGCTCGTAGAATTTGCGCGTGGGATGGTAGCGCCAGATGCCGCCGGCGGTGGGCAGGCGCTGGTCCTGCGGGGTGCCGGGGACGCCGATCCAACTGGTGCTGCTGATGCCGATGCGGCCGTAGAGCCAGCCATCGGGGCCCCATTTGAGGCCGTTGGCGAAGGTGTGGCGGCTGGCGGCGGTGGTGCTGAAGCCGTCGAGGAGGACCTGGGGCGGGCCGCTGGGTTGGTCGTCCTTTTCGGGAATCCAGAGGAGGTGGGGAGGGCAGAGGGCGTAAACGCCGCCGAAGCCGCGCTCGATGCTGGTGAGCATCGAGAGATCCTCGGCGAAGACGGTGCGTTTGTCGAAACGGCCGTCGTTGTCGGTGTCCTCGAAGATGACGATGCGGTCGCGGAGCTTGAGGTCGAAGCGTTCCCTGGAGTTGGAGTAGGTGTAGTTTTCGGCGACCCAGAGGCGGCCGCGTTCGTCCCAGCAGAGGGCGATGGGATTTTGGATGTCGGGCTCGGCGGCGAAGACGGTGGCCTGGAAACCCGGCGGCAGCTTCATCTTGGCGAGGGATTCCTCGGCCGTGGGGAAGGGCTTGGTGAGGGCCTGGTTGTTGGTGGGGGTCGGGAAGGCCTGGGCGGCGGGAAGCAGCGAGACAAAGGACAGAAGGGACCAAAGGGACGGAAAGGACGGGGGGAGGTAACTGCGAAAGGGCATGAGGTGGCGCGGGGTGGCGTGCCCAAGGTTAAACCCCGGGGCGGGGGTTGGGTTCGGGGGAAGTTTCAAGGCGCGGCCCTACCGTCACCGGGGCAGGCTGCCCCGGCCCCTTTGCAAGGCAGCGAACCATGCGGGCCGGGGGCGACCCGCCTCCCTTAGTTTTGGATGACGCGGAGGCGGACGAAGCGGGCCTGGCTGCCGGACGGGGTGTTGTCGCGGACCGTGAGGGTTTCGGTGCCGTCTCCATTGTCCACCAGGGAGACCTGGGTGAAGGCGGAGGCGGTGAAACCGGCGTTGTCGGGCGAGTTGGAGAACTCGGGGACAAAGCTCAGGTCGGTGGCTCCCTTGAGGCGGGTGTAGGTGAGGGCGGCGTGCTGCCCGGCCCCGACGGTGACGAGCCGGGACTGCGGGAAGGAGGCGCGGGAGCCCTGGCGCGGGTCGGTGCCAAAGGCGTATTCGAGGAGGTTGGGGACGCCGTCGCCGTCGGGATCGGCGGCGGGGCCGGAGACGAGGGGATCGGCGCGCTCGGCCGGGGTGAAGTGCGCGCCGGTGAAGCCGGTGAAACTCGGTCCGGAGGCGGTGACGGTGACGTTGAGCGTGGCGGTGGCGGAGAGCGCGCCGTCGCTGACGGAGACGGTGAAGGCGTTGAGGCCGGCGTCGCCGGCGGCGGGGGTGCCGCCGAGGGCGCCGGAGGGCGAGACGGTGAGCCAGGCCGGGCCGGATTGTTTCGCAAACGAAAGGACATCGCCGGCATCGGGGTCGCTGGCGGCGAGCTGGCCGGCGAGGGCGGCGCCGGCGGCGGCGTTGAGGGCGATGGGGTTGGCGGCGAAGACAGGGGCGTCGTTGACGGGGGTGACCGTGATGGTGACCGTGACGGGGGCCGATTTCACCCCGCCCTCGTCCACCTGGTAGGTGAAGGTGGCGGTGCCGCTGAAGTTGGCCGGGGGCGTGTAGGAGACGGAGCCGTCGGGCAGCAGCGAGAGATTTCCGGTCGAAACGGCGCCGACGAGGGAGGCTGTCAGCGGTGTGCCGTTGTAGTCTCTGTCATTGCCCAGGACGCCGGGAGCGGGACTCAGGAGCGAGGCGTCCTCGCCCAGGGAGTAGGCGTCGGCGACGGCCAGGGGGGCGGTCATGCTGCTGAGACGCCAGTTGTAGCCAAGGGCGTGGTCGGGGTTGGCGGCGGCGTTTTTGAGGGAGATGGCGGTGCCGGGGTTGGGATTGGGCCAGTCCCCGCCGACGCCGTAGTTGAAGTCGCGGAGGGTCTCGCCGGCGGCGTAGGAGAGCTTGAGGCGTTCGCCGGTGCCGGAGAGTCCGTCACCCACCTGCCACTGGCCGGCGATGGGCGTCTGGCCGGCGCCCAGGCGGGCGGCGAGGGCGGCGGGGTTGCGGGCCACGAGGGCGGAGGCGCCGGGGGCGAGGCTCGTGAGGGATGAGCCGGCGAAGTCGAAGTCCACCCCCTTGGTGAAGCGCACGGCGGTGAGGTCGAGCGTCTGGGTGGGGTGGACGTTCCGGATCCTGATGTATTCGAAATCGGAGGACAGCCAAGCGGGGTTGACGGCGAGTTCGGCGGCGGAGGGGGCGGCGGGGTGATACATGATCTCGCTGACCACGAGGGAGTCCTTGACGGTGTTGAAGAGGGCCGGGGCGGTGGCCGTGAACTGGACGGGCGAGCTCCAGTGGGACCAGCGGCCGGAGTTGTCCTTGTGGCGGACGCGGGCGCGGTAGGCGTGGCCGAACCTGAGGTAGTTGGCGGGAATGTGGGCGGTGGAAGCGAAGGCGGGCAGCTCGCCGGAGGTCCAGAGGGCGGTGGCCTCATACATCCGCGCGGCGGCGGCGTCATAGGCCGGGGCGGTGGGATCGGTGACCTCGGCCAGGCGCCATTGGATGGCGCCGAAGGTGCCCGCCCCCTGGGGGTCGGAGAAGGCGGAGGTGGTGAGGTTGATGCCATCCACGGGATAGCTGGCGACACCGCTGTAGGTGAGGACGGGTTGGACGGGAATGAAGCCGGAGTCGGCGGCGGGGCTGCCGACCTGGGGATCGCTGCCATCGGCCAGGCCGTCGAGGAAACCGGCGCGCCCATTCGGGCCGGCGACGGCGGGGTCGCCGTTGGCGGTGGTGTCGGACCAATAGGAGAAGCAGAAGTTCTTCATGTCCTGGGCCTTGAAGTAGGGGCCGTCAATGTGGTCGGCCCCGGCCCCGGTGACGGGCCAGCGGTAGCGGTCGGCCCGCCAGACGCGGGCGATCTTGGCCACCTGGTCGTCAATGATGTTGTTGACCACCTCGGGCTGGAAGACGAGGTCGCGGAAATCGCGCAGGGCGTTGCGGTGCCTGATGTGCTCGGTGGCGGTGCGGTTGACGATGGCCCCGGCGCCCCAGGTGGGGGAATCGGGGAACTGGGCCCGGTTGTAGAGGGCGTTGTGGACGGTGTCGTAGCCGTTGTTCCAGTTGGGGCCGAAGGAGGCGTCCCAGTCGTAGGGGGTGACGATACACTGGCCGAGGGGGTTTCCGGCCTGGGGCTGGAAGTAGAGGATGAGGTTTTTGACGCGGTGGCGGCCCGTGGGCTCGGTGAAGATGTCGTAGTGGCGGATGGCCTCCTGGACGGCGTTCATGCGATACCAGTTGTCCATCTGCACGTAGGTGTTGAGGAAACTGTCGGAGGCGGCGGGGTGGACGTTGTAGCGGAAGTTGTCGAGGTCCTCGTGGTGGGGCGGGGCTCCGACGCCGGCGTGGCGCTCGGTCATCTCGCCGTTCTGGGTCCAGTCGCTGAGTTTGTAGAGGTTGCCGTCGGGGAGGTTGCGGGCCTTGAGGAACTGCCCGTCGGAGAACTCGATGGCCTGGAAGATCCCGAAGAAGTCGCCGGTGGCGAGGGCCCCGGCCTCGGAGGCGTTCTGGACGAGGCGGAACTGGAAGTAGTGGGACTGCGGGATCGGGACGCCCTGGAGGCGCCACATCTTGCCGCCGACCTCATAGGGGATGCCCCAGTCGTAGTAGTTCTTGTTGCCGAACATCTTGTTGACCAGGAGCGTCTTCCATTTGACCGGGTAGGGGTTGCCGGACTCGTCCTTCGCCTGGAGTGCGGCGCCCTTGTTGAAGGCGATGCGGAAGTGGCGGCGGGCGGTGCCGTTGTAGCGCGAGTTGCCGCCGCGGAGGCGCATGTTGATGTTGTCGTAAACCTTGCCGTCGTAAACGAAGGCGGCGGGCCAGTTCTCGGTGCGGCGGGCCAGGAGGGCGTTGAGGCTGATGGAGTTGGCGATCTGGTCGGCGGCGTTGTAGCCGAGCAGGGTGGTGACATCGGCGGCCCGCATGATGACATGGTAGGTGGGCAGGGCGGAGAGGTCGTCGGAGGAGACGACGGTGGTGCCGGCCACGATGGAGGGCACGCCGTTGTAAACGAAGGCGGCGAAGTTCAGGGAGGGATCGTCGGCGTAGGGGATGCGGGCGGAGGCCCCGGGGATGTCCGTGACGGTGATTCGGTAACGAACCAACGCGCGGTGGGCCTGGGCGGGGATGGTGGCGGCATAGACCGCGTCGCCGGCGGCCAGATCGCCGCCGGTGCCGTCGTCCCTCATGGGGAGGGAGGTCCAGCCCGTCTCATAGGCGGTGTTGGCCGGACGGACGGCCAGGGGGTTGGCGGCCAGTTGCGCGGGGGTGAAGGGGATGACGGCGGGGATGAAGTTTCCGGGGGCGACGACCTGGTATTGGAGGACGACGGAGGCGACGCCCTGGGGATCGGTGACCCTGGCGGTGACCACGATGGGGTCAACCGAGGTGGGGGACTTCGGGGAGTGGTCCACCTCGCGGACGGCGGGGGCGGCGTTGGCGGCGAAGACGGAGTTGACGCGCCCCGGGGTGGGCTGGGTTTCGGTCATGGTCCTGAGCTCGGCGTCAATGGCGAAGTCGTAGCTGCCGTAGTTGGCGGCGTCGTCCTGGCCGGCGCGGATCACGGGCGCCTTGGAGAAGCCCTGGATGGCGAGGGTGTTGGTGCCGGCGACGAGGTAGTTCTGGGTGTTGAGGATGACCTGCTCGACCCAGGGGTCGTTGCCGTTCTCGTAGTAGTCGGCGGAGTTATAGCCCTGCTCGCCGGGGCGGACTGAGAAGCGGCCGACCTCGACCCCGTTGATCCAGACGATGGCGGCATCGTTGTGAAGGACGCGGAGGAGGAGGGCGCGGGGGATGTCGCCGGAGACGGTGAAGGTCTTGCGGAAGTAAACGGTGTTGTAGGCCCCGGCCATGTCGGCGAGGGGGGTGGCGATGGCGGCGATGCCGGTCTCAATGCCGACATTGCCGGTCAGGGGCAGGCCGATCGGGGCGGTGCCGGTGAGCCAGGTGCCGTCCTCGGTGAAGTTCTGGGCGCGCCACAGTCCGGTGGCGGAGGGTTCGGAAGTGCCCTTGCGGTAGTGCCAGCCGGCGGCCCCGGCGGAGACATAGGAGACGGCGGCGGCGGTGCCGACGGAGGGGCGCCAGTTGGAGCCGTGGTCGTTGTCGAGGGTCGGGTTGATCAGCTCCATGGAGGGGCCGTCGTTGTTGGAGGCCACGGGCCAGGGGCTGGAGCTCTGGTAGTCCACGGTGTCCACCTTGCCGTCGAGGGCGTCGCGCAGGACGATGGTGTCGCCGTCGCCGGAGAGGCCGCCGGTCCAGGGACCGAAGGCGGTGACATTGTAAACGGCCAGCAGGGCGGCGGGGTTTTGCGCCACCACGACATAGCCGCCGGCGGGGATCGAGGCCCCGGTGGGGAAGGTGTAGGCGACGCCCTTCGAGAAATGCCAGCCGGAGAGGTCCACGGCGGCGTTGGTGGGATTCACCAGTTCGATGAACTCGGTCTCAAGTTCGGGGCGGGGCGGGTTGTAGTAAACCTCGTTGATCCGGACGGTGTTGACGGCCGGGACGATGTTGAAGACGAGGACCTTCTCGACGCTGAGCGAGGTCGAGTCCGTGGCCCGGACGCGGACCGAGAGGGTGCCGGAAGCCGGGATGGCTGCGGTGGTGAGGAGCTGGCGGCCGCTGAGGGAACAGGTGGCGTTGCCGGTGTCGCCGATCCCCGCGACCAGGGAGAAGGTGTGGGTGTCGCCGGGGTTGGCGTCCACCGCGACGAGGCGGGCCAGCAGCGAGCCGGCGGGCAGGCCGGCATCAATCTCGTAAGAGGAGGCGAGAATGTCGGCCGGGGCGGTGGCGGCGGGCGAGACCGTGATGGTGACCGTGGCGGGGAGGGACGGGGCGAGACCGCTGGAGGCGGTGTAGGTGAAGGTGTCGGTCCCGGCGAAACCGGCCGCCGGGGTGTAGATGCGGGAGGCTCCCGTGCCGGACAGGGTGCCGCTGACCGGCGGGGTCGCGACGGTGTAGGTGACGGCCAGGCCGCGGGGATCGGCGGCGGTGAAGGGGATGGTGGCGGCCGTGTTCAGGGCGGTGGTGACGGCGCTGTTCGCGACGACGGGCCGCGAGGGCAGCACCCGGAGTTCCCAGGTGCCGGAGGCGGAGCCGGCGGCGTTGGCCACATTCAGTTTGTAAACGGTTGAGGTGGAAGGGGAAACCGTGATGGTCCCGGCGCGGGCCGACAGGGCGGCGCCCAACGGGGCGAGGCTGGCGGTGAAGGCGGTCGGGGACTCAAAGGCGTAATCCAGGGAAGCCGTCTGCCCCTCGTAAACATAGGCCGGGGTGGTCAGGAGGCGGGTGACGGAGGGACGCTGGGTCAGGGCATTGGGCCCGGCGGCGCGGCTGTTGGCCACATCCTGCTCGTTGAAGGCCCCGTCCCAGACGCGGAACTCGTTGAACGAGCCCTGGGTGTTGTTGTCCCCGGAGTAGTTGGAGCGGCCGAGGAAGCAGTTCACGTCGGGCAGGGAGGTCAGGTCGTAGGCGGTGTTGAAGGACGACATGAAAACACCGTCGCGGTAGTAGCGCACATAGGGGGTGCCCTCGGGTCCGACACGTTGGTAAACCACGGCAAAGTGGAACTCCGCGCCGGGGCCGGGCGCGGGCGTGGTGCACTGGTTTTCCGTCACCGTGCCGGCGGCGAGGTTGGTGAACGCCAGCTTGTTTTTGGTGGTGTCGGTGCCGGTCTGGGCGGCCAGGGTCAGGTAGCGGGTGCCGTTGAAGGTGCCGCCGGCGGCCGTGACCTCTCCGGCCGAGCCGGTGCCGATGTCGAAGACACGCTGCCAGTTCTGGGCGCCGGAAACGGTGACCCAGCCCTCGATCGTCACATCCTTGGTGCGGCTGCTGAGAATGCCGTTCGGAAGATCGACGTAGGCCTGGGTGGCCGGGGCTCCGCCGGGCAGGACGACGGCGGTGCCGTTGCTGGAACCGCCCGCGCCTTTCAGGGTGGCGGCCTTGGCGGCCAGGCCGGTGACGGAATCGGCGAAGGTGGCGGAGCCGGCGGGCTCGTTGAAGGACCAGCGGTGGGCCAGGGTCAGGGGGGAGTCGAGGCGGTTGACCGTGACCGTGGCGGTGGCGCTCTGGGCCCCGTTGCTGGAGGTCAGGGTGTAGGTGGTGGTGGCGGTGGGACTGACCAAGATGGAGCCGGTGGGCGGCACGGCCCCGACCCCGTTGTCTATGGAGGCGGTGGCGCCGGTGCTGCTCCAACTGAGGGTGACCTGCTGTCCGAGGGAAAAACCGGCGGGGGAGACGGTGAAGGAGTTGATGCGCGGCTTGTTGCTGAGAACATCGGGACCGAGGGTGAAGTTGTCGGAAATTTCCGTGGCCGAAAGCGCGCCGTCCCAGATGCGGAACTCGGTGAAGGAGCCTGTCAGGTTGCGGTCGGTGGTGCCATTGGAGCGGCCCAGGAAGTTGTTCACGTCCAGCAGGTCGGCCGGGTAGTAGGTGGTGTTAAGTGTGCCAGCCAGGACGGTGGCGGTCGGCACGCCGCCCGTGATGCCGCTTTTGTAAACGCGGATCTGGGGCGAGCCGTTGTTGCCGTAAAGAGAGTAAACCACGGCGAAGTGGAACTGGGAGCTGAGGGAGGGATTGGTGCCGCAGTCCGCAAACACCTCGGTTCCCAGGCGTTTGAAGCCCAGGCGGTTGGTGCGGGTGGTGCCGGCCTGCTGGGCCGAGAAAAACAGGTATTCGGAGCCCGCGCCGGTGCCGCCGGTGGTGTTGAACTCACCGCCGAGACTGTTGCCAAAATCAAAGAGGCGGCTCCAGGCCTGGACACCTGAGACCGTGGCCCAGCCCTCGATCGTCAGATCGCCGGGAATCTTTGAGATGAGGCCGTTCGGCAGATTGACGAAGGGGGCGGAATCGGAGGCCCCTCCGGTCAGCACGACCTTGCTGCCGTCGCAGGAACCGCCGCCGACGAGGCTGGCGACGCGGCCCGCCACGGAATCGGTGAAAGAGGTGGAGCCGACGGGCTCGGCAAAGGACCAGCGGTGGGCCAGGGTCAGGGGGGAATCCCCCGAGGGCACGAGGGTGACATCGCGGGTCACCGTGGACGCGCCCCGGACAGCCGAGAGGGTGTAAGTGGTTCTGGCTGAGGGGGAAACACTGGCCGTTCCGCTGACGCCGACAGAGCCGATGTTGGTGAGGGAGACGGAAGCGGCCGCGTCCACGCTCCAGGAAAGGGTCACGGGTGATCCGGCCGTGAAGTTGCGGGTCGAGGGGGTGAAGGAGAGGATGGTGGGAGCGGCCGGACTGGCGGCGGGGGTTTTGCCAAAGGTCGCGGCCTCGGCGTTGAACTGCGTGGCGATCTGGTCGGCGTTCAGGACGGCGTCATGCACGCGGACCTTGGCGATGCTGCCGGAGAAGAGCTGGGAGGCGGTGTTGAGGCGGGTGCCATCGGCCTGGTTCTGATTGCCGAGGACAAACCTCAGCGGGGTGGCCAGGGTGGACTGGGCGGCTGTGGCCAGGGCCCCCTGGGACTTGTAATTGGAAAGCACCCCGTCCACGTAAAGCCGCAGCAAGGTGCCGTCATAAGTATAGACCAGATGGTGCCACTGGTTCTGGACCGGCGCGATGGTGGAGGCGTTGAAGGTGGGGGAAAACCAGGCCGCGTCGCTGGTGCCGTGGGAAACGGCCCCCAGCGCGGTGCTGTTCCCGTAGTTGTAGGAGGCGTTGGCCAGGGTGGTCCCGAGACGGCCCCAGGCGATCAGGCTTTCCTCGGCCTGGATGCCGGGGTTATGCGCCCAGACCTCCACCGAACGGACGCCCGAACCGGTCAGGGCGGAGGGGACCTCGGGACCGACATACCAGTCGCCGTTGCCATCGAGGGTGAGGGCGTTGACCCCGGAAACCACCGTGACCGCAGGGGTGTCCGCGCCATCCTTGTCAAAGGTGCCGCCCAGCGTGCCGGCGTTGGCCTTGGAGGCGAGGGGTCCGGCGGCAGTGGCGGTAAAGTCGAGGTTGACGACGACGGCGGAACGCAGGGGGGCCGTGGCAAACGCAGACAGGAAAGCCAAGCCGAACCAGAAAAAGGGTAATTTCATGGCGGAATTAGGAAGAAGGTAAGAGAATAAGGGTTGGGCCAAATTATCTTAGCTAATCATTTTCACTCAAAGCAGAGCGAATGCACCAAACGAGGCAAAGAAGGCCTGAAATGCACCTTAACGGCGAAAAGCCCACCTCCCCCCCGGCCATTCAGCCGGGGAAACGCCCGTCGCGCAGAAATCCGCACACCAGCTCCCCCGTCTTCGCCCGCCAGGGCAGCATCGGATGGCTGGAGGACAGAATCCGGAAATCAGCCATCCCTTCCAGTCGTGCCGAAGCCACCGCCACCTTGCCGTCGTTTGGGCCCTCCAACCACTTTGAAAACAACGGATTGAGTGTGAAATCCCCCGCGATGATCCCAAGACCGCCGGTGCCTCCGGGCCAGGAGCCGATGCCCGGAGGCACATCCTCCGCCTTCGTGCCGAGGCGCGGACCGTTGACGCCGACAATCCAGCGAAACGGCGGAAAACCGCGCAAACGGTCAGCCACGGCGCTGCCGGCATTGGGCGGGGCGACCATCACCGTCCGACCCAGGTTAGCGGGGAGTTTTCCCCCGGGTCGTTTCGTTGTCCGTTCCAGCCAGAGACGCAGCACGATTCCCCCCATGGAGTGGGTCACGAAATGGAGTCGGGGTGCTTCTGCCGTTCCGGTCCTCGTCAGCAAATCCGGCAGCCATTCCTCAGCCAGCCGCTCCAGGGGGCAGGAACGCGACGGGTAGGTTTCGTTTACCACGGCAAACCCCTCGCGCCGCAACGCCCTCGCCAGACGGGTCATGGACCAGGCCCGCAAGCCCACGCCATGGAGAAGGACGACCGTGCCGGCGGAGCGCATGAACCCGACAACGTCAGAGGATGTAAGGCGGATCTTCGGTCGGCGGACCGGCCTGGGTTACCTCGCCCGCCTGCTGCCGCTCCTCCTCACGAAGGGCGTGCCTGACCTCCTTCGTCAGCACATGCAGTTCCTTCGCCCCGCGGAAGAGGCAGAAGACGACGTAGGCGTGAAAAACGATCGCGATGATGCTGAAGGTCAGCAGGATGATGGCCGTGTCCGCCAGATAGAGCCCGCCTCCCAGGAGGAAGGCGGTCAGGCTGCCACGCTGCGCCAGCCAGCCCATGAGGAGAAAGAAGCCGATGACGATGGCGTCAAAGACGATAGCCACCGGGACGTTGTCCTCCAAAAAAACATCCGCCACCTGCGTGATCCCCAGCCCCAGGGCAAAACTGACGCCGCCACCGTTGAGATTGATGATCGAGTTGATCAGCGAAAGCCCCGCGATCCACCAAAACCACCGGGCGGAGTTTCGAATGACGGGAATCTCCTGAACCAGGGCGGCTTTATCTACGTTCATGAGTGAAAAGAGTCTCACCGAAAGACGGTTAGGCTCAGGTCTTGGCAAGCGGGAATCATGAAAATCTTCCACGGGTTCGCCCTTGATGAAACCGACGGCCCGACCATGGTTGGCCGCGGGTCGCGGATCATCCGCCCCGGACAGTTTCCCGAGGGAAACACCACCCCCGCCCCGGGGTCCAAACCAGCACCCAGGTGGTCCCCAACTCCCCTTCCCCATGCCCCACATCACCCCGGCCCAGGCCAAACCCGACTACGACGTCATCATCATCGGTTCCGGAGCCGGTGGCGGCCAGATGGCCTACTCGCTCACCCTGGCCGGCTTGAAATGCCTCATGCTCGAGGCCGGGCGCCACTATGATCCACTGACCGAGACGCCCATGTTCATGACCGGCGCGCAGGCCCCGCTGCGCGGCATCGGCACGGTGGAAAAACACTTCGGCTTCTACGACGCCACGGTGGACGGCGGCTGGCAGGTGCCAGGCGAGCCCTACACTCAGACGGCCGAAAAGGAGCAGGACCAGTTCTGGTGGTGGCGGGCGCGGATGCTCGGAGGTCGCACCAACCACTGGGGCCGCATCTCGCTGCGCAACGGCCCCTACGACTTCAAACCCCGCTCCCGCGACGGCCTCGGCTTTGACTGGCCGATCCGTTACGAGGAAGTGGACCCCTACTACACCAAGGTGCAGATGCTCATCGGAGTCTTTGGTGCCAACTGTGGCCTGGAAAACACCCCCGACTCGCCCGAGGGCGTCCTCCTGCCGCCCCCCAAGGCGCGCATCGCCGAACTCGTTTCCCAGAAGTATGGCAAAAAGCTGGGCATTCCTTTCATGCCGATCCACCGCGCCGTCCTGACCCGGGCGCTCGACTGGCAGAACATCCCCGCAAAACTCCATCCGGGAAACACCTGGGCGCAAAACATCGTGGCCGATGCCATGAAACGCCGCTCGCCCTGTTTCTGGGCCACCGACTGCGGTCGCGGCTGCTCCATCAGCGCGAACTACCAGTCCACCACCGTCCACCTCCCGCCTGCCCTGGCCACGGGCAACCTCGACATCATCTCCAACGCCCATGCCCGCGAGGTGCTCGTTTCCCCGGAAGGCAAGGCCACCGGCGTGCTCTATCTCGACAAAGCCACCGGCCGCGAGGAACGCGTCAAGGCCAAGGCTGTGGTCATAGCCGCCAGCAGCGGCGAGACGGTGCGCATCCTGTTGAACTCCAACGGCGGAAAAGGCATCGCCAACGGCAGCGGACTCGTGGGCCGCTACATCATGGACACCGTCGGCACCGCTGTCAGCGGCAACGTCCCGATGCTGGAAAACGTGCCCCCGCACAACGAGGAAGGGGCCGGTGGAGGCCACACCTACGCGCCCTGGTGGGGCTACGCGGCCCAGAAGGCGGGCAAGCTCGATTTCCCTCGCGGCTACCACATCGAAACCGGCGGTTCGCGCAACATGCCGATGGGGCGCAACCCCGTGCCGGACGACCTCACCGCCGGCAGCTACGGCAAAAAGTTCAAGCAGGAGATGCGCCGCTACTACGGCTCCATGGTCGGCTACGCCTGCCGAGGGGAAATGATTCCGAACGAAAAAAGCTACTGCGAGATTGACCCCCAGATGAAGGACAAATGGGGCATCCCCGTCCTGCGCTGGCACTGGCAGTGGAGCGACTACGAGCTCAAGCAGGTGGCTCACGCACGCCGCACCTTCACCGAGCTGATCGAGTCCATGGGCGGCACCGTCCGGGTGGACCAAACCCAGAAACCGGCCGACTACATCGAGCCCGGCGGCAAGATCATCCACGAGGTCGGCGGTGCCATCATGGGCGACGACCCGAAGAAGTCCGTCTGCAACAAATGGAACCAGACCTGGGACGTGAAAAACCTCCTCATCTGCGACGGCTCGCCCTTCGCCTCCAACGCCGACAAAAACCCCACGCTCACCATCATGGCCCTGGCCTGGCGCGCGGCCGAACGCCTCGTCGAACAGGCCAAACAAGGCAACCTCTGACCCCATAAACGACCATGACCCCTTCCTCCGATTCCCCGCTCCGGCTTTCCCGCCGCCAGGTCATCAAGATGTTCGCCGCCGTCACCGCCGGCCTGAGCCTCAACGGTTTACCCACTCCCGCCGGAGCCGCGCCCCTGGGCACGCCCCTGTCTTACCCCACCGGCTTCGGCAGCGATCCGCTTCTGACCAAGGCCTACAAACCGGGCGATGTCTGGCCGCTCACCCTGAGCCCCGCGCAACGCCGCACAGTCACGGCGTTCTGCGATCTCATCCTCCCCGCCGACGACCTCGGCCCCGCCGCCAGCGCGGTGGGTGTGCCGGAGTTTTTGGACGAATGGATCAGCGCGCCCTATCCCCTCCAGCAGGCCGACAGCGCCCTACTCCGCGAGGGCATGGACTGGCTGGACGCCGAGGCGGGGAAACGTTTCGGAAAACCCTTCGCCGATCTCGACGCCGCTCGGCAGTCGGCGATCTGCGACGACATCTGCAACCGTGCGACCGCCAAGCCCGAGTTCAAAAAAGCGGCGGCGTTTTTTGTGAAGTTCCGCAGCCTCTCAGCCGCCGGCTACTACAGCACCCAGGAGGGTTGGAAGGCCATCGGCTTCGTCGGCAACGTCCCCACCGCCACCTTCGACGGCCCGCCGCCCGAGGTGCTCCGCCAGCTCGGCGTCGAGCAGACGGTGAAGTGAGGGGGAGGCGACGGTTGGGACTCGGCAATCCTGTTTCCGAACTTGTCAAACGGAGTTAAACAAACACTGAGCTACTTGCCTGCCACACTTGAACGCCGACTCCATGTCGTCGCGAGCCTAGCTCGCTTAGGGTGTTGGCGGGTTTATTTTAGTCCAGCCGCGAAGCCCCACGCCATGCAGCAGGACGACGGTTTCGGGGGAGGCCATGGGCGATCAGAATCGGCTTTGCCAGACGGCGTCACTGCGAGAGGCATGAAAGACCCCCGCCACAACGACGGTTTTTGTGGTCACCTCAACCTCGTAAACAATCCGGTAGGGAAATCGCTCTGTGAAACGCCAACGGATATTTTTGGATGGATGGCGCTTGGAATTGAGAAGTGGATGTGAACGCAGTTGGCTCCAAGTGCGGATGACGTCCTCCACCAAGTCCTCTCCCAGACCCGGTTGCCTCCGCTCATACCAACTCGCCGCCTGGGCCACATCATCCTCCACCTCGGACCTGAAAATGATCTGCCAACTCATGCGCGGAATCGGCCTCTCAGGCGTTGATTCATATCTTCAAGGGAAACGGCGGAAGATGGGGCTCGCCGATGCTGCGCCAGCCGTTCCTCAATCAAGGCCTCCTCGCCCGGATTCAAACCAGGGTCATCAAGTTCAATCAGGCGACGTGCCACAACCTGGCGTTCCGACAAAGTCAACGTTGGAAGTTTCGCGAGTAGTTCGTGAAGGCTCATGGGATTCTAGGTTGGGCCAAAAAACGGATGTGTCAGTTTCAAAAACTTACCCCCGCCGCGACTCCTTCAACACCTTCCAACGTGCCAGGCGTTCCGCCATCTTGGCCTCGTGGCCGGCCGTCTTGGGCTCGTAGAGGTGGAGCGGTTTCTCGAGGTATTCCTGGCCGCTGATGTTTTCCGGAAACTCGTGGCTGTAGAGGTAGCCCGCGCCCTGGCCGAGCGAGCGGTTCACCTTCGTGTGGCTGTCCCGGAGCCAGAGCGGGACGGACTGCACTTTGCCCTCGGTCAGGGCCTTCTTGGCCGCTCCCAAGGCCATCGTGGTGCTGTTGCTCTTGGGCGCGAGGGCCAGGTAGGTCACGACATGCGCGAGGTTCAGCTCGCATTCGGGCAGGCCGACCTGCTCGCAGGCCTGGAAACAGGCCGTGGCGAGGGAAAGCGCGAAGGAGTCGGCCAACCCCACGTCCTCGCTCGCGAAGATGACGAGCCGGCGGGCGATGAAGCGGGCGTCCTCGCCGCCGGCCAGCATTTTGGCCAGCCAGTAGAGCCCGGCGTCGGGGTCGCAGCCGCGCAGGCTTTTGATGAAGGCGCTGGCCGTGTCGTAGTGCTCGTCCTCGCCGTGGTCGTAGCGGATCTGGCGCTCCTTGGCCCAGGCCAGGGCCTCCGCGCCGCTGATCATGCCACCGTCCCCGGCCGCCACGGCGAGGGTTTCCAGACCGTTGAGGGCGCGGCGCAGGTCGCCGTCGGCGGTGGAGGCCAGGAGGCCGAGCGCCTCGGGCTCGGCGGCCAGTCGCATCGCGCCCAGACCGCGTTCGGTGTCGGCCAGGGCCAGTTTCAGCACCTTCCGAACCGCCTCGGGTTCAAGGGGTTGGAGGCGGAGCAGATGGCCCCGGCTGAGCAGCGGCGGAATGACGTAGAAGCCGGGGTTGTGGGTGGTCGCGCCGATCAGGCGGATCACGCCGCTCTCCACGTCCGGCAACAGCAGGTCCTGCTGGGCCTTGTTCCAGCGGTGTAGTTCGTCAACGAACAAAAGCGTCCGCTCCCCGGGCCTCGACCGCGCGCGCTCGAGGATGTCGCGGAGATCCTTGGTCGCGGCCAGGACGGCATTGAGGCGGACAAACCTTCCGCCCGTTTCCCGGTGGATGGCCTCGGCCAGGGTCGTCTTCCCGCAGCCGGGCGGGCCGTAGAGGATGAGGCAGGAGAAGCGTCCGCTTTTGAGCAAACGCGGCAGAAGGGCCTTGGGTCCGAGAAGATGTTCCTGACCAGCGACTTCCGCCAGCGAACGCGGACGCATCCGCGCGGCCAGGGGGGCGTCCGGCCCCGGGGGCGGGGGAGGCGCATCCGGGTGCGCCTCCGGAGGCGGGTCGGGGTCGCCGCCGAAGAGGAGCGGTTGGTCGCGGGAGGACATGGGAGAACTAATTATGGATTATGAAAAAAGGCAACGGAGGTAGCGGTCAGGAGATTGCTTGAATCGGGCGCGAAGCCCGGACTCAGGCCCTCGGACTTAATTTCATAACTCATCACTTTGCCCAGTCAGACCCGGCGCAGGTAAACCGCGCCCCACTCGCCGAGGTTGGCGGTTTTCGTTTCCATCGGAATCCCGAGGCGGAACGTCTCGCGAGTGAAGTGATCGGCCGTGGCGGCGAGTTCCTTGTCAAGGATGCCGCTGAGGGCGAGGATGCCGCCGGGCGCGACCGCCTTCAGCAGGAGTTCGCTGTGGGCGCAGAGGACGTGGGCGAGGATGTTGGCCAGGACGAGGTCGAAGGTGCGGCCGCCGAAGCCGGAGTTCAGATCGCCGTCGAAGAAACGGGCGCGTTTGCCGAGGCCGTTGAGCTCGGCGTTTTCCCGGCTGATGCGGACCGCCTCGGGGTCGTTGTCAAAGCCGTCCACCACACCGAAACCGAGCGCGGCGGCGGAGAGGGCGAGGATGCCGGAGCCGCACCCGGCGTCGCTCACGCGGCGGCCGCCCAGGGTGCCCTGCCAGAGGTCGCGGGCATCAAGGAGGGCCTCGGCGCAAAGGCGGGTGGTCGGATGGTCTCCCGTGCCAAAGGCCATGCCGGGGTCCAGGTGCAGGGCGGCCTCGCCGGCGGGCGGGACAAAGATGCCGCGCTCCCACTCGGGAATCCAGTGCAGGCCGCGGTGAGACCAGGGCTTGAAATGGGCCTTGTAGGCCTCCTTCCAGTCGCAGTCGGCCAGCACGGAGACCTTGGGTTCGGCCGGGATGGAGGGGAAATCGTTGCAAAGCGCGGCCCAGCTCAGGCGGGCCACGTCCTCGGAGTCAAACCAGCCGAACAGGCGGAAAGGATCCTCGTCGCGGGCCTGCTGGACCATCCAGGGCGGAGGGGGAGGCAGCTCGTAGAGGTATTCCTCCAGGGCTTCGGCGACATCGGCGGGAATGACGGCTTCAATTTGAAACATGCCGCGTTGATGACACCTGCCGGAAGTTTGGCGAGCCTTGAGAAAGCCCCCGTTTGGGTCGGAGGACGGCCTTTTTCGGGGCGGAAGCACCGGCGCCTCTGTCCGCCCTCACTTTGCCACCGGTCCGATGGTGCCACCGGGGACGAATTTCTTGATCGTGTCCATTTGCCGGATGTCCCGTTTCCCGTGGCTGATGTTGGCCGCCCAGCGCACAATCCGGCGGAGGATCGGGAGCGCGTCCCACTTCATGCAGGCGACGGACGGATCGCAGTTCGCCAGGGCGCCGTGGTCGTCAATGCTGATGACGGAGACATCCTCCGGCACCCGCAGGCCCCGCGTCAGGAGAAACTGCAGCGTCGCGACAAAAAAGGTGATCTCGTCCACAATCAGGGCCGTGGGCGGCGTCACCTGGAAAAGGGCTCCCAGGCAGCGGTGGAACCCCTCCCTCGTTTCCCCCCAGTCGGGCAGGTTGTAGGTGCCCGTCACAACGCCCGCCCCGCCCAGCTCGTCGAGAAACGCGGCCTGGGTGAGCCCGGGCTCGGGCAGTCTGAGATGGCGGCGGCACAGGTAAACGATCCGCTGGTGGCCATACCCGTTCAGTTCCCGCACCGCCTCCCGGATCGCGTCCCTCGTCATCGGTCCCGCCCCGGCAATGGGCAGGCCCTGGCGCCGGCCAAAGAGGGCAAACACCGGGAAGGGCTGGGCTGAAAACCACTCCAAGACCTCCCGGGACCCGGCGATGACGAGCCAGCCGTCGGCATGTGTCTTCGCCACCAGTTTGGCCACCTTTCTCGGCTCCATCCCAAGCTCCAGCAACGTCCTGTCCGCCACCACCACGGTGTGCCCGGCCTCCGCCAGCAGGTGCATCGCCTCCACGATGTAGTCCTCCTTCCGGTCCACCGCCGAATGCATCAGGATGGCGAGCCGCTGCGGCCGCGGCCTGACCTCCCCCGCGGACGCGCGCACCAGCCTCCGCCTGCGCCTTCCCTGGCCGTCCAGCAGGCCCTCTTTTTCGAGCATGCGCAGGGCCGCGTCCACCGTGTTCCGCCCCACCCCAAGCTCCTCCGCCAGGCGTCCTCCGCCCGGCATCCCCTCGCTCCAGCGCCCCCGCAGCATCTCCTGCCGCAGGTGGTCCAGAACCTGTTCGGAGGCGGTGCGCAGGCGGAGGTAGCTCACGCGGGAAAACTGCCTGATTTGGGAGGTAGGGGGCAAACCCTAAAAAAATCGCGGATCAGATTTAATGACCCAGATTGGCCTCAACCCTAGGTATTTTGAAACACATGAAACATCCCAGCCCCCTGCTTGCCCCGCTCCTCTCCCCTCCCGGAAGCCTGCTCCTGGCCATGCTTGCCGCCTCCGTCTCACCCCTCCACGCCCAGACCGTCCGCACGTGGAACGGCGCAACCGGCGGCGCTTGGCATACCGTGTCCAATTGGAATCCCAATACGACCTTTGCCGGTGCCGCCACAGGCATCGTCACTGGCGAGGGCTTGGCCACGGATATCATGGCGATGACGGCGGCAAACTCGGCCTCCAACATAGGTATCAACATGAACACCATGGGTGCCACCGGCGGCGGGGTGGGTTTAATTTTGGGCGCCATAGACTTCAACAAGACCAACACCACCGCACTCCAGATCGGCAACAGTTCGACCACCGTGAATGGCATCCTCCAGCTCAACGGTGCCACGGTAAACTCCGTCGCGAAGACGCTGATCCGTGTCTCCGGCAGCGCCAACCTGACGATCGCCAACGTGAATTCCGGCACCGGCACGCAGACCATGGGCCTCCAACTTGGAATCACGGATGGCATCTTCGATGTGGACACGGGCCGCACCCTGACGATCTCCTCGGCCATCTCGGAGGCGGCCGCCACTTCCGGCTTCACCAAGACCGGCGCCGGCACCCTGAGTCTCTCCGGAGCCAACACCTTCACAGGCCCGGTCTCCGCGAGCGCGGGCACTCTCAACATCGCCAACTATTCCGCTTTCGGCGGCAGCACCCCCGGCACCGACGCGCCCTCCGGCATCACGGTTTCCGGCGGGGCCAGCCTCAACCTTCAGCAGGTGGGAGCCGGCACCACCGTGGCCACTTACTCCCCGAATCTCACCCTCTCCGGCAACCTTCGCACCACGGGCGGAAGCGGCACCAACACACTTTCCGTCACCTGGAGCGGCAAGGTCACCCTCACCGGCAACAGCCTCATCAACCCCAATGGCAATGGCGCCGTCCGGATCACCGGCCAGATAGACCTGGGCTCGAATACCCTGACCTACCAAACCGACGGGAGCATCAGCAGCAACATCATCACCGGCGGCATCATCGGCTCGGGCAGTTTGATCAAGACTTCCGGCAACACCCTCTTCCTCAACTCCGCCACCTCCTACACCGGCACCACCACCATCAGCGGCGGCGTCCTCTCCCTCGGCAACGTCAACGCCCTGGCCAACACCACCGGCAT
>JANOBW010000081.1:0-20229 GCA_031411855.1 Opitutia bacterium
CAGGACCGCAAGGGCACCCAGTGGGTTTACCGCGGCCCCCACGATTCCGGCAACACCACGGCCAGCTTCCGCATGAAGTATCGCTACGTCATGATGGCCGGCTTCTTCTTCCCCATCGAGCAGCCCGCCATTGCCGTCGGCGCCGGTGCCCCGCAGGACCCCCAGCCGGCTCCCGGCACCATCCTGCCCTACCTCCGCCCCTACGCCAACGGCGTGGACCAGGCCGAAGGCTTCATCGGCACCCCGACCGGCGCCGAACCGCTCGAAATCGTCTTCCGTCCCGTCTGGCCCGCCTCCGCTCCTGAGCTTCGCCTCGCCGAAACCCTCACCATGCCCAAGTTCGGCCTCCCCGCCGTCCGGGGCAACACCAGCCTGAACATCCTTTACCAGCAATCGATTGCGGCCACCACCGACCTCCCCAGCGCCATCCTCTTCGACCCCACCCGGGCCAAGAAATTCTTTCTGGAAACGGATGGCCTCGCCGCCCTCCCCGGCTCGATCAAGGTCAGCGATTACCAGGGCAAGACCTACTTCCCCAACCTGCCACCCCACCTCAGCCAGCGTTTCTACTTTGACGCCAACGAAGGCACTAAGGGAGCCCTTGTGTTCATCGGTAAGTTCCAGGACGAAATCCTGGGCGAGGACTACCTTCAACTCAACGTCCTCAGCGCGGCGGAAATCACCACCCTGAAGGATCTGTGCGGCGCTGACGACGCCAACCGCTCCAAGTGGAACGACGCCATTGACGGCCTCAAAACCACCATGGAAACCTTCGAGGAAGACCCCCAGGTCGCCGGCACCTACTTCGCCTCCCAGGGAGCCTCCGTGGACCAAATCTGGACCTGGCTGGAAGGCTACACCTTTGCCGAAAACGCCCCGGTTGTGTCCGGCGGCTGGAGGATCGTCTGGTCCGTCACCCAAAACCGTTTCATCAAAGTTTATCAGAACACCACCACCAACCAGACCGTTTACCACACCCCGACCAAAGTGGAGTTTTTTGCCGGCATCCAAAGCGGAACCATCCGTCCGTCCGACATCGCGGGCGGCTGGGATTGGGTGAACCAAAACCTCTCCCGGTTGTGGGAATGGCAGCGCCTGAAAAACGGCAGTGTGGGTGAACAGCTCGTCGCCAACGTGATAGGCAGTAAACTCAAGGCCGAACTCACGGAGAACACCAAAGGCCTGAAAGTCATCGCCCCCGATAAGCTCGCTGCGATTTACGACAGCGACACCGCGGTGGACTCCTACGCCCTCAGCGCCAGCGGCGGCGGCACCGGCTACATCGTGCTCGTCGCCGGCAATGGCCGCGCCTTCACGCCCGGCGACGAACCCGTCGCCCTGCATGTCATCAAGGTCAGCAATCCGCTCTACCGCGGCGAAATCAAACCCATTGAGCCCACCAACCCGCTGGCCGAAAAACTCACCCTCCAGCACACCGGGGATTTCGCCGGTGAACCCGCCAACTACGAGTTTGAATGGCGCTACGCCCCGCCCGTGGATGGCTCCGCCCCGCCCCTTTACAGCTACGCGCGTTCCCTGCTCATCGGGGATGGCGTCTGGACCCACACCGGGACCAACGCCACCCCGGTCAGCGTCAGCCTGCCCGGATCCGTGGTCATTAACAATGGTCAGGGCGCAGCCGGGCAGGCCCAGTCGGTTCTGTCCCGTGGCTTCAACCTCTCCCAAAGACCGTTCCGCGCTTTCCTCAGCCTTGAGCTCGGCACCAACGACGGCGTCAAAGCCTACCTCAACGATGCCCTCGTCGCCACCTACCGCATCTCCGGGGAAACCAACTCCGCCACCTCCGGCGCCCCCCTTTCCACCTTCACCCCCTTACCCCTCAACTTTGAAGTGCCGGTCGGTGCCCTGCGCGAAGGTTCCAATGTGCTGCGCCTGGAAATGACCACCACCGCCGACGCCACCAACGCTCCCGCCTCCACCCTCAATGCCCGCTTTGAGGTCATGAACGGCGTGGAAAATCTCACCGCCTGGATTCCCCTCGGGGTCGGCGTCGGGGAAACCGCCGGGGTCAAGTCCGGCTCCGTCGTCGGCAAAAACCGCCATGTCATCCAAGGCCCTGGCATCTTCACCCTGACCGACAACTACTTCGTCATGCGTTACCGCGCCATCAAGCCGAACGACGCCGCCTACGACTCCAATGGAGGTTGGTCGAAATGGACGGACGCCGCCCTCGCCGAAGGTTGGATCAAACGCGCCCTCAAGGGCATCAACCCCTTCGAGCAGCGCATCAAGGATCTCTTCAACAACGCCGTGAACACGGATGTTTCCCTTGTCACCCAGGCCGGCCACCGCTGGGAGGGCGACATCGCCCTTAACCTCGAGAACATCAACCAGTTCGGCCTCATCGAGATCTACGAGACCATCCTGCGCCGGGGCAAGGCCCTCAGCATCGAGGGCACGCCTCCGCTCAACTATGGCCCGGCCAACGACGCCCTCATCCTCGCCGCCGGTTACCTCAACGACCTCTACGTTCTGCTCGGCAACGAGGCCTACGCCGACGCCTCCAACCCGACCATCGCCTACTCCACCAATGGCGGCCAGTTTGGCGATGTCGCCACCTCGCTCTTCGCCTTCAAAGGCCAGGTCGCCACCGTCCTCGACGAGGAGCTCAGCCTCCTCCGGGGACGCGACGATTTCCTCGCCCCCGGTGTGCTGGTCCCGCCCGTTTACAACCGCCTCGTCTGGAACTACACCCGGGGCATTGACAGCGGCGAGGCCGTTTACGCCCTCAACTACAACATGAAGGACCTCAACGCCGACGGTGTCATCAACGCCGCCGACGCCGCCACCGCCTACCCCCAGGGCCACGGTGATGCCTACGGCCATTACCTGACCGCGCTGACCGGCTACTACGGCCTCATCTCCAACCCCAACTTCGCCTGGACGCCCCGCATCGAGGCCGTGAACATCCTCGGCAAACCCGTCGCGGTGGATTATCTGGACGAGCGCAAGTTTGCCGCCGCCGCCGCCGCCCTCACCAAGGTGGTCGCCCAAACCCTCGACCTCACCTACAAGAACGCCTTCCAGGTCGCCCCCACCGGTTGGTCCCACCTCAAGGATGGCCGCATCAACACCCAGACCGGGCGCACCCGCTCCTGGGGCGTGGACGACTGGGCCAGCCGCGGAGGCCAGGGTGCCTACTTCCACTGGCTCACCGCCAACTCCACCCTGCCCGCCACCGACCCCGATCCGAGGCACGAGGGCATTCAGAAGATTGATCGCACCACCGTGCCCGAACTGGCCGACATCGTTTCCCAAAACGAAAAGATCAAGGCCACGCTTGCCCTCGCCGACTCCCGTCTGAACCCCCTCGGCCTCTCCGCCGGAGCCATCCCCTTCGACATCTCCCCAGCTCTGGTGGACGCGGGCCAGACGCACTTCGAGCAGATCTACGCCCGCGCCGTGGAATCCCTCCGCAACGCCGTCACCGCCTTCAACAACGCCAAGACCTCCACCCAGATGCTGCGCCGCCAGGAGGACAGCCTGGCCGATCAGCGCCTCGTCATCGCCGACCAGGAACGCGCCTTCACCCGCCAGCTCATCGAGCTTTACGGCACGCCCTACGCCGGCGACATCGGCCCCGGCAAAACCTACAAGCAAGGCTACACCGGGCCGGATTACTTCCACCACGCCTACATTGACACCCCGGAGCTCTTCAAAAACACCGCCGAGGAGGAGGAATCCACCACGACCTTCAAACTCAGCAAGGGCTCCGATTATGCCAACATCAGCCTCGACGATACCCTGTGGGACACCGACGATCCCTGGGAGACGCCCAAGGAAGGCTTCGGCGATTTCGTCGAGTTCAACGTGGACAGCCTGGGCAACTTCCGCAAACCGGACACCCTCACCGGCATCCGCGCCCACCCGGGCCAAGTCCAACAGGCCCTCTCTGAGCTTATGATGGCCCGTCTGCGCCTCCACAACACGGTGGAGGATTACGCCAAGTTTGGTCTCAAGTTCAAACGGCTCGTCAAACTTTACCGCTCCGGCCAGGACACGAGCAACAAGATCACCAAGAGCCAATACGACGTCGCCGCTGCCGTCACATCTCTCGAGGTCGCGACCGACATTATTGACACCGTCATTAACATCGTGGGTGAGGTTAAGACAACCGCAACCGGCGTCACCGATATCACTCTTGAGGGTATCCCCAAAGTGGTGGGTGTGGCCACGGATGCCACCGCCCCCGTCCGCGGCACTTTGAAAGCAGTCACTGAAGTCACAGGCAAGATCTCGGAGGGCGTGATGCAGATCCTCACCGCCACCAAACTGGCCATGGCCCGTGCCAACGCTCTGACCGAACGTTTCGCCGCCCTGGCCCAGTCGGACTTGGCTTCGACTCAGGATACCAAATCACAGCAGAACGACCTCCTCAACGCCTTTGACGAACTCGGCGACGGCTCCATGGCCGTGGACCAGGCCATCCGCGCCTATGACGATGCCCAACGCAAGTATCGCGCCCTCCTCGCCCAAGGCGTCGCCATCCAGGCGGAACGTGAAATCTTCCGCCAGAAGGCCTCCGCCCTCATCCAAGGTTACCGCACCCAGGATCTCGGCTTCCGCGTCTTCCGCAACGAGGCCCTCGAAAGTTACAAGTCCCTCTTCGATCTCGCCGCCCGCTACAGTTTCCTCGCCGCCCGCGCCTACGACTACGAAACAGGCCTGGCCGATGCCTCCGGTAACAGCCGCGCCGCTGAGTTCTTCCAAAAGATCGTCCGCGCCCGCGCCGTCGGTGTCTTCAGCGATGACCGCCCCCAACCAGCCGGTTCCACCCTCGGCGACCCCGGCCTCTCCGGTGTGCTCGCCCAGATGGCCGGCGACTGGTCCGTGGTCAAATCCCGCCTCGGTTTCAACAACCCCGACCGCTACCGCACCACCTTCTCCCTCCGCCAGGAAAAGGAACGCATCGTGCCCTCCGCCGCCGGCGACACCGCCTGGGCCGATGTCCTGGCCGCCGCCAAGATGGAAAACATCCTCGATGACACCGACGTGGCCCGCTACTGCATGCAGGTCAACAGCGGCGCCGCCCTCGCCGTGCCGGGCTACGTGCTGCCCTTCCAGACCACCATCAGCACCGGCTTCAACTTCTTCGGCCAGCCCCTGGCCGGCGGAGACAGCACGTTCACCCCGAGTTCCTTTGCCACGAAGATCCGCGGGGCCGGCATCGCTTTCAAGGGCTACATCGGCATGGCCTCCCCCACCAGTATCGGCGGGGCGGTGTCCGGAGCGGGTGGCGTCACCACCGCCGATCCCAACCTCGGCTTCCTCGATCCGAACGCCCTCAGCGCCACGCCCTATGTTTACCTGATCATGGCCGGAGCCGACTCCATGCGTGCCCCCGCCCTCGGGGACTCCACCGTGGTCCGCAACTGGCAGGTCGAGGATCAGGCCATCCCGCTGCCGTTTGACATCGGCGGAGCCGCCCTGCTCAGCTCCACGTTCACCTCCGGCCAGTCGCTTTCGGAGCCCTTCACCATCCGCAAACACCAGGCCTTCCGAGCCGTCCCCGATGGCACCGTCTTCAGCTCCGCGCCCGGCTTCGCCAACTCCCGCCTCGTCGGCCGTTCCGTCTGGAACAGCCGGTGGAAGCTCGTCATCCCGGCCAACACCCTCCTGGCCGATCCGGTCAAGGGGATGCAGATCTTCCAGGCCACGGTCAAAGACATCAAGCTGCACCTCGAAACCTACTCCTACTCAGGCAACTAACATGAAAACACTTCCTCTTGTCGGCGGCCTGATCCTGGCTCTCACCACCCCCGCCTGGGCCTTCCCGCCGGCCCCGAACGTCACCTACTTCGGTGTCGTCCGCGATGAGGGCGGCCGCCCCCTGGATACCGGCGAGGGCATCGTCATCGTGAGCGGTCCCGGCGGCGAGGTCACCCGTTCCACGACGGACTCCAACCGCGGCATCGGCGTGAATTACCGCGTCAACCTGCCCATGGATGGAAACACCACCGGCCAGCTTTACCAGGTCTCGGCCCTGCGGCCCACCCTGCCTTTCAGCATCAAGGTGCAGATCCGCGGCGTGGCCTACGTGCCCATCCAGATGGCGGGCCGCGTCTGGACCACCCCCAAGGCCGGGGAAATCCACCGCCTCGATCTCACCCTGGGCGTGGACAGCGATGGCGACGGCCTCCCCGACAGCTGGGAATGGGGCCTCATCGAAGGCGACCCGACCGGGAAGCTCAAATCCCTGGCCGACGTGAAACCCGGCGACGATCTCGACAACGACGGCCTCAACAACCTCGCGGAATACCAGATCGGCACCTACGCCCTCGACTCCGCCAGCGGCCTCAAACTCGACATCAAGGAGGTCACGCCGTCCGGCCTGGCCCGCCTTCAGTTTCCCATCGTCGCGGGCCGCACCTACCGCCTTCAGTCGTCCACGGACCTGAAGACCTGGGCCGACGAACCCTTCTCCACCACGACGACCGGCGCGGTGCAACCCTGGCTTCTGGCCAACGACATCACCCTCATTGATGTCTATGTCCCGACCAACAACCGCCAGCTCCTGACCTTCAAGCTCCGTGTGGAATAGGCGCACCATTCTGACCGGAGGTTTCCTGGCCTGCGCTGTGGTGGCAGTCTGCGTCCATTTCTGGCCGGCCCCGCCTCCGCCCCCGGCTCCTTCCGAGCTGCCCCGGGCCGGGCTGGCCCTCCGCGAAGGCCGCATGTGCCCGGTCTCCGGCGGCGGCCCCTTCACGGGCATCATGTTTGAACGCAGTGCCCAGGGAAAGCGTCTCACCGAAGTGCCTTTGAAAGAAGGACTTATCCAAGGTGTTGCCCGCGGCTGGTATGACAGCGGCCAGTTGGAGGTGGAGGAAAACTATGACAAAGGCGTCTCTCAGGGCGTGCGCCGGCGCTGGCATGAAAACGGCCGGCTCAAAAGCGAGGCCACCATCGTGGCGGGCGAACTCCACGGCCCCTATGTCGAGTGGCACGACAATGGCAAACTCGCCGCCCGCCTCACCCTCGTCCATGGCAAGCCCGACGGCCTGAGCGAGGCCTGGCATCCCGACGGCTCCCCCAAGGCCACCGTCGTGATGAAAGAGGGCAAACCCGTGAAACAGGAATTTTACCCGACCAAAACTGTGGCCCACCAACCATGAAACGAGTTTTCCAACTGCTCGCCTTCGCTTCCCTCGCCGTCTCCCCCGCGTTCGCCGGCCTGCCCCAGGCCATTGCCCCGGTGGACATCGTCGTTAAGGCCCCCGACGCGCCCTCCTTCAGCCTGCCGGCCACCACTTCCGCCGGCCTCCCCATCACCTGGACCGCCCTGGCCGGCCCCGCCTCCGTGGCGGGCGTCAACGTCTCGATGACAGGCGGAATCGGCGCGGTCACCCTGCGCGGCCGCCAGGCCGGTGACGCCACTTACGATCCCGCAGCGGACCGCTTCGTCACCTTCGTCGTCGAAACCGGCGGCGGGTTTCTTTCCGTGTCGGCCGGTGAGGCCCATGTCGCGGGCATCAAGGCCGATGGCAACATCTACGCCTGGGGCCGCAACACCTCCGGCCAGTTGGGCGACGGAACCATCTCGGACCGCGCCACCCCCGCCGCCATCGTTGTCACCGGCACCGCCTCCTGGTCCTCCGTCGCCTGCGGCAGCAACCACACTGTGGCCCGCCGCTCCGACGGCACCCTCTGGGCCTGGGGCTCCAACGCCAGCGGCCAGCTCGGCATCAATTCCAACACGGACGCGCCTTTCCCCACCAAAATCGGCACCGCCACCAACTGGTCCGGGGTCGCCTGCGGGGCCAACCACACCGTCGCCTGGCGCGCCGATGGCTCCCTCTACGCCTGGGGGCTCAACTCCCAGGGCCAGCTTGGTGACACCACCCTGGCCAACCGCACCGCGCCCGTCCGCATCGGCTCCGCCCTGGACTGGACCGAAGTCAGCTGCGGGGCGCAGCATACCATCGGCCGCCGCGCCGGTGGCTCCCTTTGGGCCTGGGGCAACAACACCTACGGCCAGCTCGGCGATGGCTCCAACACCCGCCGCACCGCTCCCTTCCGCATCGGCTTAGGCACCGATTGGACCGGGGTGGGGGCGGGCCTCTTTTTCTCCACCGGACGCCGCGCCGGAGGCACACTCTGGGCCTGGGGCAACAACGACAGCGGCCAGCTCGGCGACGGCACCCGCACCACCCAAACCAACCCCCAGCAGGTCGGCACAGCCACCGGCTGGACAGCGGTAAACTGCGGAGCCGCCTTTGTCATCGGCCGCCGTTCCGACGGCTATCTCTGGGCCTGGGGCGACAACGCCGCCGGCCAGCTCGGCGATGGCACCACCACCGACCAACTCCAGCCCACGCAGACCCTGGCCGGCCCCTGGGTTTCCGTCGCGGCCGGTTCGGCCTGCGCCCTCGGTGTTCGCAACCAGTCCCTCTGGTCCTGGGGCACCAATGACAACCAGCAGCTTGCGCTTCCCCCTTCGGTCACCGGTTTCTCCGCCGTGCCTTCGGCCGCGCGGATTCCCTATCCCTCTCCCCAGGCCGCCGTGTCCCTGCCCTCGGCTGTCCTTCCCACCGCCACCCTCACTCCGGCGGTGACCAGCGCCCTGCCTCCCGTCCTGCGCATTGTCTCCGGCCCCGCCGTTCTTTCGCCCGACTCCCGCTCCGTCTCCTTCACCGCCGAAGGCCTGGCCCGGATTGAGGTCGCCCAGGCCGGTGACGCCGCTTGGGAACCGGCCGCCGCGCACATCTTTGACGTTCAAGTGGATGCCACCGGGCCGGTTTTCCTCTCGGTCCCCGCCTCCTTTACCGCCCAGGCCTCGTCGCCGTCCGGCGCTGTGGTCACCTACGCGGCCGCCACGGCCACGGACGCCGTCAGCGGACCCGCGCTTGTCGTCGGGTCGCCCCCCAGCGGCTCCCTTTTCCCCGTCGGCTCCACCCCCGTGACCTGCACCGCCACCGATGCCCTTGGCAACACCACGACGGCCCAGTTCACCGTGTTCGTCAACCGGCCCCCGGCTTTCTCCGGCTACTCGATCAGCACGCCGAAAAACACCTCCGCCAGCCTCAGCCTCGTGAAACTTCTGGGCCAGGCCTCGGACCCGGATGGCGGCGTGCCCGCCCTCGCCGGCTTCATCTCCGCCTCGACCCACGGCGGCGCCGTCACCCAGGGGACGGGCGGCCTCACCTACACCCCGCCGGCCAACTTCGCGGGCACCGACTCTTTCACGGTCAACATCGCCGACGGCCAGGGCGGCCTCACCCCGGGCACCGTCACGGTTTCCGTGGCCCCCGGCGCGGTCAATGTGCCCGAGGTTTCCATCCAGCCCGGAAGTCTCGCCCACCTCGTCTTCCGCGGCATCCCCAACCAGACCTACGTGATCCAAAAAAGCTTCAACCTGACCACCTGGACCGACGCCATATCCGTCCCTGCGACCTCCAACGGCACCGTCTCGTGGAGCGATCCCACCCCCGTCACCGGCCCCGTTTTCTGGCGGTTGGCTGTGCCTCAGTGAACCTCCGCCCCTGAACCGCAAGCCCATGATTTCCAAAACGTTCCCCCTTCTTCTGACCCTGTCGGCCGTCCCCGCCCTCGCCGTCACGGAGACCTTTTCCAGCGTCACCGCCGCCGTCATTCCCGACAACGATCTCGGCGGCCTCGTTCAGACCCTCACGCCCGCCACCACTCTGGCCACGGTCGGGAATGTCACGGTCACGCTCAAAACCAGCGGCGGCTGGAACGGCGACCTCTACGCCTACCTCTTCCACGACGACACCATCGCCGTTCTCGTCAACCGCATCGGCCGCACCGCCGCCCAGCCCGACGGCTCCTTCACCAGCGGTCTGGACATCACGCTCACCGACATTGCGCTGACGGACGTCCACTTTGCGACCGACGTTTTCGGCCATTTCATCTCGGGCAACTACCAGCCGGACGGACGCGTGGTCCACCCCAACTCCTCCCTCGACACTTCCCTGCGTGCCCCCTCGCTGTCCCAATACATCGGTGGCCCCGCCGCCGGGGCGTGGCAGCTCTTCATCGCCGATGTCGCCGCCGGTGACCAGGCCACCCTGCTCGGCTGGAGCATCACCCTTTCCGATGTCACCGTGCCCGAGCCCGCCACCGCCGCCTTACTTGCCGGAGCGGTCGCCCTGCTCCTCGTCCGCCGCCGCCCTGCAAGAGACTGACGCGGCTTAACCCTGGGGCCGCCTCAAACCGGCTTAAACGTATCGCCAATTGAGAGGTTGTCGTAAGGGGGAAGGTTTCGCACGAAGACACAAAGGCACGAAAAAGGATTCAGCCCATCCCTGTGTCGTTGCCTTTACTTCGTGCTTTCGTGTCTTCGTGCGAAAAATCAGACCTACTCGGCTCGCCACAAAGCTCTGACCTGTTCGCGGAGCTCAAGTCCGTCGATAATGTCCCGCCACAGCGGCGACGGGGTAGCCGCTGTCCACGGTGCTGCGCACGCTTCTACACCTTGCAGCCTGCTGGCGGGCGCAAAAAGGCCGGAGTCCGCGAGGGACGACCCTACACAAGGTTTCATAGCCGTTTCTCGGCTCAAGGCCACATTTCCCCCGGGCCTCAGGCCCAGATGACGGATTGGAAGATCTTGCCGTGGTGCAACTTGCGGGGCGTGGCCCCGGCCAGCCAGAGGCGGAGCCCGTCGGAGTAGATGACCGTGCCGTCGGGTTTCAGGTCGTAGGCGGCGACATGGCGGGCCAGGACCGTTTCCGCGCCCGACTTGCTCCGCCGGACCAGTTCCCAGGTGGCCGGGACCAGCTGGACGGAGTCGTCCCCCTTGTCGCGTTTCTTGAGCACCTGCTCCAGCTGCAACGTGACCCCGTGGAAGGTGGCGAAACGTCCCCGCGACACGGGCACGGCCGGGCCGCCGGTGGGGCGGAGGGACTTCTTCCCAAACATCCGCGAAAAGGCGTCCAGAAAGCCGTAAATCGCGGCCAGCAGGTGGTAGGGGACGAGAAAGAAGGCCTTCACTTTCTGGCCGAAGGACATCTGCTGGACCGCGCCGTAGGGACGCCGGATGAAGTGGAGGTTTCCGGCCCCATCCATGCGCGGCTGGATGAAATCATGGGCGGCATCCTCCAGGATCGTTTTCAGTTCGCCGGAAGTGAGCTCGAGCCGGTGGATGGCGGCGGGACCGAAGGCGACCAGGCGGCCGGTCTCGTCGCGGCCCGCCCCGCTGGATTGGAAGTAGATGACGCCCCGCGCCGAAGGATCGTGGCTGGGGTTGCAGTCGTGGCTGTCGCCCTCGGTGATCTGCCGGCGGCGGTGGGTTTCCCCATCGAGCTGCTCGAGTTTGCCGAGTCCGTCATGGCCGAGGGAAGACACGATAATCTCGCCCGAAACGGCATCGCAGGAGATGCCATGCGGGTCGAAGTCATGGCGGTGGAAGAGGCGCTTTTCCTCGCCGGTGGGAACCTGGAAACGGAAGAGGCCGGAACTGGCCGACATGGCCAGCGCGTAGATCAGCTCGTCCTCCCCGGAGCCTTTGGCGACATGGCGGAGCGTGGGATGGTCGCCGGTGTCATCGGCCGCCTGTTTGCCCCAGACCGAACTGTTGGGAAAGGCTCCCGCGCCGGAGTCGCGCTCCTTGTTTTTCCAGGCGTTGCGCTGGCTGCGCTCGACCAGGCTCGCGGTCTTCTCGCGGGCAAAGGGGCTTTCGATCTCCACCGGGGTTGAGCCGTCCGTTTTGAGAAAGGCTCGGCCCTCGGACAGATACACAAATCGCATGATGGGAAAACCTAAGGGCTCCGGTCATCCCGGGCGCAAGCCGGGACTTGCGGACCTCAGCGGGAGCACCGCTCAGGGCGTTTTGGCCTTGGGGGTGACCCGCCTGATGGCGCGGTCAATGTCATCCTGGTCAAGACCTTCGGCAAAGGGATGGGAGCTGACCGCCGAGAGCCATTCGACCGGGCCGGCGGGCTGGTAACCCTGGGCCAGCAGGGCCTTTTCCATGCCGGGCAGGTGGGCCGCGCCGTAGAATACGACGATGCGGCGCAGATTCGGGCGCTCCCGGACAATGCGCGTCAGATCGGCCATGGCGTGGTCGTTGCGGTCCTCGGTGATGAGCTGTTTCAGGCGGGGAGGCAGGGCCTTTTCCATCTGGTCGGACGAACCGCCGGCGGAGAACACGAGCATGAGTTTCAACTCGGCCTTGATGGTGTCGCTCATGCCCGCGACCCAGAAGGCAAAGTTGAGCAGCCAGGAGTCGCCTTCCAGTTGTTTGCGGAGTTTGGAAAACTGCCGGAGCGCCTCGGAGGCCTTTTTGCCCTTTTCGCCGCCTTCGGCCTTCTCCTTTTCAAGCAGGGCGTTGAGCTGCTGCATGGTCATGTCGCAGCGTTCGAAGTTGGGCCGTTTGTAATGGATGTGGGAGGTCTGGACGGAGAGCCCGACCAGCCTGGCGAAACGCCCGTAGGCGGACTCGTCGGTTTTCTCCGCCTTCTCCTCGGCCGTGAGGGATTCGGCCGGCTTGGTTTCGTCGGTCACCAATTCGTAAAGAACGAGATCGGCGGCATCCATCCGGTCCTGAAGTTTCCCGTAATAGTCCGGCTCCCCGATGTGGACCGCCCCCAGAAGCACCACCTCGGGACCCTGGGCGGGCCGGAAAACACGCAGCCCGGTCTGAAGTTGGTAGCTGTCGGGCTCGGTCTGGAGTGAGCGCGAGTAAACCGTGGCGGCTCCGGCGGGGACATCGGCCGGGGTGACCACGTGGGGGAGTTCTCCCGGCGCGTAGGCGCGGGGGGCCGTCGGGGCCGAGGCGCAGCCGCCCAGAAACAGGAGGGCCGGGAAGAGGGCGGAAGCGGTGCGCCGGAAAACAGTTGTCATGAAGGTGGGTGAAAACAGGTGGTTTCGTTTGGGTTACACATGAAGGGGAAACGGGGCGGGGTGACGATATCAAACCAGCCACATTCCGGGCTTTGCGCTTGAGTTGGTCAAAAGGTTGATGCAACCTTTTGACCCATGCCGAACCAGCTTTCCCCCACCAAACGCCGCCACAGCTTCAACGAGAACCAGGCCGTGCTGGCCGCGCTTGAGGTGTTGGCGAAGCGCGAGAAGACCTCCGTCTCCCGCCTGCTGGGGGAGGCGGCCCGGGGCCTGCTGGCCCGCCGGGCCGATGCCTCGGGCCGGGACCGAGAGGCGATGCGCCGGGCGGCCTGGAAGCAGTTTCCCCGGCCGCCGGAATTCCGCACCGCCGCCCAGGCCCGCCGCTACAAGCGGGCCCTGCGGGAGTTCGACCGGGCCGTGCTGGAGACGAAACTGGAGACGCCCGAACGCATCCAGGAGATCAATTCCGTCATCCCGATGGGGGAGCCGGTCACCATGATCAGCCTTGTTTCCCATGCTTCCGCGTGATGCCCAACCTCTTGCTCCCGAGGATTTTGTCAATTTCCTGGGGACCCCGGAATCCCTGCTGCTGGTGGGGGGGGCCAGGCCGTCAACCTCTGGGCGCTTCACTACGCCTCGGCGACAGAGGGGCTGGGGCCGTTCATGTCGCGTGACCTTGATGTCCTGGGAACACGCGAAACCCTCCGCGCCATCGCTCTCGTTTCAGGGGCAAAGGCACGCCTGTTTCCCCTGAAACCACCCTCAAGTGAGATCGGTGTGGTCACCGGACACGATGCGGCCGGGCGACTTCTGCTGGTCGAGGTGCTCCGCTATGTCCACGGGGCAAACAATGAGGAGCTTGTCGAATATCAGGCCACTTTGGCCGTGCGCGGCATCCCGGTGCGGGTGCCGGGGCCGGTCGTGCTGCTGCAGGCCAAGATCGCCAACGCGGCCGACCTGCCGCAGGAGGGGCGTCAGGATCTGAGACACGTGGCCATCCTCGCGCGCCTGATGCCGGCCTATCTGGCTGAGCTGGAACAGGAAACGGTGGCGGGACGGATGTCCGAACGGCAGTTGGTCAACGTTTATGAGCGCCTGCTGGGCGTGGCCACGCCGGCGGCCGCCGGGCGGGTCCTTGCCTCGCTCGGACTGGCGGCGGGCGATCTGTTTCCGGCCGAATCCGGGGCCGCACCGGCCAAAATCAAAACGTTCCGGGAGAAGCGTTTGCGGAAGTGTGCCAAGGGCGGGTGAGGGGGGGAGAGTTTTTTGCGGCCCGCCTCATTTTAGGCTCTCCCTGAGAATAAGTTCCAGTCACCTTGCGGCATGGAAAAACTTCCCTTCGCCGCCCTCGGACTGTCCCCCGAGCTGCTCAAAGCCGTGGACAAAATGGGTTTTGAGGAGGCCTCTCCCATTCAGACCGCCGTCATCCCCGTGATTCTCTCGGGCCGCGACGCCGTCGGCCAGTCGTCCACCGGTTCCGGCAAAACCGCCGCGTTCGCCCTGCCCGCCATCGAAAAGGTGGACCTCAAGATCCGCGGAGCCCAGGTGCTGATCCTGTGCCCGACCCGCGAGCTCGCCGTGCAGGTGGCCGAGGAGGTCAGCAAACTCGCCATGTTCAAACGCGGCGTGCAGGCCGTGCCGATCTACGGCGGCCAGTCCTACGAGCGCCAGTTCCGCGCCTTCGAGTCCGGCGCGCAGATCATCATCGGCACCCCCGGCCGCATCCTGGACCACCTGGAGCGCGGTTCGCTCAAGCTGGACCACCTCAAGTTTCTCGTCCTCGACGAGGCCGACCGCATGCTCGACATGGGTTTCCGCGAGGACATTGAGCGCGTGGTCGCCGCCGCCCCCGCCACCCGCCAGCTCCTCTTTTTCTCCGCCACCGTCCCCCGCCAGATCCAGGATCTGATCAAGCGTTTCACCAAGGACCCGGCCTGGATCAAAATCGAGGCCCACGCCCAGAACGCCCCGCAGGTGGAGCAGGTTTACTACGAGGTGGACCGCCGCTCCAAGCTCGAGGTCCTCACCCGGCTCATAGACATCAACGACTTCCGCTATGGCATCGTGTTCTGCTCGACCAAGATCATGGTGGACGAACTCGACGAGCACCTCCAGGCCCGGGGCTACTCGACCGACCGCCTCCACGGCGACATCACCCAGGTGCAGCGCAACCGCGTGATGGACAAGTTCCGCCGCCGCGGCTTCGAGTTCCTTATCGCCACCGACGTGGCCGCCCGCGGTCTCGACGTGGACGACCTCGAGGTCGTCTTCAACTTCGACCTCCCGAACGACGCCGAGGACTACACCCACCGCATCGGCCGCACCGGCCGCGCCGGGCGCTCCGGCAAGGCCTTCACCTTCGTGGCCGGCCGCGAACTCTGGAAACTCCAGAGCATGATCCGCTTCGCCAAGCTCAACATCCGCCGCGAAAACGTCCCCTCCATTGACCAGGTCGAGGAGGCCCGCGTGAACGTCTTCTTTGAAAAACTCCGCAGCACGTTGGACGCCAAGGAGTTCAAGCCCCAGGACCGCACCATTGACCGTTTCCTGGAACAGGGCTACACCAGCACCGACCTTGTCTCGGCCCTCATCCACCTCCTCCAGGGGGGAGCCTCCGCGCAACCCGAGGCCGCGCCTTCCGCCCCCAAGGGTTTCTCCAACATCCCCGGTGGCAAACCCGCCGCCAAGGCTTTGCCCGCTGGCGCTCCCAAGCCGGCCCCGGCCGCTTTCGTGCCGAAAGCCGCCTCCGCCCCCTATGCGCCCAAGGCCGCGAGCGCAGCCCCCGTCGCCAAACCGGTTCCCGTCCAACACCTTCCGCGTCCCTACGTCCCCAAGACGCCGCCCGCTTCCTCGTTCGGCCCACCTTCGGACGACCGTCCCCACAAGCCCAAGCCCTACGTCCCCAAGACCAAACCCGAGGCGCTGGAACCCCTTCTGACCGATAAGATCACGAAGATCGAGCCGCTCTCGCCGCTTTCCCCCGAGGCCCAGGAAGCCCTCCGCATCGCCAAACGGGAACGCAAACTGGCCAAGAAACTCAAAAAAGCCGCCGAAGCCGGAACTGCCAACCCCGCCCCCGCCGCTGACCCCACTCCCGGCACCTGGGGTTGAACAAGGCGAACATCGAACGTAGAACCTCGAACGCTGAACGTTGAAGTTAGAGACGGCAAACCGGGCGCAAAGCGCGGACTGTCTTACTTCAGCGTTCGACGTTCAAAGTTCGACGTTCAACGTTCGGCATTGGTCGCTCACCCTCGCCAGACGCGCCTGAGCAGGCGGAACCAGTTTCCGTGACACAGACCGGTCAATTCCGCATTGCTGAAACCGCGCCGGGAAAGGCGCTCGACCAACCGTGGCAGGTTTTCGGCCGATTCCAGCTCGCTGGGGACGCTGGTGCCATCCCAGTCCGAGCCAAAGGCCACGTGTTCGGGGCCGATCAGGTCGGAAAAATAGGCGAAGTGGTCGGCCACCCGGTCGAGGGTGATGTCGGCGTCGAGTTTGTCGGTCCCCCGCAGGTCGTTGATGGCAAAGGTGATGCCGATGACGCCTCCGGTCTCGGCCACGGCCTTGGCCTGGCGGTCGGTCAAATTTCGGGCCGTCTGGCTCAGTTTGTGGGAGCCGGTGTGGGTGCTGACGAGCGGCGTCACGGCCAGTTCGGCCACGTCCCAGAAGCCTTTTTCGTTCAAATGGGCCAAATCAACCAACATGCCCAGCCGGGCCGCCTCGGCGACCAGGTTTATCCCCTCGGGGGTAAGGCCGGGCCCCTCGTCCGGCCCGGCCGGGTAGGCGAGGGGAACGCCGTGTCCAAAGGCATTGGGGCGGCTCCAGACGGGGCCGAGCGAACGAATGCCAAGTTTATGCCATTCAGCAAGATCCCCGCCATCCGGGTCCACCGGCTCCGCCCCCTCGAAGTGGAGGGCTCCGGCGGTCACCCCCGCCTGCCAGCAGTGTTCGAGCTCCCCGCAGGTTTTGACCCACCGAAAACCTCCCGAGGACTGGGCCTCGACTTCCCGTGCCACCCGCAGGAGGGCGTCGGCCGTGCGTCGGGCCAGATCGCGGGAAACCTTGGGTGGCATGGGTTTGCGCCAGCCGCCCGGGCCGCTCTCCATCGTGGTCCGCTCGTGCTCCTCGTTTGGCACAAAAAGTGCAAAGAGACCTCCGCCAAAGCCGCCCATCCGGGCCTTCGGACCATCCAAATGACCACCTTTCCCACCTTCCGTCCAAGCCGCGCCGGGCAAATTGTCACTCCACAGGCGGAGGAGGGTGTCGTTGTGGCCGTCAAAGACACGGAAAGGGGAGGAAGTTTCGCTCATCCCTCCATCGGCTCCGCCAGGACCGCCTCGTCAACCGCTAACCCCGGGTTTCTGACCGATTCCGAACCTTTTTTGTCTTGCCCGCCGCCGGGAAAATCACAGGAGTTTTACATCGTGAAGTCAAAAACAGTCAAAATCAGTCTTTCCAGCGCCGCCTTTCTTGGCGGTTTCTTGGCTGTCATGGGTTCTTCCTTGAGTGCCGCTGTCCTTGATTGGTCCATGTATCGCTCGCCCTATACCGCCAGTCCCGGTCCCTACACCGATCCAGCCGGGTTGAACCCTTGGGCGTTTGGAGCTCTCAGCAAGACCTTGGTCAACGTGAACAGCACGGGAGTGGACGTGAAAGTGACCGTGACCGGTGCCACCGCAAATTTCGTCTCCAATTCCTTGGGCGCAGCACCTCAGGTTTCCCACCTTTCTTGGAATCCTGCCAATAGTGACCTCTTTGACGGCGACCCGGATGGAAACCCCATGGCATTGGTTCTGAATTTGGACCATTCTTTGAGCGATTGGTCTGAATCGGTGACGGTCAAGTTTGAGTATTTTAAGACAGGAACATCCAATCTCGCAACGGTTCAGAATGTTTCCTTTCAGATTTACGATATTGACTTTAATTCTGCCGACTCAGGTTCTACCATCGGTTATATTGATGAGGTGAGGAATTTTAATTCCACTTTTAACGGAACCACCGCCACCAACGATGCCTCGCTCACGGCCACCGGTGCGAATGTGTTCAAGAAAACTACCGGTCCGACCCTTTATGGTCAGGGTGGTAATTTTGAATCTACGGCCAACGGTCACGGCACGATTGATTACGGGGCTGCGAATTTGATGTCTAGCATGGAGTTCACTTACGGAAACTACAATGTTTTCGATTCAGGAACCAGAAAGTTCACGGAAACGGGCAGTCCTTTCAAAGGTCTTGTTGCCTCCAACCAACCCGTCCAACAGTTCATTGGTATTGGTAACATCAATTTTACCGCCACGCCCGAGGCTGGCACCATGGTGGGTTTTGCCGCCGCCTTGGGTTGTGCCGGAATGATGCTCCGCCGTCGCAAGTAAGGAGCACTCCTCCCCTCTTCCACCGCCCTCTCCCCGGGCGGTTTTTTTGTGCCAGGCGAGGTGTGTTTGCAGCAGGAAAGGGTGGATGGAGTGGGGTGGGGGAAGCCCCTTGGAAGGGAACTTTGAGGCCGAACTTGTGTTAAATTAACTGTCATGCGTTTCACACCAACCCTCTCGGTCCTCCTGGCCTGTGTTTCCTCCGGATTGCTTCTGGCCGATTCCACTGCCCCGACCGAGTCAAACCCTTGGGTTTCCCTTTTTAATGGCAGTGACCTGAAAGGGTGGATTCCCGTCAACGTGGCCCCTTCCACCTTCGGTGTTCGCGACGGGATGATTGTCTGCACCGGCCTGCCGGTGGGAATGATGAGGACGGAGCGGATGTATGAAAATTTCGAGTTGGAAGTCGAATGGCAGCACATGGTTCCCGGGGGAAACTCCGGGGTGTTTGTCTGGGCCAGCGGAGAACCCCAGGTGGGTTCACCCTTTCTTCATGGCATTGAGGTTCAGGTGCTTGACCTCGGGTATGACGCCAAGGGCAAAAACGGCTGGTATACGACCCATGGTGACATTTTTCCCGTGGGTAACACCAAAATGACCCCCTTTGGACGGATTGGAGGCCAACGTTCCTTCCCCATCGAGGATCGCACCAAGGCCTCCCCGGAATGGAACCACTACCACTTGGTGGCCAACGAAGGCGAACTGCGCCTGTCGGTCAATGGCAAGGAAGTCACCGTCGGCAAGGAAACCACTCCCCGCAAAGGGTATCTGTGTCTGGAATCAGAGGGCTCCGAAATCCATTTCCGCAACCTCCGCATCCGCGAGTTGCCCGGTGGGAAGGCCACTCCCGAACAGACCCGTGCCGAGGCGCTCGGGCTGACGCCCCTCTTCAACGGGGTGAATTTTGACGGGTGGAAACTCCCCGAAACCCACCAGGCCCACTGGAAGGTGGGAGGGGAGGACGGTTCGCTGGACTACGATGGCAAATGCACCGCGCCCGACCCCCATCTCTGGACCACGAAGTCATACAAGGATTTTGTCCTTCAGGTGGACTGGCGTTGGAAAGACAAGCCGGTCAAGACGGACCACCCGGTGGTCAACCCTGACGGCACCTATCAATTGGATGGCGATGGTCGCCGGGTCATGGCGGCGGGGGAGACCGCGGGTGACAGCGGCATCCTCCTGCGTGGCAATGAAAAGAGCCAGATCAACATCTGGGGCTGGCCGGTGGGCTCCGGGGAAATCTTCGGCTACCGCGACGACGCCCAAATGCCGCCGGCGGTCCGGGCCGCCTGCACCCCGCGTGTCCGGGCCGACAACCCGGTGGGCAAGTGGAACCGTTTTCTCATCACCATGAAAGGTGAGCAGGTCACGATCGTGTTGAACGGCAAAACCGTCGTGGATAACGCCCGCCTTCCCGGAGTTCCTGCCACCGGACCCCTGGGCCTTCAGCACCACAACGGGGCCATCGAATTTGCCAACGTCGCCATCCGGGAATTGTGAGGCCTCGGTCTTTCCACTTTCGGGTGAAAGATTTGGCTGGCAGTTGGGAGCCCGTCTGCGGTCCTGAAACTTAAAAAACGTTTTTGACCAAAGAATCCGATACCTTTCGGGAAAATCTTTGTTTCATTTTCACCCGGAGGAAACCTGACCTGACTTCCGGTTTCCTCCTCCATGCGTTTTCGTTATTTACCTGTTTTACTGGCCCTAGGCCTGGGACTCAAGGCGGCCGACACCCCTCCGGACAACTTTGCCAAGTTCCGCGGGGCCCATCCGCGCCTGATCGCTCGCCCGGTGGACTGGGAGACCCTAAAAAACAAGATCGGCCGGGACAAAGTCCTGGCGGGTTACGTCAACGCCCTCCGTCGCGACGCCTTTGCCCTGACGGAAAAATCCCCGGTCACCTATGAGATGACGGGGAAGCGTCTGCTGAGTGTTTCGCGCGAGTCCGTCCATCGCATCACCACCCTGGCCTTCTGCCAGCGCCTCCAGCCCCATCCCGCCCTGCTGGCCCAGGCCATCCGCGAGATGGAGGCCC
>JANOBW010000082.1:0-20018 GCA_031411855.1 Opitutia bacterium
CTGGCCGGAAACGGCGTCGAGGATGCTGCGGCCGAGCTCGAGTTTGCGGATCTGCTCCCGCATCTCGGCTTCGGAGCCTTGGAGGAAAAGACGGCCAAAGACTTCGGAAGGTTTTTCCTCGCAGGGGATGAGCACGCCTGAGCCGGTCCAGGCCAGGCTGCGGGAGCCGCGGGCGACATTGACGCCCAGGTTGATCGAGGGGAAACGGGTGAGGTGGCCGATGCGTTCGGCGATGTATTGATCGAGCGAAATGGTGTTGCGGAAACCGCCACTGCCGGGGTGCGGAGCGGCGGTGAGGAAGCAGTTGTCGGCTGGGTGCCCGCCGTCCACGTCGGGGTGGGAAACCCCGCTGAACACGGAGAAATCATTCCGCACGCTCTCCAGGTGTTTCAGGTAAGGGGAAAGCTGGTAGTCGCGGCCGGTCTGTTTGGGGAAGAACTCGTTGGGCACGAGTCCCAGGTTGTTGCAGATGCCGAAGAAACGGCGCGGCTTGGCGTCCGGCGAGCCCGGTCCCACGGCCCTGGCTCCGGCGGCAAACGCGGGTGTCATCGAGTCGAGCAGCGGCAGCGAAAGCGCGATGCCGGCCCCCTGGAGGAAACGGCGGCGTGAGACGGATTTGCGGGTGGCGAAATAGGGGGTGTTCATGGGCGGGGCTTTAAAGGCTGAAGGTTGAGGGGGGGAGAAACTTTGAACGTCGAACATCGAACGCTGAACGCTGAACTTTGAAGTTAGGATTAGCGGGTTGAAGGGAGAAATCGGAAGGAAGTGCTGTATGAACTCATCACTCATCACTCGCCACTTGTTTCGTCGTGCTCATTTCGACTGGAACAGTTCGCTTTGCACGAGCGAGTGAATGAGGGTGCGCACCCCGTAGTTTTTCGAGGCCGAGGCCTGGAGGATTTTTTCCACGGCGGGACGGTCGCCGAAGCGGACGGGGGCGCCGGTGGCGTAAACGGCGAACTGGCGGACGAGGTTGCGGGCGAGCTGTTTCTCGTCGGTGAGGAGCAGGGTTTTGAAGTCCCTGATGTTGCCAAACTTGCGGCCATCGGCCAGCTCGCCCGTGGCGTCCACCGGAAGGCCGAGGGAGAACTCGAATTTCTGGCCGCTTTTGGCAATGCCGGGCACGGGGGGCTTGCCCGCGCCGGCCGCGCGGTAGGTGTCGCGCCAGGCACCCATCACGTCGAAGTTTTCCAAGGCGAAACCGGGCGGGTCCATGCGGGAGTGGCAGGAGGCGCAGGAGGTCTGGTCGCGGTGTTTGTCGAGCTGCTGGCGGAGGGTGACCGTCCCGCGGATGTCGGGCTCGACGGCGGGGATGTTGGGCGGGGGGCGGGGAACGGGTTTGCCCATGATGCGCTCAAGGACCCAGCCGCCGCGCAGCACGGGCGAGGTGGTGGTGCCGTTCGCGGTGACCTTGAGGACGCTGGCCTGGGTGATGAGGCCGCCGCGCGGGCTGTCGGCCGGGAGCTTGACCTTGCGGATTTGCACTCCCTCGAAGCCGGGCAGGCCGTAGTGGGTGGCGAGCCGCTCGTTGACCATGACGAAATCGGACGAGACGAGGTTGCGGGTCGGCAGGTTCGAGTGGATGAGCTCGTTGAAGAAGGCGACGGTCTCCTCCTCGGCGGACTCGGCCAGGAGGTCGTCCAGGTAGTAGTCGGGGTAAAGGGTGGAGTCGGGCGAGGTGGCCTGGATTTTGCGCAGGTCGAGCCAGTAGGCCAGGAAGGCCTCGGTGAAGCGGCCGGCCTTCGGGTCGTTGAGCAAACGTTCCGTCTGGGCCTTGAGGACGTCGGGTTTGGAAAGGGTCCCTTTGGTGGCGAGATCTCGCAACTCCTTGTCGGGAGCTGAGTTCCACAGGAAGTAGGAGAGGCGGGCGGCCAGGGCGTGCTGGTCCAGTTTCCCGGGCTTCTCCTCCACGCAGACGAAGGCGGGCGAGCAGAGGACGGCGGTGTAGCCCGCGATCATGGAGTCCGTGAAGGAGGAGCCGGTCTTGAGCGCGTTTTCAATGACGGGGAGGAAACGGGACATTTCGGACTCCGCTCCGGGATGGCGGTAGGCGGTCTGGAGGAAACCCTTGAGGAGCCGGGTGGCATCCTCCTTCGGTTTGGTGGAGACAACCTCGACGGGCGTGCCGGGTGTGTCGGATTTCTTGAACGGAAGGTCGCCAAACATCAGCTGATGGCCGGCCGGGGGCCATTGCTCGAAAAACGGACCCTCGACCTCCAGCCAGCGGAAGACGACGCCGGGCTGGCCGTCCTTCTCCGCCAGGGGGTTCTGCCAGCGTCCCGCGCCGGGGCGGGAGCGGAAGAGACGTCCGGCGTCCACCCGGATGGTTTCCCCGGCGAGGAGCCAGACGTCGAGCTCATGGACGGCGGGCTCGGGGGTGAGGTCGAAGGTGCCCTGCCGGCGCAACTGGCGCGGGGTGGTGTCGGAATAGACCGTGATGGGTTCGGAGCGCCGGCCTTTGGAGATGTTGTCGAGATCGGGGATGAACCACTTTTTGTCGGGGCCGGGTCCGACCCAGACGGTCTGCCCCATGAGGCGAAGTTTGTAGCGGCCGGCGACCGGGGCCTTGAAGTTGGAGAACTTAGGCTCAATGGGTTCGTAGCTGCTGGCCACGACACCGACGCCTTCCAATTCGCGCTGCTCTTTGTTGGCCTTGCCCACGGTCATGGGAGCCTTGGCGGCGCGGACATCGGGCTGGCCGGCGAAACCGAGGGTGGGGAAGGTGGCGCGCTCGGGGGCCTGGTTGAACTCGTTGAACTTCATCTTGCCCGTGTAGCTGCCTTCGTCGCGGGTGTAATAGCGGGTCACCTTGGTTTCCGGACGTTTCTCCTTGGGTGCCAGGGCCTGGCGGAGGGCGTAGTCGGCCGCGCCGAGATAGCGGGCCACCTGCACATGGGAGACGTCGAGGGCCTCGCCTACCTTGTTGAAACGGAAGGCCTCGCCGTCTTCGGGAAGGGCGTCCCGGATCTGGAGCCAGGGCGCGCCGAGGAGGTCGCGGACGGAGTTCTCGTATTCGTAGCGGTTGAGCCGGCGCCAGGTGGAGCGGCCCTCCGGGGCGAGGCGGGCCTGGTCGGCTGAAACCAGCGGCGCGGCGAGGTTGCGGAGAAAGGCGTCGAGCGAGGCCTGTTCGGGCCGGGCCTTTTTCTTGGGAGGCATCTGGCCGTCCTGCACGCGGTCGAAGACCGTTTCCCAGAGCGCGAAGTTTTTCGGGTCCTTGGGGTCAAACGCCGCCGATTCCAGGTCGAGTCCACCTTTTTTCTCAGCCGCATCGTGACACCCGGTGCAGTTTTTTTCCACAAAGGGGGCGAGGTTGGCCGGCACGGCGGCCGGGGAAGGGTTGGCCAGGCCAAGCAGGAGGGCCGGGCTCAGGAGTGAGTGCCAAAGGGGGCGCAGCGAAGGGGCGGAACGCATGGGACGGGCTGGCGGGAAAGGGTGGGGCGGGGCGGTGGGGAAACCAATGACTTGGGAAAGGGCAAACCTTGTCCCGAGGTGGGCAATTGTCTGACAGTAAACTTGGCGGGGAGTTCACCCGGCCCCGTGAGAAAGTGGGCAAGGTAAACGCCTGGCGCACCCGAGCCGTAGTTATATCAGCCCGGTTGAATCGCAGGTCCATCCCCTCTCCGTGTTTTGAGCAGACGGATTTCCACCAGGTCTTTTCCGCCAAGGCTGACGGTTTTGGCGGCCCCATCTGATTGATAACCCATTGATTGATAAAAACCTAGGGCCTTGGCGTTCTGTTCCAAAACCCATAGCGTGATTTTGGGATTGGGAGGAAGCGATGCCTCGATGGCGGACATGAGCTGGCGGCCAAAACCAGCCGACCAGAACTTGGGCGAAACGTAGAGGGCGAACACTTCGGAACAGCCCGGGCCATCGGCATCCCTGCCGGCTCCGCCGGAAGCCCAACCGACGACGCTGCCGTCATCAACCACAACGAAAACCACGAGGTGTGATAAGGTTAGTTCCTTGCTCCAAAACTTTGTGCTTCGCTCGACAGAAAGGTTCGCAAGATATTCCGTCGGAATGATTTCCGCGTAGGCGGTCTGCCAGGCTTGGACCTGGATGCGGGCGATGGCGCTGGCGTCACCAGGCTCGGCCGGGCGGATCATCTCGCGCCCGCCCTCACTTCGACGGGATCTCGTTGAGGGTGTAGTAGGCGACGGGGTGCAGCACGGGGTTGCCCTCGGCCGATTTCACGCCGTCGAGATGAAGCTCGTGGATGTGGCCTTTGGTCAGCGTGTCGAAGGTCAGACGGACGGATTTTTTGTCGGGGGAAACCTTGGCGGCGGTGATTTTCGGGATGACGTCGTCCACCTCGGGGCTGCCGTATTCGGCGCGGTAGATGTAGGTGAACTCCCGGGCCGAGTAGCTCGCGGTGTTGCCAGCGGTGGCGGGGTCCACCGGCTGGGTGAAGGTGAGCTCAAAACCGTCGGGTTTGGCGCGCATCTCGTGGATTTCGAAGGGCGCCTTGCCGGTCCAGTCGAGGCGTTCGAAGCTGTAGGGTTTGCCGCCTTTGGCCCCCCAGCCGCGGTCGGAGCCGCCGGCGAAGATCTGCCCGGTGGTGTCGTTCATGCGGCCGCCGATGAGGCCGGATTGGAAGCCTTTGCGGAAGGGAAACACGACGCCCTGTTTGACGCCGTTGACCTCCTCCAGATAGACGCGGGAGATGTTGGAGTGGGACTGGTCGGCGATGAAAAGCTGTTTCTCAAACGGGCCGAACTTCCCTTTGCTCAGGTCGCAAACGATGAAGGAGGAGGAGTTTCCGATTTTGCCGTGGACCATGTAAACGGCCGGGGGGACGAGCTCCTTGATGCGGGCGCGTTCGGTCACCATGCGGCTGTTGTCGTTCGGTTCGGTCGGACGTTTCCCCATGTTGGCCGCCTTGTCATACCATTTGAAGCCGCCGGGGTGGCCCTGGAAGGTGCCCGGGATCAGGTGCTGGAGGGTGCAGGCCCCGTGCCACGGCCCCTGGTTGTCGGTGTAGTAAACCTCGCCGTCGGCGTCGAAGCCCACGCCGCCCGGGGAGCGGATGCCGCTGCAGGTCGGAACGAGAGTGCCGTCGGGTTTGACGCGCAGAGCCCAGCCACGGAAGTCGGTCTGGCTGGTGAAGGAACCGGTCAGGCAGAGCAGGACCCAGAGGTCGCCGTTTTTGTCGAAACGGGAACCGAAGGCGTATTCGTGATAGTCGCCGGAAACGCCCCATCCGTCGGTCACGGTGGCAAAGGTGTCGGCGCGGCCGTCGCCGTTCGTGTCCCTCAGTTTGGAGACCTCGTAACGATTTGTCTGATAGAGGGTTCCGTCCTTCCAGGCCACACCCATGACCTCGTGCTGGCCGGCGGCGAAGAGTTTGAACTCGGCCTTGGCGGCGTCCCCGTTGGCGTTGGAGATGTTCCAGATTTCCCCGCGGCGCGTGCCGACGGTGACGGTGCCGTTCGGGAGGATGTCCATCGAGCTCACCTCGAGGGCGGTCTCCCTCGGAGTCTCAAAGGACGTGATCTTGTAGTAGTCCGATTCCTGCGGGGCGGCCGCGTGGAGGAAGGGGGTGGCGAGGAGAAGGAGGAAAAGTCGGGCGTGGGGCTTCATGGCGTGGCGCGGCAAAGTTTTGGTGGACAAGGGGTTTGGGTTATTGGCCGTGGCCGTGGTTGGGCGCGGCATGGTCCGCATGGCTGGTCGTCCAGGTGTAGATGAGGACGATTTCGGGGCGGGCGGGCACGAGCAGGTTTTGACCCGCGATCTGGGCACCTTCGACGGAGACGTCCATCTTGTTGTCGAAGGTGCGGCCCTGGATGTCAAAGTTACCGCCATCAACGAGATAGGTGGACTTGGCGGCCTTGATGGTCCCTTGTGCGACGCGCAGGTAGGAGTTGGCCGGAATGGGGCCGGAGAGTTTGAGGGTGCGGACGAGGCGGCCACTGCCGGTGGCGTCGCCCTCGGCGTCGAAACGGTCCGTCACCGCCACCCCGTTCCAGGCGTAGGCGAAGGCCGGAACCCGTTTGTTATCAAGGGTATAACCCTGCCATTGATAGTCCCTGGGACGCTGGGCCTTGTCGGATTTGGGCCATTCGGAGTTCAGGCTGGAAAGCACGGCGAAGGGCGGGCCGACATCCACCGTGGGCCGAAGCACATCGTAGCCCATGGGGGAGGTTTCCCCGCCGCCGCGGTCGGTCCAGTGGCGTCCGGCGTCAATGAAGGCTCCTCGCCAGACGAGGGCCAGGTTCATCTGGTCGGCGCTCCAGGTCAGGTTGAAACCGCCGGGATAGCCGACGGCGAAGGGGCGTCCGCCGGATTTGGTGATGAAGTTACGGTAGATGACGGGCTCTGTCCCGACCACCAGGGGGAGGGACGGCGCGTCGGGTTTCTTCTTTTTGGCGGGTTTGCCGTCCCAGCCCTCGGGGGCCCATTTGGTGAAGACGGTGGGGGAGAAACCGGGGCCGCTCCAGGCGGCGAACAGTTCGATCTCACCCGCGCCCTGGAAGTATTCGAGGCGGAAGGTGTGTTCGCCGGCCTTGAGTTTGACTTTGCCCTCCTTGACGTCGCCGGCGGGGTGGATGCCGTCGTATTCGACCACTTTTTTGCCATCCACCAGGATGCGGGCGCCGTCGTCGGAGGTGAGGTGGAAGGTGTAATCACCGTCTTTCGGGGCCTTGAGTTTGCCGGTGTAAACGGCGCCGAAGCCCTTCTTCATCTCGCCAAATTCCGTGCGGATGAGGTTGTCGGCAAAGGTGCCCTCGCTTTGCGGTTTAAGTGCCGTGAAATCAGGGAGTTTGGTCCAGTCACCCAGATAGACGGCGTAGGTGGTTCCCGTCAGGCCTGGGCAGGGGGCGGTGACGTGCATCTTGCCCTGCATGCTGCCGGCGTGGCCGGGGAAGGTGCAGACATAGGGATAAACTCCGGGTTTGTCCGGGGCCTTGAAGGTGAACTCGTCGCGGCTCTTGGGACCGACCATTTTGGAGTGGGCGATCATCCGCGGGTCGGTGGGGAGCCAGTCGCGTTTCACGGCGGTGGGGTCTTCCACGTTTTTGTTGGAAACCGCCACGACGTCGGTGCCGGGTTGGAAGATGGCGACGTTGTGTGGCATGTCGTCGGTGTTTTCGAGGACGACCTTCACCTCGGCCCCGGGGCTGACGGAAAACTCCGTCTGGTCGAAACGCATCTGGGCGGTGAGCGTTTTCAGGGTGATCACCTGGAGTTCGGCGGCGGTTAGCCCCGACGTGGCCAGCAGGGATAGGAAGAGGGGGAGTCTTGGCATGGAGTAAGTGCGGTTATGTTTAATCATGTCAGACAGGCTTTGGTTCCAAGCTAAACTTTCCGGGGGATGGGCTTTTCGCCCTGCGGGTCACTTGCCGGGCTGCCGCAGGACCTTGCCGGTCACGCACCAGACGCCACGGGTTTCGCCGATCCGGGTGTTGGTCAGGGCGTAAACGGTGTCGGAGTCCTTGACACAGAGGGAGTTCCAGAGGCAGTCCACGCCGTCGGCCGGGGAGAAGGGTTGGGTGCGGGAGGCGAAGTTTTTGGCCCGGTCGTCCCCCACGTAAACGACCATGACGTGGCTGGTGCCGGTGATCTGGTTGCTCTGGGCGGAGAGGAGGGTTTCGCAGGTGGGCAACTGGCGCAGGTAGGGCGCGGCGATGTTGCAGGTTTCGGGGACTCCTTCCTTCAGGGCCGGCCAGCGGCGTGGGCTGGGCGGGGAAACCGGTTTCGAGGGCCAGGAACCGGCCAGCGGGCTGGTGATGATGCTGGGACGGAAACGCGACTCCGGGGCGAGGCCGTTGTCCTCCACGGAAAACACGATGCCCCTGCCGCCGAGCAGCACGAGGGGAACCGGCATGCCGTCGCGGAAGCCGGGCCGCAGCGAGACCGACTGCGGGGGAGACCAGGTTTTGCCGTCGTCGCGGGAGCGCGTCATCGAGATGGCCTGCTCGCGGTTTTCCCTCGTCACGGCCTCGTTGGCGAAGAACAGTTGGATCTCGTTGTCGGGCAACTGGATGGCGGCGGGTTCCCAGACTCCGTCCGAGCCTTTGAAACCGCCCTGGTAAACGGGCTCGGCGCGTTCCTTCCAGGTTTTTCCCCCGTCGCGGCTGGCCGCGAGGCGGATGGAGTAGCGGTGGCGGCCGTCCTCGGGGTTGGGCCTTTCGTTGAAGGGCAGCAGGATGAGACCGCTGGCGAGTTGCAGGAGTTCGGGGTTGGCGGCGTTGGAGCCCTCGCCTTCGGCCGCCAGGACGGGGGCGTCCCAGGTCACGGCGTCCGCGCTGGTTTTGGTCCAGGCCTTGTGTCCCTTTTCGTAGCAGACCAGGAACCGTCCGTCCCGCAGGCGGATCATGCGTCCGTAGGTCGAACCGGGCTCGATCAGACGGGTCGTTTCCCTCTGCCATTCGATGAGGGTTTCGGCGTGGAGGGGCGGCAGGGCAAAGAGGAGGGCAAGGACGGTTCCAAGGCGGGGCATGGGGCCATGGCAGGTAGGGTCGGGGTTGGAGTCAAGGAGGGGAGGGAGACGTTTCCGCGCGGCAAGCGGGTTTCTATCCACCGCCAAGCCGCTTTGAGGGAGACATCTCTCGCGAGCGCCCGAATCCGATGGCTCAAGGCAGACAAGACATGATTTAACCACAGAGACACAGAGGCACAGAGATACGTCTTTGATTTGTGAGCTGTCGTGTTTGCGTGGATTTTAACTTTAGAAAACGAAGAAGGTCGTTTTGTCCGAACCATTTACGAACAAAGTAAAAACCTCTGTGCCTCTGTGTCTCTGTCGTTAAATTCTGCCTTGGAAAAACGATCAGAAGGCGAAGGAGCTTCGTTTCCTCCGGGCAAAATTTCGGCCCTCCGCGTGTCGTTACTAAAGTTGGCACGGCAGTTTGTGGATAACTCGATTTTTTCTCCGCTGGAACGTCGCCGCCGGACCGTCATGCTTTTAGATGCCACCTTTCCCCTTTAAACATCTTAGTCTATGAATCCCAAACATTTCTGGTTTTTCGGAACCATCGCCCTGGCGCTTAACGCCGCCGGTTGGTGGTGGATCCGTGAAAACCCTTCCGGTAAATCCCAGAGCTCTTCCGGATTCCATCAGTTTCATACCGAGCGGAAAGTGATCGTGAATTCCGGCCAACCGAAAGTTGCCCCCACCCCCACGCCCGCTCCGGCGGGTGCCAACGCGCCCCGGCCAAGCCCGCCCCTGATCTGGCAGGGGGCCCGCTGCTACCCGGAGATGGAGCGGGAACTCGTGGCGTATCTTGATTTCAACCAGCAACTTGATCCCTCCGCGTCCCTGCCGGCGCTGAAGTTTTCCCCCGAGGTTCCCGGTGTCTCCGTTTCCCGCGAAGACAACCAGCTGGTCCTGCGGGGTCCGTTCCAACCCCGGCGTTCCTACGAGGTGACTCTGGCCGGTGACCTCGCGGCCACTTCCGGCCAGGCCCTGCCGACCGGCCAGGTTTTCACCGTCAACTTCCCCGGACGTCCGTCGGCGGTGAAGTTTCCTTTTGACCAGGGCGTGCTCAACCCGCGGGGCAACCTCGGCATCGTCCTGACCACCACCAACCTGTCCAAACTCGAGCTCGGCGGCTACCGTCTTTACCCGAACAACCTCGCTTCCTTCCTGCGCGAAAGGGGCGCCCACATGGACTCCATGGAGCCTCTGGTGACGCGGGAGGTGGGGCTCAAGGCTCCCGCCGATGAGTTGAAGGAAACCGAGCTTTCCCTGCGCGACTTCCTGCCCGCGCCCTTGGGCGGTGTTTATCTGGTCCAGGCCAAAGGGGCTGAAAATTGGCGCAACGACACCGCGCTTGTCACCATTTCCGACCTGGCTCTCACGGGCCAGCGTTCCGGCGACGATCTGGCCGTCTGGGTGACCTCGCTTTCCAGTGGGAAACTGGTCCCCGGGGCGGAGGTTTCCGTGGTGTCACGCCGCAACCAGAAACTCGCCGCCCGCGTGGTGGATGCCTCCGGGCTGGTCCGCTTCAAGGCGGGTGAACTCGACCGCGAGGGCGGCCCCTGGTTTCTGACCGCGAGGTCGGGCGAGGACTGGAACTTCCTCGAACTCGACCGCCAGGCCTGGCAGTTTGAGGAAACGGGAGTGTCCGGACGGGAACGTTCGGGACCGCTCGACGCCTTTCTGCTGACCGACCGCGGGGTTTACCGTCCCGGCGAGCCTCTTCATTTCAGCGGACTTGTCCGCACCGGCCAGGGCGGACTGGCGCCCGATCTGCCGCTGGAGGTGGTCATGCGCCGTCCTGACAGCCGTGTCTGGCAGCGGCTGACCGTGACCTCCAAGGCCGGGCAGCAGGGCTTTTTCACCGGCGAACTCACCACCGACAGCGACTGCCCCACCGGGGTTTATTCGGTGACGGTGGGCGTCCCGGGGGGGCAGCGTCCGCTTGCCTCGTTGGAAGTGCCGATCACCCCTTTTGAGCCGGCCCGGATGGAGGTCAAAACCAAGGCGGTTAACGACCCCGCGGCCGCCCCGGTGGCCGCAGTGCAGGCCGATTATCTCTTTGGCAGCCCGGCCGCCGCCTGCGCCGTGGCGTGGACCGGCCGGGTGCGACCCCAGAACTTTGTCAGCGCCACCTTCCCGGGTTTTACCTTTGGCCGGACGGACGAAGCCTCCGCGCGCCGCTGGGAAAAGGTTTCGGCCAAACTTGACGAGAAGGGCCACGCCTCCTTCGCGCTGGCCGAGGCCCTGCCCAAGATCACTCCCGGCTCCTATGAGGCGGCCATTTCCGCGACCGTGAGCGAAACGGGCGGCCGCTCCGTGACATCGTCGCTCCGCGCCTCCTGGCCGGCCTTCCAGGCGCTGCCGGGCGTCCGCCTCCCGGGGGCTCCCCGAGCCGGAGTTTCCTTTGCAGCCGAAGTGGTTCAGGTGACCCCGGCCGGCACGCCCGCCGCTTCCGGCGAGGTTTCCTGGAAACTTTCCCGCCAGCTGGAGCACTGGACGCTCCAGAAGTCCGGCGACGGCTACGTCTGGCGTTTCACCTCGGAGCGCCTGCCGGTCTCGAACGGCGTCCTTCCGGCCTCCGTCGAAACCATCCGGACCCTCGCGCTCAAGGCGGAGTCTTCCGGTTCGCACCTGCTGGAACTGGTGGCCGCCGACGGCTCGCGGACCGAGCTGCCGGTCGAGGTGGGCAACGAGCAGGGAGAGTCGGTCGTCGCGGCTGTTCCGCACCGGCTCGGTCTGACCCTCCTTTCGGGCCCGGCCCGTCCCGGTGCCAGCGCCCGCATCCGTCTGGAAACCCCTTTTGCCGGTGAGGGCTGGGTCACGCTTCAGGGCGGTGGAATCTCCTGGGAACGAGTGGTTTCCGTGCCGAGGGGCGGCCTCGACCTGGAGGTTCCCATCCCGGCGGATCTGCGCGGCAACGGCTGGATCACCGCCACGGTGGTGAGGGCCGTGGACCCCGCCAGCGAGGTGTGGAAACCGGTCCGCGCCCATGGGCTGCTGGAGGTTCCCCTCGATCACCTGGCCGAGAAATCCGCGCCCACTCTCGAGGCGGCGGGAGATGTCCGCCCCGGTTGCTGGCTGGATCTGACCGTGCGCGGCCCGGCCGGCTCCTGGGTCCAGGTCTGGGCCGTGGACGAAGGTGTGCTGCTCACGACGGATTACCAGACGCCTGATCCCTGGGCCCATTTTTACGGGCGCAGCCGCCATGACGGAAACTCGCGTGACACCTACGCCGGACTCCTGCCCGACCACCGCCGCGCCATGGAGCGCATCGGGGCGGGCGGCGAGGGTGGGGCGCGGATGCGGGTGGGGGCGGTCAGGACGCAGCGTCCCTCGGTGGTGGTCCGCTGGCTGGATCCCATGCCCTTGAATTCCAACGGATTGGCGCAGTTTGCCTGGAAGGTTCCCGAGGATTACACCGGGCGTCTCCGGCTGATGGCCGTGGCCGCCTCTGGCCCCCGGGTGGGCTCGGCCCGGCTCGATGTGACGGTGGCGTCCCCGCTCATGCTGGAGGCGGCCTGGCCCCGCTTTGCCGCTCCCGGTGACGAGGTGCGCGTCCCGGTCAAGGTGTTCAACCATTCCGAAAAACCGGTGGAACTCGCCGACTGGGAACTCACTGCGGAAGGCCCGGTGGCCGTCGTGGAGCGGCCCTCCGCCGGTGTGGTGGCGCCAGGGGCCACGGCGCAGCGCTGGCTGGTGCTCCGCATGGGCGAGGTGCTGGGCGAGGTCAGCCTGCGGCTGGCCCTGGCTTCCGGCGGGGAGACCGCGGAGGTTTCGGGCCTGTTCACGGTCCGTCCGGCCCTGCCGCGGGAGACCCGCGTGACCACCCGGCGGATCAAGGCCGGGGAGCGGATCGAGGTCGCGGCTCCGGCCGATTTTTTCAGCGGCACGGTGGAAACCCTCCTGGCGGTGGGAACGCAGCCGGACGTGGACCTGCGCCCCGCCGTGCAGCGCCTGCTCGACTATCCCTACGGCTGCCTGGAGCAGACCACGAGCCGCCTGCTGGTGCTGCTGGAGGCCGGCAGTGTTCTTGGCCCGGAAATGGGGACGGTGGCCAAACCCATGATCTCCGTGGGGTTGGCCCGGCTGGCCCTCTTTCAAACTTCCTCCGGCGGCCTGGCCTACTGGCCCGGCGATCACGAGGCCAACGCCTGGGGCACCTGCTACGCCGCCGAGGCCCTGCGCCGCGCCCAGGAGGACGGCCTGCCGGTCCCGGCGGGTGTGATGGAAAACCTTCCGGCCTACCTTCGCCGCCTTATGACCAACCGTGATACTCCGGCGAGCCTCCAGGCCCACGCCGCCTGGCTTCTGGCCCGGATGGACCAGCCCGAGACCGCCCGCATGAACCTGCTGTCCGCCGACCCCGGCCAGCTCGACATGGCGGGGCGCGGCCATCTCGCCCTGGCCTGGCTGGCCTCGGGCCGCCGTGACCGCGCGATGGAACTGCTCACTCCCGACACCCTTGCCCTGACAGACGGTTTTTCCGGCACCCAGCGGCTGCACAGCGCGCTGCGCGGCCGCGCCGTCCTGCTCCGCGCCCTGCTGGAGGCGGACCCGGCTCACCCCGCCATCCCCGGCCTGGCCAAGGCCATTGATCAGCAGCGGGATCGCGGCTACTGGGGCACGACCCTCGACAATGCCGCCGCCGTGGGCTCACTGGCCGCCTGGCACCGCACGTTTCCCGCCGCCGCCGCCAACCTCAAGGTCAGGTGCTCGGCTCCCGGAGTCACCCTCCTCGGCCAGGCCGGTGACTTCCGCCTCAGGGGCAAGGGCGCGTTTGCCGTGGAAACCTCCGGTGACGGGCCGGCCTACGTCACCCAGATCACGCACGGACTGCTGAGGGAACTTCCGAAAGCCTTTGCCGACAACAACCTCCGCGTGCGCCGCCGCTGGCTCGACCAGGCCGGCAAGGAGCTTCTGGCCGAGGGGACGGCGGACGTGAAGGTCAAGGTGGGCGATCTGGTCCGGGTGGAGATAACCGTGCAGACGGGGGACGAGGCCGTCGCCAACCTGGCCGTGTGCGACCTTCTGCCGGCGGGCCTGGAGGTGGAAAGCCCCTCGCTGAAGACCTCGGCCCCGACGGCGGTGAATGATTCGGAGTCGAACAACCGGCCCGACCGGGTCGAGTTCCGGGACGACCGGGTCCTCTGCTTTGAGGGCGGCACCCGCGCGGCCCGGACCCACACCTATTTCCTCCGCGCCACGCTGCCCGGCCGCTATGTCATCCCGCCGCTGCGGGCGGAGGCGATGTATCAGCCGGAGATCAGCTCCGGACAGGCCGGGGGCATCCTCGTCGTGGAGCAGCCCTGAGGAAAATCCCAATGCCCAAGCTCCAAGCACCAAAGAAGCCTCAAGCTTCACTTCTCAAAGAGTGTTTTTCAACCGGCCAGTTGCTACCCGGGATTTGGAGTTTCTTTGGAATTGGTCATTGGCGTTTAGGTATTTTTTGACAAATGAAACGGTCCCTTCCCTCCCCCAAGAAGAAGACCCGCCGCCGCTGGCTGCGCGTGGTCCTGGGCGTGGTTGTGGTTGGAGTGTTTCTTCTCGTGGTGCTTCCGGCCGTCCTGCCCCTGCCGGCGAGCTGGACTCCGCTCCCGGCCGCCAGCCCGGAGCTGCTGGATCGCCGCGGCGTGGTTGTGGCGCGCCGGGTGGGGGAGGACGACCACTGGTGTTTCCCCCGCGAACTGGGAGACTTCTCGCCTTGGCTGGTCAAGGCCACCGTGGCCGTGGAGGACTCGCGTTTCTGGACGCATCACGGGGTGGATCCGCTGGCGGTGGCCCGGGCGGCCCGCGACAACCTCACGACAGGACGCCGGGTGTCCGGGGCCTCGACCCTCACGATGCAGCTCTGCCGCCTTCTGAACGAGAAGCCGCGGACCTGGCCGAACAAACTCACGGAGGCTTTCCAGGCCCTTCAGATGGAGCACGGTTGGAGCAAGGAAACCATTCTCACCGCCTACCTCAACCGCGCCCCCTATGGCGGCAACCTGCGCGGGGCCGAGGCGGCGGCGTGGCGCTACTTTGGGATTCCGGCGAAGGACCTCTCCGTGGCCCAGGCCGCGCTCATCGCCGGGCTGCCGCAATCGCCCGAGAGGCTCCGCCCCGACCGCAAACCCGAGGCGGCCAAGGTCCGGCGCGACACCGTCCTCCGCGCCCTTTTCCGCGAGGGGTTTTTGGGCGAGAAAGCCCTTGCGGAAGCTTTGGCCGAACCGGTGAGACTGCATCCGCCCGTCCCGGAGGAGGGATTCTCGCAGTGGGCGGAATCGGCGCTGGCCCGCCGCTCGGCCGGAGGGCGGACCACGCTGGACGCCGACCGGCAGCGCGAGGTTTTCCAACTGGCCCGGACCCATGCCGACTCGCTGGCCCCCGGGACACAGGTGGCCGTGGTGGTGCTGGAGCTCCCCGGGGGCCAGATCCGGGCGATGATCGGGGGCACAGCCCGGCGTGGTTCGCCCGCGAGCGAGTTCAACGCCGCCCTGGCCCGGCGTTCACCCGGCTCGACCCTGAAACCGTTTGTTTATGGGGCCGCCTTTGCCACCGGACGCCGGGGGCCGGAATCCGTGTTGCTGGACCAGGCCATGGACGAGGCGGGCTGGAATCCCCGCAACTTCGACCGGGAAACGCGCGGGGAGGTCACCGCGGCGGAGGCGCTCCGGCTTTCCCTCAACCTGCCCGCGCTGCGTCTGGCCCGGGAGACCGGCCTGGCCCGTTGCGCCGGAGTCATGCGCGCCTGCGGGGTCTCACTGGCCCCGGAGGCCGAACGCCGCGCCGGCCTCGCCCTCGTCGTCGGAGGGGCGGAGACGGACCTTCTGAGCCTGACGGCCTCCTACGCCACTCTGGGGCGCGGGGGACGGCCGGGCGGGGCGCTCTGGTGGGCCGACGAGGTTTACGTGGGAAAGCCCGCGGTGCTCGACGCCAACGTCTGCCGCGCCCTGGACGACATTCTTTCCTCGGCCAAGACCGCGCCCAGCGGATGGGAGGCGCTGCCGCCGGCGCGGAGACCCTGGTTCATGTGGAAAACCGGCACCAGTTCGGCCCGGCGCGACGCCTGGGCCCTGGGCCACAACACGCGTTTCGCCATCGGGGTCTGGGTGGGGCGTCCGGACGGGGCGGGGGATGCCACGCTGACCGGCCATGAGGTGGCGGAACCGCTTCTGGCCAAACTCTTTACCCTCGCGGCCCTGCGGCAGGACAACCCTCCTCCCCCGGCCACGCCCTCGGCGGTGAAAACGCCGCCGATGAAACCGGCCTCCGGCCGCGTCCGCATTGTTTCCCCGGGCGATGGCACGAGCCTGCTGGCTCCGGACGGGGTGGCCGAGGTGTTTCCCCGGGCCGACCGCGAGGCCGGGTTGGTCTGGCTCCTGGACGACCGTCCCCTGGGGGAGGGCGAGATGCGGCCTCTGAAACTCGCCCCGGGCCGTCATGAACTCCGCTGCGTGGACTCCGACGGCGGGGCCGACGCCGTGCGGATCGAGGTTCGGTGAGGTTGCTCGCCCGTGCGGACCACTTTGGGACCAAAGGCGGCTGGGCACAAAAAAGCGCACGGATTCTTCATGCGTGCGCTTTGGCAAACCCTTGCGGGACGGCGGGTAAGTTTCGTTTGTTAACGAAATTTACCGATCACTTGGCAGGGTAATGGAAGTCGGCCTGCCAGCCGGAGATGAAGGGCAGGGTGGTGGCGCGGGCGGAACCGGACGTCTGAGGTTTGTGGCTGGCCGCGCCGTTGGCGAAGATCACCCCACTGTCCAGAATGGCGAGCCGGCGGGCGGGGCCGCGCTGCTGGGTGTAAAGGAGATGGCGGCCGTCGTTGAGCCAGTTGGGCTCCACGCTGTCGCCCGAGCCGGTGGTGAGCTGGACGACGTGGCCGTTGTCATAGAGGCAGATCTGGAAGTTTCCGCCGATCATGGCGGTGAAGGCCAGGATCTTGCCATCGCGCGGGTTGTAAACGGGTTCGGTGCAATTGCCGGAGATGTTGGTGGGAATCCGCTTCATGGGGCCGCCGGACGCGGCCATGGTGTAGAGTTGTGGGCCGCCCTGGAGTTGGCCGCCCTGCTCGGTGGAGCTGAAGACGATGGTGGAGCCATCGGGGGAGAAGTCGGGGGCGGATTCCAGGCCTTTGGTAACCGTCAGGCGCTTGAGGTTTTTGCCGGAGGCGTCGGCCACGTAGAGTTCGGGGTTGCCGGTGCCGGAAAGGACCATGGCCACGCGCGAGCCGTCGGGGGAGAAGTCCGCCCCGGTGTTCGTGCCCTTGAAGGTGGCGAAGGGGCTGCGTGAGCCGGTCGCGAGGGTGAGCCGGTAGATGTCGGGGTAACCGGTTTTGAAGTAGGTGGTGTAGAGGACGCTGTTGCCGTCGGGGGAAAAACAGGGGGAGAGGGCGAAGGCGTTGTCGGTTGTGACTTGGCGGACGCTCTGCCCGAAGAGATCGCCGTAGAAGAGGTTACTTGCTGTCTTGGAACCACTTATAAAGATTATTTTGCCGGAGAAATAGCCCGGGCTCTTGGTCACCTCCTCGACGGCCTTGTCGGCTCCCAGCAGGGCGGCCTGGGCGGCGGTGGCGGCGGTCGCGTTCCAGCTCAGGGTGCGGGTGGCGGGAGCGCGACCGATGGTGAGTTTGACGCTGACCCCTCCGCCTGCGGGAGTCGCTTCAAGGATCAGATCGGGATTGGAGCCGCGGACGTCAAACGAACCGTGGGTGGCGAAGGCGGTGGTAAGAAGCTGTTGCAGCGCAGGATCTTGGGAAACGATTTTGATGGGACGACCGTAGAAGGATTTGTCCAGGTCGCCGGTGATGGAAAGCTCCTTGGCCGCCTGAAGCCGGGGCAGGGGGCCGGCCATGAGGGCGGCGAGCGTGAGAAGGGTGGTGCGCAAAAGCATGTGCGGGCGGAAGTTGGTGGTGGAAAGGAAGGGGTATCAGACAATCCGGCGCGGGCAAAGGGCCAAGGAAAAACCGCTCTTTGTGAAAAAACGGGTTGATTTCCCGTCCCGCCCGGAGTTTGAGTTATCCCTCAACCACCCCGCTTCCGGCGGGTTGCACCCGGTGAGATGGCTGAGTGGTCGAAAGCGACGGTTTGCTAAACCGTTGTAGGAGGTAAACTCCTACCGAGGGTTCGAATCCCTCTCTCACCGCCATTTTTAAGCCCCGAGCCCTTTGCAGGCCGGGGCTTTTTCGTTTCAAGGCTGAACATCGAACTTTCAACATCGAACGCTGAACGTTTAAGTAAGATAGTGCCAAAAGGCGAAGGGATTTGGGGTGGCTTGATGTCTTTCCTTCGAAGTTTAAAGTTCGACGTTCGATGTTCGACGTTCAGGTTTCTGTCTTGCCTCCCCCCCGGCCCGGCGGGCACTTGAAAAAGCTTATGCAACTGCGTTTTGACAACCGAGTCGCCCTCGTCACCGGAGCCGGCCGTGGCATCGGCAAGGCCATCGCCGAAACCCTTGCCGCCGGCGGGGCCCGCGTCATCTGTGTCTCCAAGTCCGAGTCCTCCTGCGGGGCCGTGGCCGAGGCCCTCCGCGCCGCCGGCCACCAGGCCTCCGCCTACGCCGTGGACGTCGCCAACGGTGCCGCCGTGGCCGCCGCCTCGGAAAAGATTCTGGAAGAGGTCGGGGGCCGCGTGGACATCCTGATCAACAATGCCGGCATCACCCAGGACGGCCTGCTGCTGCGCATGAAGGAGGAGGCCTGGAACGATGTCATCAACACCAACCTGACCTCCTGTTTTCACTGGACCAAGGCCCTGGTCCATCCCATGACCCGCAACCGCTGGGGCCGGATCGTCAACATTTCCTCCGTCGTCGGCCTCATGGGCAACGCCGGCCAGGCCAACTACGCCGCCGCCAAGGCCGGCATGATCGGGCTGACCAAATCCCTGGCCAAAGAGTTCGCCTCACGCAACCTGACCGTCAACTGCGTGGCCCCCGGTTTCATTGAAACGGACATGACCGCCAAGCTCACCCCCCAGCAGTCCGAGGCGATCACCGCGGTGATCCCGTTGAAACGTCTCGGCCAGTCCTCGGACATCGCCGCCATGACCGCCTTTTTATGCGCCGAACAGGCCGCTTACATCACCGGTCAGGTTTTTACCGTTGACGGCGGTTTGGTCATGTGAACACCTCTCGACTTCGTCCCAACACCAACACCACCCACTTTCCCAACATGGCTGACAAAACCATCGAGCAACGCGTCAAAGACATCATCGTTAACCAACTCGGCGTCAACGAGGACCAGGTCACTCCGGAGGCTTCCTTCACGGAAGACCTTGGTGCCGACTCCCTCGACCAAGTCGAACTGGTCATGGCTTTCGAGGAAGAGTTTTCCGACGAAATCAAGGGTGAGATCCCCGAGTCCGACGCCGAAAAGCTCACCACCGTGGGCAAGGTGATTGATTATATCAAAAGCCGCGCCGGCTGATCACCGCGACCTTGTCGCACCCCCGGCCGTTTCCCCGTGAGACGGCCTTTTTTCTTTGCGGGTTTTTGTTCCGAACCTACCTTCCTCCCGATTTCTTTCATGCAAACTGTCTCACGTTCGCGCCGCATTGTTGTCACCGGCCTTGGCATCGTCCACCGCCTGGGTCTTGGCATTGAGCCTTTCTGGCAAAACATCCTGGCGGGCAAAAGCGGCATCGCCCGCGTCACCCACTTCGACACCGCCGATTACAACTGTCAGATTGGTTCTGAACTGATTGATTTCAAGGCGGATGAGTGGATGGACCGCCGCGAGGTCAACCGCAACGACCCGTTCACCCACTTCGCGGTGGCCGCGACCAAAATGGCCTTGGCCGACGCCGGCCTGGATGTGACCAAGGTGGACAAGGACCGCATGGGCGTGCTGGTGGGCAGCGGCATCGGAGGCATGACCACGATCAACGAGCAGTCCAAGCGCCTGCATTGCGGCAGCCCGCGCAAGGTATCCCCCTTCACCATCCCGTCACTGATCGCCAACATCGCGGGCGGGGTGGTCGCCATTGAGATTGGCGCGCGGGGGCCCAATTTCGGCGTGGTTTCCGCCTGCGCCTCCGGCAGCCATGCCATTGGCGAGGCCGCCCGCCTCATGATGTATGGCGAGGCCGACATCATGATCGCCGGGGGCACCGAGGCCGCCATCACTCCCCTGGGGTATGCCGGCTTCTGCAACATGAAGGCGATGGCCACGAGTTTCAACGACCGTCCCGAGGCCGGATCGCGTCCCTTTGACGCCCACCGCGACGGCTTTGTCATGGGGGAGGGTGCCGGTGTGTTAATTCTTGAAACAGAAGAGCATGCGCTCGCCCGTGGGGCCAGGATCTACGCCGAGCTGGCCGGATATTCCGCCACCTGCGACGCCCACCACATCACCGCTCCCGATCCCGAGGGGCGCGGCCTTTCCCTGTGCATGAGACGGGCCCTGGCCGATGCCGGTGTGCGCCCCGAGGAGATGGATTACATCAACGCCCACGGCACCTCCACGCCTTACAACGACAAATTCGAAACCATGGCCATCAAGGACGTCTTCGGCGAACACGCCCGCAAGGTCCTCATCTCCTCGACCAAGTCCATGACGGGGCACCTTCTTGGCGCCGCCGGCGGGGTTGAGGCCGCCATCATTGCCAAGGCC
>JANOBW010000083.1:0-21012 GCA_031411855.1 Opitutia bacterium
ATGGACATCCTGCGCGGCACCGGACAATTCTCCGAGGACCAGCTCAAGGAATACAACGACGCCCACCACGATTCCGGCAAGGCCCTCTCCCTGGTCGCCATCGAATCCGGCGCCATCACACGGACCGCCTTCCTTCAGGCCGTGGCCGACTTCCACGGATACCGCTACGTTGCCGTCCCGCCTTCCAACCTTTCCCCGGACATCCTCCGCTCCATCCCCGCCGATCTCGCCCGCACCTACGGCATCGTCCCCCTCGAGGTCGGAGCCGCCGTCTTCACCATTCTGGCCAAGGATCCCTTCAACCATAGCATGACCGATGACCTCAACTTCCGCCTCGGGCGCGAAATTGAGGTGGTCGTCTCCGACCCTGACCTCATCGGAGCCCTCATCACCGCCGCCTACGGTGAGGACAAATCCACGGTGGACGAAATCCTCAAGGACCTCGACCTCGACCAGTTCGGGGATTCCGAAAACGCCACGGAAAAGGACCTCGCCGACCAGGCCAACGACACCTCCATCATCCGCTTCGTCGAACTCGTCCTCAACCAAGCGATTAAGGAAAAAGCGTCCGACATCCACTTCGAACCCTTTGAGGATTCCTTCCGCATCCGCTACCGGGTGGACGGGGCCCTCTTCGAGATGCCCCCGCCCCCGCGTAACATCGCCTCCCCGGTCATCTCCCGCATCAAGGTCCTCTCCGACCTCAACATCGCCGAAAAACGCGTTCCCCAGGACGGCCGTATCAAGAAGTCCATCGCCGGCCGCCCCGTGGACCTCCGCGTTTCCACCCTCCCCACCCAGTTCGGCGAATCTGTCGTGCTCCGCGTGCTCGACAAGACCGTGGTGAACCTTGACCTGGCCATGTTGAACATGCCGGCCGACATCATGGCCAACATCCGCGATGTCGTGGCCCGCCCCAACGGCATCCTTCTCGTCACCGGCCCCACCGGCTCCGGCAAAACCACCACCCTTTACTCCGCCCTCCGCGAGGTAAACACCCCCGACATCAAGATCCTCACCGCCGAGGACCCCATCGAATACGAAATCGAGGGCATCATGCAGGTGGCCATCAACCACCACGTCGGCCTCAACTTCGCCCGCGCCCTCCGCGCCTTCCTCCGTCAGGACCCCGACAAGATCATGGTCGGTGAAATCCGCGACCTTGAGACCGCCCAGATCGCCGTCCAAGCCTCCCTCACCGGTCACTTGGTGCTCTCGACCGTCCACACCAACGACGCCCCCGGCGCCATCACCCGTCTCGTGGATATGGGCTTGGAGCCCTACCTCATCGCCGCCTCCCTCGAAGCCGTTCTCGGCCAGCGCCTCGTCCGCCGCATCTGCCGCTCCTGCCGCACCGCCTACGAGCCCGGCCCCGACCTCATCCAGCAGCTGGACCTCGACCCGTTGGACATTGCCGACAAAAACTTCTACTACGGAGCCGGCTGCCAGGTCTGCAACCGCACCGGTTACCAGGGCCGCCTCGGTCTTTACGAGATGATCATGGTCACCGACACCTTCCGCGACCTCATCACCAACAAGGCCCCCACCCTCGTGCTGAAACAAAAGGCCGTCGAGCAGGGCATGCGCACCCTCCGCGAAGACGGTGTCCGCTCCATCTTCGACGGAGCCTCCACCATTGAAGAAGTTCTGAAATACACCTGACATCACGGCGAAAAACTTCCCGCCACGTTCCATTAACACTCTGAACACCACTCCCCATGCCCAAATTTGCTTTCAAAGCCATTGACGCCAAAGGTAAGGAAAAGTCCGGCAAGATAGACGCAGCCTCCTCCCAGGAAGCCCACGCCAAACTCTCCGCCCAGGGCCTTATCCCCACCTCCGTCACCAGCTCCAACGACTCTTCTCCCGCCGCCGCCCCCGCCGCCGCCACCCCCACCAACCTCAAGGTGGCCCAAAAGGCCCGCATCTCGACCGAGGAACGCGCCGTCTTCACCCGCCAGCTCTCCACCCTGCTCCAGGCCGGCCTGCCCCTCCTCCGCGCCCTTGAGGTCATCCTCCGCCAGCAGAAGAAACCCGGCTTCCGCGATGTCGTCGGCTACCTCGTGGACAACGTCAAAACGGGTAACACCTTTTCGGACGGCATCGCCCAGTTTCCCAAAATCTTCGACCACCTCTACCTGAACATGGTCCGCGCCGGTGAGGCTTCCGGTCAGCTTGACACCGTTCTCTCCCGTCTCGCCCTCTTCCAGGAAAAGGCCGAACGCATCAAGAAGAAGGTCCAGTCCGCCATGATCTACCCGGCCGTCGTCATCACCGTGGCCGTCGGCATCGTCTCCCTCCTCATGGTCTTCGTGGTGCCGCAGTTTGAGAAAATCTTCAAAACCATGGTCAAGGGAGCCCTCCCCGAAGCCACCCAGATCCTCATCATGATCAGTAACTTCTTCAAAAGTTACTGGTGGGCCGTCCCCCTCATCATCTTCGTTCTCGTCTCCGCCTTCAAGGCCCTCCGCGCCTCCGCCAAAGGTGGCCGCATGCTGGACCGTCTCACCCTCCGCACCCCGGTCCTGGGCAACCTCGCCTCCAAAGTCGCCATCTCCCGCTTCACCCGCACCTTCGGCACCCTGATCTCCTCCGGCGTCCCCATGCTGGAAGCCCTCAGCATCGTCCGCGATGTCGTCGGAAACCTCCATGTCGGCGACGCCCTCGCCAAGGTTCACGACCGCGTCCGCGACGGCGAAAACCTCTCCGCCCCCCTCTCCCAGGCCAAGGTCTTCCCCGACATCGTCGCCGCCATGATCGAGGTCGGTGAGGAAACCGGCGAACTCTCCCCCATGTGCACCCGCATCGCCGACAATTACGAGGAAGAGGTGGACAACGCCGTCAACGGCATGACCAAGACCATCGAGCCTATCATGATCGTCTTCCTCGCCGTCGTCGTCGGTTTCATCGTCATCGCCCTCTTCCTCCCCATGATCGGCATCATGGACAGCTTCAAATAAGCCGCGAAAAACGAACCTTTCCAGCCCCTCCCTCTCAAACGGGAGGGGCTTTTTTGCGCCCCGCCCCTTTTGCTTCCTTTGTTCCGTCCTCACCACCCTCGTAGCCGCACCGCTCCGAAAAAATGACCGATGACCAACAGGATAACCTGCGACCATCCGAATCCGTGTCCATCCGTGGCCTGCATCGTCTTCCCCCAAGAGAACACTTCCACCTCAGAATTACCCCCATGCGACCCACCTTCCTAAGCTTCCTGTCCCTCCTTGTCCTCCTCGGGCACTCCGCCGGCGCCGCCGAAAAGCCGCTCAACATCCTCGTCCTCTACGCCGATGACTGGCGCTTCGACACCCTCCATTGCGCCGGCGATGCCGTCGTGCAAACCCCTGTGCTCGATAAGCTTGCCCAAGCCGGCACCCGCTTCACCCACAACTGCGTCACCACCGCGATCTGCGGCGTGAGCCGCGCCTCGCTCTACACCGGCCAGTGGATGTCCCGCCACGGGAACACCTCCTTCCAGGCCTTCCAAACGCCCTGGGCCGAGACCTACCCTGGCCTCCTCCGCGACCACGGCTACTGGGTCGGCCATGTCGGCAAATGGCACAACGGCAAGTTCCCCGCCGAACACTACGACTTCGGCCGCGCCTACTCCGGCACCCACTGGATAAAAGAGCCCGACGGTTCAAAAATCCACGTGACCCATAAAAACGAAAACGACGCCCTCGAGTTTCTCCGCAACCGCCCCGCCGACAAACCCTTCTGCCTCACCCTCGCCTTCTTCGCCACCCACGCCGAGGACAACAACCCCAAGCAATACCTCCCCCAGCCGCAGTCCATGGAGCTCTATAAAGACGTCACCATCCCCGTCCCCAAAACCGCCACGGCCGAATCCTTCGCCAAACTCCCGCCCTTCCTCGGCAATGAGAAAAACGAGGGCCGCAAACGCTGGCACTGGCGCTTCGACACCCCCGAAAAATTCCAGGAGATGATGAAGAATTACTACCGCCTCGCCACCGAGGTGGACACCACCTGCGGCCGCGTCCTGGCCGAACTCGAAAAACAGGGAATCCTCGACAACACCCTCGTCGTTTTCACCGGCGACAACGGCTACTTCCACGCCGAACACGGCCTGGCCGACAAATGGTATCCCCACGAGGAAAGCATCCGCGTCCCCCTCATCATCCGCGACCCCCGCCTGCCTGCCGGAAAGCGCGGGCAGACGAACGACTACCTCACCCTCAACGTGGACCTCGCCGCCACCTTCCTCGCCGCCGCCCACATCGCCCAGCCCGCCCGCATGCAGGGCCAGAACCTCGCCCCGCTTTATCTCTCCGAAACCAAACCCGCCTGGCGGACCGATTATTTCTACGAGCACGCCATGCTCACCAGCAATGACTTCATCCCCGCCTCCGAGGCCCTCGTCACCAAGGAGTGGAAATACATGTGGTGGCCAGCCTTCCAACGCGCCCAGCTCTTCGACCTGAAAAACGACCCCGTCGAGGACAACGACCTCGCAGGCGACCCCGCCCAGGCCGCCCGCCTCTCCGCCATGCGCCAGCGCTTTGACGAGCTCAAGGCCGCGGCCAAGTAAGCAGGATGGTGGGATCCTGCCCGGGACGGACACGGTATGGGCACTTGGATGATAACGGCTTGCCAACCACTTGGGCCGGAAGCAAAAACGCAGGGATACCTTTGTCCCCCCCAACTGGCATCGGCGCCACACCACACCCACCCCAAACCGTTCACACCAATGAAATTATTTTCCATCGGCTTTGTCACCCTGCTCCTCATCAGTTTTCATAGCCTCACTCTGGCAGCCGATCCTGCCGCAATCCCCCTCAGCTATCGGTCCATCAGCCTTTCTCCGGAGGCTTTGACTCAGATATTTCCCCAAGGGGTTGGTGCGGACGACCTGGACGCCGCCGTCCTTAAACGTCTCGATTCCGCCATCCAGCAAAAACAGGCGGTGGAGGTGGTGAACATCAAAAGGACGGTCCAAACCGGCAAAGAGGAAAAGTGCGAGGATTACAAACGCCTCACCAAAGATGGGCTTGAATACCACCTGGGATACTTCGGTGCCATGATGCTGTTAAACGACGACAAGGAGGGTTCGTATTCGTTGAATGTGAGCATGATCATCGCCGCCGCCGGCTCCTACGGCGGGCCCAAGGACCCCGGTGCCAATGAGCCTATGAACAAGCGTAACAAAAACATTAAGCTCACCAGCGACCTCCGTTCCGGATCTCCCAAAGTCATCGCGGTGCTTCCGCCCTGTCCTACCGATGGGAATAAAAATACCCTCATCACCGTTGTGGCGCTCGGTAATCCCGGCACGGCCTCAACCAGGGAAAAAGCCGGCTCTTCCCCCTCCGGCCAAACCCTGGGCGTGGAAGTGTTCATGTTCCCAGCCGGGACCACCCAGCAACCGGATGTCGCCACACTGGAAAAGCTCCGGACGCAGGGCAAAGAAAGGGTTTCCCAGATTCAGATGCGCCTGGGGGCCAGATCCGAGAAAGGCTCTGTCGAATCCGTCACCCAACTTTGCTATGCCACCATCCCGGGACGGAACGAGGTGCAAAACATTGGTCTCGTCATGGCGACAACCACGGATGGCCCGCGCACCGAGATGAGGCTGTCCTATTCGACCCTGCTTACCCCCTACACTCAGGCCGATTATAACAAAGCCATGAACTACAAACTCAAAAAAACGGAGACGGTAGAGGATTTTACCCAGAAGTTCTCCCCACACATCCTGAGGGCGGAAAACAAATTTTCTCTGGAAAACGGGGTCAGAAAAACCGTGGTCCCTCTCCCAGTCAGCGGCTTTACCATCCAGCGCGAAGGAACCTCCAACCTTCCCCTCTGTTTCGCCCTGGTCACCAGCACATCGGACTGAGGCCGGGCTCAAAGGTCTGGCCTCAGCCTGAACGCGGCGATGGGACGGCAAATACGATTGTAAACAACAGGCAGTCAATTAGTTGGGGCAACAATGCGTTTCACCCTCCGGCTGAGGGCTTTTCTGGGAACGCCGGGCTCCGGACCGGCCCTGCCTCGGCCATGGTCCCGGATGGAAATCCATCACGGAGTGGTGTTGGTTTCCCGCCTCACCAGAACCAGCAGATCAGCGGCGCGCCGACGAAGAGGCAGATAAAATTCAGAGGCAGCCCGATCTTCATGAAGTCTTTGATTTTATAGCCACCAATGCCGTAAACGTAGGTGTAGGTCTGGTAGCCCATGGGCAGGGCGAAGGCGGTGGAGGAGCCGATGCAGGCCGCGATCAGGAAAGGCCGCGGGTCAATCCCAAGCTTGTGCCCCAGGCCGATGCAGATGGGTGCCATGAGGGCGGCGGTGGCGTTGTTGGAGAGGATTTCCGTGGCGGCGATGGAGCAGCCCAGGACGAGCCAGATCATGGCCGCCCGCTGGTGCTCGGAAGAGACGACGGACTGCATCAGGTCCACCAGGTGGCTGGCCAGGAAACGGGCGCCGCCGCTTTTGTCCATGGCCAGGCCCAGGCCCAGCATGCAGAAGATCAGCATCATGACGGGCCATTCGATGGCGGAATAGGCCTCGCGCGGGGTCACGGCGCGGCCGGCAAAAAGCAGAGCGCAGCCGATCAGCGCGGCCACGGAAATGGGCACCTGGTCGAAGAAGGAAGAGACGAGCACCACGCCGGCAAAGACGGCCGAGACAAAGGCGATGCGCCCGGGGGAACGGTGTTTGTGGGTGGCCGGCAGATCAAGCAGGGCGAGGTCGCCGGACTCCCGCATGCGCTCGACGTTTTCCCGCGGTCCCATCAGCAGGATGGTATCCCCGGGCTGGAGCGGAACCAGTTCAAACCCCTTGGGCAGACTCTGGCCCCGGCGGTGGACGGCGGCGGCGCTCAGGCGGTAGCGCTGGCGGAAGTTGAGGTCGTGCAGGGACTGGCCGGAAAGGGGCGAGTTGGCCGTGACCACGGCCTCAAAAATCAGCCCCTCGCGGGCCGCGATGGGTTCGAGCCCGGCAGGGTCAAGGAAGGGGAAGGCCTTGGCCGCCTCGCCGTCGCCCAGGGTCTTGGAGGTGGCCCGGAGGGAAATGAGGACCCGGTCACCCTCGTGCAGCTCGTGGGAACGGGCGTCCCCCTCCAGGGCGGTGCCGAAGCGGATGATTTCCACCACGCGGAAACGGTTTTTCTGGTCCACGCCGGACTTGGCGAACGTCTGGCCGATGAGGGGCGAGCCGGGTTTGACGAACACTTCCAGGAGGTATTCGCGGCGGGCCTCCTCGGGGAGCATCTGGGTGAGGGTTTCCCGGGCGGGAAGCAGTTTGTCCCCAAAAATGGCCAGATACAGGCCGCCCACGATGAGAAGCGGCAGGCCCACCTGGCCCAGCTCAAACATGGTCAGGCCCGCGATGCCGGCGTTTTTCATCAGGCCGTTGAGAAGCACGTTGGTGCTGGTGCCGAGCAGGGTGCAAACCCCGCCCAAGGTCGCGGCGTAGGCCACCGGGATGAGGAACTTGGAGGCGGGACGGTTGAGGTCGCGGGCCACCTTGAGCACCACCGGGGCAAACATCACCACCACCGGAGTGTTGTTGAGAAAGGCGGAAACCGCCCCGACCAGCATCACGAGCAGGAAGAGAAAAACAGGGGTGGGGACGCGGCCGAAACGGGTCATGCCGTCCGCCACCAGGTCCATCATGCCGCATTTGATGAGGGCATGGCTGAGGACAAACATCGCCCCGACCGTGATCGGGGCCTCGTTGGCAAACACACTCAGCAGGTCCTTGGCCGAGGGCAGGCCGGAACGGGCCGGGAGATGGGAAAGCAAACCCGAGAACCAATCACCCTCCTTGGCCAGCTCGACCAGTTCCTTGGCGGTGGGAAAAAGGGACAGCCCCAGCAGCACCGCAAAGACGGTGTAGCCGGTCTGGTCGGGTGAGACCTTTTCCCGCAGAAAGGACCACAGGGCCCAGGCGGTGAGGGCGAAAACGACGGCGATTTCCCAGGTCATTGGTCTGGGCAAACGGCCATCCCGTTCGAACGGGTCTGGGCGTTGGCATTAAGGGACATGGGAAGCTCAGTTGCGGCCGGAGCGGGCCAGGCGGTAAACGAGGGAGTCCCGGAGAGCCTGGTAACTCGCCTCGATGATGTTGTCGCTCGCGCCCACCGTGCCCCAGAGGGTGTGGCCGTCGGTCGAGTCAATCTGCACGCGGGTCACGGCGTCGGCCCCGCGGCTACCTTCCACGATGCGGACCTTGAAGTCCTTGAGGGAGACCTCGTTGAGCTCGGGGTAGGCGCGGACGAGGGCCTTGCGGAGGGCGTGGTCGAGAGCGCCGACCGGGCCGTTGGCCTCGGCCACCTCGTGGTAAACCCCGCCTTTGACCCTCACCTTGACCGTGGCCTCGGAGATGAGCTCGTTGTGGGTCACGGAGCGCTCGGTGGTGACACGGTAGCTGAGGAGCTCGAAGAATTCGGGCAGACCTCCAAAATGCTGGCGGAGAAGGAGTTCCAGGGAGGCATCGGCCGCCTCGTATTCGTAACCGGCAAACTCCAGGCGCTTGAGCTCCTCGATGAAGTTTTTCATCGGCTCGCCTTTTTCGTCCACATTGAGGCCGAGTTCGCGGGCCTTCATGACGATGCTGGAACGGCCGGCCATGTCGGAGACGAGCACGCGCTGGCGGTTGCCCACCAGCGTGGGGTCAATGTGCTCGTAACTGCGGGCCACCTTGGCGGCGGCGTTGGCGTGGACCCCGCCCTTGTGGGCGAAGGCGCTCAGGCCCACGAAGGCGGCCTTGGCGTCGGGCCGGAAGTTGGCCATCTCGTCCACAAAGAGGGACAGCTCGCGGAGTTCGGAGAGCTTGTCTTTGCAGAACATCGGGAAACCAAGCTTGAGGGCGAGGTTGGGGATGACGGTGGTGAGGTTCGAGTTGCCCGTGCGTTCCCCGAAACCGTTGATCGTGCCTTGCACCATGGTCGCGCCACCGAGGACGCCGGCCAGGGAAACAGCCACGCCGAGACCGCAGTCGTTGTGGCAGTGGACGCCGATGCGTTTGCCAGGGAAACGGGCCACGACCTGGCGGACGATTTCCTTCACCTCGTCCACCTGCGTGCCACCGTTGGTATCGCAGAGGGTGAGCCAGTCGGCCCCGCCCCGGGCCGCGGCCGCGAGGGTTTCGAGGGCATAGTCGGGGCTGTCCTTGAAACCGTCGAAAAAGTGCTCGGCGTCGTAAACCAGGTCGCGTCCGGCGGCCTTGAGGAAACGCACCGAATCCTCGATCATGGCGATGTTTTCCTCGGGGGTGGTTTTCAGAACCTCCAGGACATGGAGCAGCCAGGTTTTGCCAAAGATGGTGACGGCGGGAGTCTGGGCCTCCAGCAGGAGGCGGAGTTGGGGATCCTCGGAGGCGGCGATGCCGGCGCGGCGGGTGGAGCCGAAGGCGGAGAGTTTGGCGTGTTTGAACGTGAGACTCCGGGCGGCCTCGAAGAAGGCCACGTCGCGCGGGTTGGACCCCGGCCAGCCGCCCTCAATGTAATCAATGCCAAACTCGTCGAGCCGCTCCGCCACGCGGAGCTTGGCGGCGACGGAGAAACTGATGCCCTCGCCCTGCGTGCCATCGCGCAGGGTGGTATCAAAGAGGGTGATGTGGGGCCGGGATTCGGACATGGAGGGTGGAGAGAAAGCCCGCCCGGAAGTCAGGGCAAGCGGGTTTCCAAGCCGATAAATTGGTTGGCAGATGCACCCCGTCTTCGATTCCCCAACAAGCCCATTGCTCACCAACTCACTCGGGTAAACCTTACTTCCATGAACTCCCTACTCACCCCAACTGCGGACCTAAACCTGCCGCACCGCAACTGCGCCGGAAACATCATGCTCAAGTTTGGTTTGGTGGGGGCTGGCTACCTCGTCGCCACCGCGCTGGCTGCCGGTGCTGTCGTATGCCACCTGCTCGTCAATCGAATGCTCGGCACGCCGGACAACAGTGGGATGAATGCGTTGGGAGACTGCCTCCTTTTCCTGGCGGTTTTCGGTGTGGCCGCCTGCCCTCCCACCGCAGCCGCTTTCTACTTTCTCCGCCCCATCCGCTGTTCTGGCGTGCGGCCTCGTCCCTTGCCCTGGTCTTCGCTCTCACCGGCCTCGCGGCTTTCATCGCCATGACCTGGGACAGCCAGTCCGTGGTGGGTAGTTTGGGCTTTGTCAGGATTCTCAGCGCGCCTCTCTTGGCTCTGGCTTTTGCCCTCGCAGGCCTCTTCGCCCCGAACCGAGTGGCCCGCTTTGCGTTTTTCGGCGCAACAGCACTCGAAGTAACGAGCTTCGCCTTCTGGGTGATCAGTTGTTTGCTGAGAAATTACTGACTCGGGGAAGTGTTGTCGCCATACCAGAGTGCCAGGGGCGTTACCATGGTTCCGACGGTCTGGAGCTTTCGCTCGCTGTCCAGCAGGTCCCTTCTATTGCCGGAAACAATGAGACTGGTCCTAAGCTTTTGACCAAACTGGCACCTCACCCAGCCGCGTAAAACTCCCGCGTCCGTTTCAGCCACGTTTCCAGCGTTCCGCCGAGGAGGGTTTCCCGGGCCAGGGCGATGCCCTCGATCCAGGACTGAGTGCGGGCGGCGGCGATGAATCCGGCGGCTCCATTGAGGACGATGGTGTCGGCCAGACCGGCGGGGCCCTGACCGGCCAGAAGCTGATGAAGACGGCCGACGTTTTCCTGGGCGTCGCCGCCCGCGAGGTCCGAGACGGGACAATTCGCGAGGCCGAGGAGGTGGGGCACAAGAATCGGGTCGAAATCAATGAACTCGCCGAAGCCGGCCAGTTGGTTGACCCCGGCGCAGCTCAGTTCGTCCATGCCCGCGCCACCGGGAAACTGACTGTGGACGACCAGGCCGCGTTTCACGCCGAGGTGGCCCAGGGCGTCGGCCAGGGGCTGGACCCAGTTGCCGGCAAACACGCCGACGAGCTGGCCGGCGGGCCGGGCCGGGTTGATGAGCGGGCCCAGGAGGTTGAAGACGGTGCGGCGGCCCTCGGCCCCGAGTTCGCGGCGGACGGGGCCGATCTCCTTGAAGGCGGGATGGAAGGCGGGGGCGAAGAGGAAGCAGAAGTTTAACTCCCTGATGCTCTTGTGGATGAGCACGGGGTCGGGCGCGAGGTTGAAGCCGCAGGCCTCGAGGAAATCGGCGCTGCCGCTCTTGGAGGTGACGCTGCGGTTGCCGTGTTTGAAGACGGGCACGCCGGCGGCGGCGAGGAGCATGGCGACGGTCGTGGAGACGTTGAAACTCCCGGAGTGGTCGCCCCCGGTGCCGCAGACATCCACCGCGCGGTCGGCGTAGGCTTCCAGGCCGGGGGAGATGGCAAGATTGCGAAAAGCGCGGGCCAGCTCGGCCACCTCGAAAGGAGTTTCCCCCTTGTCGCTGAGGGCGCGAAGAAATGACTTCTTCAGCTCACGGTCCACCCCGGGGGCGGCGAGGGCGGCGGCGGCCCCGGCCACCTGGACCGCGTCGAGATCGTGGCGGGCGAGGCATTGGCCGGTGAGGGTGTGGAGAAGCGATTCCATAGCCTTGGGAGTGCCTTAGGCCGGGTGGTTCGCAATGGAAATTCACCGGGGAGGAAAGGGGCGCGCGCAGGCCGGCCCGGATCGGCCCGCGGAAGTGCCAGGCCGGACCGGTGCCCGACGCCCCCAGGCATTACTTCTTGGTCACCAACCAGATAAGGCCGAGGACGAGGGGCAGGAGAAAGGCGATGAGGACAAGCCAGGCGACACGTTTCACCCCGGCCTCGCGCTGGGAGAACTTCTGGCGGGTGAGACGGTCGTCGTGGTCCTGCCACGACTCCTCGGGGAGATCGAGGCCGTCGTAGGTATCGTCCCCGCCCCACCCGGTGCGCTCATCCGCGCCACATTCCGGGCAGCTCAGGGCTTTCGGGGGGACATCGGCCCCGCAGACGGGGCATTCACCGGGACCGGAGGGGCGGTTCTTGGTTTGGGGACGGGCCATGGTCGTGACGAAAAGAACCGGACGGGCCAACGCAAGTGGCGCGAATCCGAATCCGGCCTTTGCCGGACTTCGGGAATTAAAAATTAAAAATTAAAAATGAGCCCCTGCTTCGGCAGAATTTCAGTCTGCGTGACGACAAGGGGAACAAAGCACGAAGTGCCCTTTGTGCGGCAAACCTAAGCCCTTGGAAAGGGCCGGGAGCGCCTCACTTCCTGTCCCGTGGCTCAGGGGGCCTTGGTGGCCGTGGAAGGCTCGGGAACGACCAGGCTTTTGGTGTCGTTGGCCGGACGGGCGTCGGTCGCGCCGGCGACCACCACGGTGGCCTTGAGCACGGTCTGGCCGACATCCCCCAGGGGCTGGGGAGGCAGTGTCTGGGAAACGGTTTGGCCCACGTCCATGATGGGCAACAGGTAGGACACCGGACCGGAGGAGGTTTGCAGCTGAAGGGTGACGTTGTTGAGGGCCACGTTGCCGCGGTTCTGGACGTTCACCGTGTAAATCTCACCCGCGCCACCGGGAGCTTCGGCGGACTGGATGGAGGCCAGGGCGACATCGGCCAGCCCTGCCTCGTTGCGACGCAGCACCCGTTCCACATTGATGATTCCGGAGCCATAGCTGGAGTCGGCCCCGGCCGCGCCGGTGTCATTGGAATAGGTCACGAGCAGCTTGGCGGCCTCGGCCGGACTCAGCGTGGGGTAAAGGGAAACAATGGCGGCAATGGCACCCGAAACGAGCGGGGTGGCGGCGCTGGTGCCGGTGAAGGCGATGGCCTCGCCATCAAGGTAGGCGGCGGGAATGCCGACCCCGGGGGCGGTCAGGGAAAGCCCCGCGCCGGTGTTGGAAAACGGGGCGTGCTCGCCGTTGGCGTCGGTGGCGCCGACGGAAATCACCCCGGCGTAAGCCGCTGGGTAGGAAAGGTTTCCGGCCCCATCGTTGCCGGCGGCGGCCACGATGATCGCGCCGTGTTCGGCGGCGTAAGCCACGGCGGCCTTGAGGGCGGGGCTGTCGCCGGAACCGGCCAGGCTGAGGTTGAGGATGCGGGCCCCGGCGTCCACCGCCGCCACGATGCCCTCGGCCACGGTGAAGGTGTTGCCCTGGCCGCTGGAATCGAGGACGCGCACACTGTAAAGGCTGGCCTCGGGAGCGGGTCCGGCCAGGGCCTTGCCGGTTCCCGCGATGAGCGAGGCGACGGCGGTGCCGTGGCCGCTGAAACCTTCGGACGCGCCGGTGTCGCCCACCAGGTCCAGCCTGCCGGCCAGGGTTCCGAGGGCGGGATGCTCGACCACACCGGTGTCGAGAATGGCCACGGAAACCCCTTTGCCATACCCGGCCCGGCTGCCTGTGATGCCGATGTCCTTGAGGACGGGCCGCCGGAAGGCCTCGCCCGATTCGAGGACGTTGCTGGAATCGGGCGGCAACGGCGCGTAAACCGGAAAGTTTCCGCCCATCTGGGCGTCGGCCAGAAGTTCGCGCAGGGCGGCCCGGCTGTTTTTGTTCACCTTGAGGCGGACGGCGCGGAGCCCCTTGCTGGAGGAAAGGAGGCCCACCCCCTTGGGCAGGTTTTTGAGAAAGTTGGCGTAGGCCTCGTCGTTGGCGAAGACCAGCACGGCCTCGTCCCCAAAGGCTCCGGAGGGAGCACTTTCCGTGGCATCCTCCGCGGGAGGGTTTTCCAAACCCAGGGAACTCGGCAGGCCGTTTGCGCCGGTTTTCTTCAGGCGGGGGGTCGGGGCCGATGCCACCGCGACGGGAGCGGACTCCTCGCGGCTGGCGAAAAACCACCAGGCACCACCGGCAAGTAAGGCAGCAAGAAAAAGGGGAAGACGGCGTTGCATGGAGGGAGAGCGGAACGGAAAGAGTTGTTTGTCAGAGGGCAAACCGGTCCGGGGCGGAAGGGTTGCAGGGATGTGTCGCGGAAACACTCAGGCCTGGGGGCGGATCTTGGCCAGCACTTCCAGAAACTGTTTCCGCTGCATGGGTTTGGGGAGAAAATCGTCCATGCCGGCCAGACGCACGGCCTCGCGGTCCGAGGGTTGGACAAAGGCGGTCACGGCGCAGACAAAGACCCCGCGGTTGGCCTCGCCCGCCTCCCCGGCACGAAGCCGGCGCGCGGTTTCCAGGCCGTCGAGTTTGGGCATCTGGAGGTCGAGGAAGACACCGTCATACCGCGTGGCGCGGAGAAACTCCAAGGCCTCAAGGCCGTTGCGGGCCAGGTCGGGTTCGGTCCCGAGTTCGCGGAGAAGCAGGTCGCCGAGCTGGAGGTTGGTCTCGTCGTCATCCACAAAGAGCAGCCGCAGCCCGGCGGCGGCCTTGCGGCCGAGGAGGAAGATGCTGGGCGTGTTGCGGCCGGAAGGGACGGGGCCGTCCTTGAGGATGAGGGAAAACTGGAACAGGGAGCCCTGCCCGGGCTCGCTCTCGACGGTCATGAGGCCGCCCATGCGCTCGACGAGACGGAAGGCGATGGCGAGGCCCAGGCCGGTGCCGCCAAACTCGCGGGTGGTGGAGGCGTCCACCTGGGAAAACGGACGGAAGAGCCGGTGGAATTTTTCCTGAGGGATGCCGATGCCGGTGTCCCGGACGGCAAACACGGCCCGTTTCAACCCCGGACGGCCATCTTCCACGACCTCAACGGACAGCACCACCTCGCCCACCCTGGTGAATTTGACGGCGTTCATCAGGAGATTGAGCAGGACCTGGCGCAGGCGGGCGGCATCGCCGAGGAAGACGTTTCCCGGCGTGCTGGAGAACTCAAAGCGGAGTTTCAGCCCCTTGTCCCGGGCCCGGATCGAAACGAGGTCGAGCGACTCCAGGGCCACCTCCTCCAGGTCAAAGGGCGCGGTGGCGAGTTCGACCGCCCGGGACTCGATTTTGGAGTAATCAAGGATGTTGCCAATGAGTTCGAGCAACATGCCGGCCGAGCGGTTGATGGTGCGGACGTGTTCCTTCTGCTCCGGTTGCAGCGCGGTCATGGCCAGCAGGTCGGCGTAACCGATGACGGCGTTGAGCGGCGTGCGGATCTCGTGGCTCATCATGGCGAGAAACTCGCTTTTGGCCGAGTTGGCGGCATCAGCCCGCTCCCGCGCGGCCCGCAGATCCCGCTCGGCCCGGCGGTTTTCCAGATAGGCGGCCATGCCCTGGACGATTTCCGCCAGGATGCCCGGGTGGGCCAGACACGGGCTGCCCGGGCCGTCCGGCAGGGCCACCAGCCACCCCTCCGGAGCCCCGCGCGCCCTCAGGGGAAGACGGATGGCATCGGGAGGCAACGGGGCGTTTTCGATTTCGCCGTGGCCGCAGGTTTCCGGCAGGGAGGCCAAACGAGCGGCTGCGGAGGCCTCCCCAGCCAGGATCCGGAGCGGGCGGCTGGCCCCGGTTTGGGCGGGAAGCCAGAGGCCGACAGCGGAAAGCCCGGCCTCACGCGCCAGATCACCCAGCGCCAGCTCCAGGGCGGTGGCCTCGTCCGGTTCGGTCAGGAGGTGGTGCCGGGCCCGGGCTCCGGCCGCGAGGAGAACGTCCCGGGTCCGCAGGGCCAGCCGGGAAACCTCGATCTCAGTCTGATCCTGCAAAAGAAGAAGGGTGCTGGTGGTGCCACCAAAACTCATGCGCACCGCCCGCACCTCCACATGGCGGGGCTGGTGGTTGACGTGGAGCCGAAGGTTGAGGACACCACTCGAACGCTGCATCAGGTTTTCCACCTGCGGGGAGGCCGGCCCGAAAAGTTCGCCCAAGGCACTGCCCTTCTGCGGGACGACCACGGTGCATGAACCGCCCTGGGTCGGCAGATGGACCTCCTCCACCACACCAGCCGGCCCCAGGATCAGCAGGCTGTCGGGAAGGGCCCCGACGAGGGCGCGGAGGCGGGCCTCGTTGGCGGCGGCCCGTTCCTCCCGGCGTCGCATTTCCGTGAAAATGGCGGCAAGGAGGAGGGCGGAAACTCCCAGCAGACCCACAAAGGTCCAGGCCTGGGAAAGGGGTGAGCCGGCATCCTGATCCAGGGAGTCGAAGTTGACCCAGGCCAGGACGGAAACTCCCAGCATGCCCAGGGCCACGCCGGAGGGGCCAAAGCGGAGCGCGGCCCAGATGAGCACCGGAAAGAGGGCCAGTTTCAGCGGAAAATCAATGTTCTCCACCGGAGGCCAGTAGGAGAAGACCAGGTGGCTGAAATAGAGGACGCTGCAAAGCCAGAGCAGGTTTTCAAACGTCTCGCGGCCCGACCAGGGGCGCTCCCGTTTGGCCCAATCGAGCAGGACCAGCGGCGTCCCCACCAACACGCCAAGCCCACCGGCCCGGGCCCATTCAAAGAGGTTTTCGAGGTCCCACCGGCCCGCGACAAAGGCCTGGAGCGCGGCCAGGCTGAACCCGGTCCACGAGGCCATGGCGGTGAGCGCCACGACGGAGGCGTAGGTTTCCAAACGGGCGTTGAACCAGGCCAGGCGGCGGAGGCACCAGGCGGCGAGGGAAAGGGAGGCCAGCTGTCCCGCCACGAGGACGGCGGCCCATGCCCCGATCCTCTCCTCCCACGAGACCAGGACCAGGGTCAGAAACACCGCCGGGACCGCCCAACGTCCAAACCGGACGAGGAGACCGACCGAAAGCCCCCATCCCAGCCAGATCGGCAGGGCCGAACCGGGACCGGATTGCCACCACCACCCTGAAATCAAGGCCATCCCCAGGGCCAGCCCCAGCGAACGAAGCAGGTAGGAACTCCAACCGGAAAAGCCGGACGTTGGCCGGCTCAGGGGTGACAGGGAAACCGCCATGGGATTTTTCTGGGGAAAACGGAAGGAGGGGCCAAGTGGCAAGTGGGACAAAGCCAAAAAAAGCCCCGGACACACATGGCGTCCGGGGCTGAAGGTTTCAATCCTCGCGGGAGATCAAAGGGCGGAGTCGCCGCTTTCGTCGGTGCGGATGCGGATGGCATCCTCGACGTTGATCACGAAGATCTTGCCGTCACCAATCTTGCCGGTTTTGGCGGCGTTTTTGATGGCGTTGACGGCGGCGGGGACCTGCTCGTCAGGAACCACGATGTCAATCATGACCTTGGGGAGGAAATCCACGGTGTATTCACTGCCGCGGTAGATTTCGGTGTGGCCTTTTTGACGGCCGAAGCCTTTGACCTCGGTGACGGTCATGCCTTCGATGCCGACTTCGGCGAGGGCTTCCTTAACTTCCTCAAGTTTGAAGGGCTTGATGATGGATTTGATAAGTTTCATGTGTGTGAGTGGCTGGACGTTGCGGTTGCTGGATTAGTTGGTGTAACCTTCTTCACCGTGGTCAGCGAGGTCAAGCCCGCCGCGTTCCTCTTCAGGAGTCGGACGGAGACCGACGATGGCCTTGACGATGTAGGCGATGACGATGGTGGCCACGATGCTGATCACGAGGGTGATGGCGACGGCCTTGAGCTGGGCTCCGACCAGGCCGCCTTCGGTGACGAGCTTGGCCAGGCCGTTTTTGCCGGCGTAGTCAGCTCCCACGAGGTTGGCGTTGGCATCCTTGGTGGCAAGGACACCGGTGACAATGGCACCGAGGGTGCCGCCGATGGCGTGGACGCCGAAGGTGTCGAGGGCGTCATCGTAGCCAAATTTGCCCTTGAGGATCATGACGAAGAGGTAAGGGACGACACCGGCGAGGACACCGATGATGATGGAACCGTTGGCGGTGACGAAACCGCAGGCGGGGGTGATGACCACGAGGCCGGCGACGATACCGGAGCAGAAGCCCAGGATCGAGGCGTGCCCGCGGTGGAGTTTTTCAATCATGGCCCAGACGAAACCGGCGGTGCCGGCGGCGAGGGTGGTGGTCATGAAGGCTTGGGAGGCGACACCGTCGGCGGCGAGGGCGGAACCGGCGTTGAAACCATACCAGCCGACCCAGAGCATTCCGGTGCCAACCATGCAGAGCACCATCGAGTGGGGGGCCATCTTTTCTTTGCCGAAACCGATGCGGGGACCGAGGATAAGGCAGAGGATCAGGGCGCTCCAACCGGAGGTCATGTGGACCACGGTGCCACCGGCGAAGTCAATCGCGGGGATCTTGGCGTCAGCGTTCCAGACGCCGTTCATGAGGCCGGTGCCGCCCCAGACCATGTGGGCCATGGGGAAGTAAACCACGAACATCCAGAGGCCGACGAAGATCATCACGGCGGAAAACTTCATGCGCTCGGCGACAGCACCCAGGATCAGGGCGGGGGTGATGATCGCGAACATCAGCTGATACATCGCGAAGACACTTTGGGAGGGCCAGGCGGCGTAGGTGGTGTTCGGGGCGGAGCCGACACCATTGAGGAAGAAGTATTCAGTGCCACCGATGAAAGGACTGTTGAAGTTGGTTCCGAAAACCAGGGAGTAACCGACGGCCCACCAGAGGATGGTGACCATGCCGGCGATGCCGAGGCATTGCCCGCAGATCGAGAGGATGTTCTTCTTGCGGACCAGACCGCCGTAGAAGAGAGCCAGGCCGGGGAGGGTCATGAAGAGCACCAAGGCGGCGCAGACCATGAGGAAACCGTTGTGGCCGGGGCCGGGGTTGGAGCCGGCCACCGTGGTCAGGCCATCGGGAACCTTGCCGTCCTTGTCCTTCACCGCCGCAAGCGGGTCGGTGTTGCTGAAATAGGCTTCCATGGCGGTGACACGTTGCTCAAGTGTCGGAGTCGGGGCCGCAGGTGCGGCGGCAGCGGCCGGAGCAGCCGGTTCCGCCGGCTTGGCATCCTGTGCCAGCAGGGGAGTGGTTGCGCCGCATACGAGGAGGAAACCCGTGAGCCAGCCTGCGGCATGTTTCCATAGGCCGGCGAACGGGGTGAATGTTGTGTTGTGTTTGACCATAGATGTGTTGTGGGAACGAGAACCCTAAGGCAGCACCCGTGCCAATTGCCTCAGGACCGGAGAGCGTCCCCGGATTGGTCGTTTTTGCACACACCCACCCAACCTCTCCAACTAACTGCAAAGAATCGTCCTGTTTAAAATTAAACAGGCCAAAAAAAGCCCCCGGCGTTTGGCACCGAGGGCTTAACCTATCCAAGTTCTTGATAATCAGGACCAATTTGAGGCCTTGGGGATGTCGGCATCGGCGATCTCCACGGGATGCGGATGTTTACGTTTGACCCGCGTCAGCCGATGGCGGCGGCGGATCATGCGGTCAAGTTTTTCGCTGAGCTTGTCAATGCACTGGTAAAGATCCTCGCCGGAAACATGGGCCACCATGGGCGGGCCGATGATTTCGATGTAACCTTTGGCGATAAACTCCTTCAGATGGCTGTGGGTCGAACTGAATTCCAATTCCACGCGGACGCGGATGATGCGCTCCTCGTGATGGTAAAGCTTGGCCATTTGCTCGTGAACTTTTTGTTTCAGGGCCTCCGTGAGGTCAATGTGGACTCCGGAGATGATCAGATCATGATTGTTACTCATTGCGCTTGTGTTGGGTTGGGGATGGGAGAGGAAAGAGAAAGGCCGCTTCCCGGGCAGGGAAGGACACCACCATTTATGACAGACCACACACGTAAAACCACACCACTCAGCCGCTTTGGAGCGGTGGTAATCACCGGGGGCTCTTCCGGTATCGGTGAGGCCTTCATTGCTAGTGCCGGTAAGCTGGAACCGTCTTTGCCCATTTGCAACCTCTCTCGCTCGAAACCCCGCGAAAATCTCACCCCTGCCCCCCTGTTTCACCTACCCTGTGACCTATCCCAACCCGCCGCCCTGGCGGAAGCGGCCGCCGAAGTGTCAAGGACTTGTAAAAAACAGGCCCGGCCCGGCCCCATCCTTTTGATCAACAATTCCGGCTTCGGCGGTTATGGCCCCTTCCCCCACCCCAACACCGACCACCACCTGACCATGATAGATGTCAACGTCCGGGCCTGTGTCCACCTCACCGGCCTGCTCCTCCCCATGCTCCGGGAACGGGGCGGCGTCATCGTCAATGTCGCCTCCACCGCCGCCTTTCAGCCCACCCCCTACATGGCGGTTTACGGAGCGACCAAGAGCTTTCTTCTCAACTGGAGCCTGGCGCTGGACGAGGATCTGCGGGGCTCGGGCGTGCGCAGCCTGGCCCTCTGCCCCGGCCCCACCTCGACGAATTTCTTCCGCATGGCGGGATTCCGGGAGCCCCCGATGGCCGGCGGGGGCCACACCTCGGAGCAGGTCATCGAGGTCCTCCTCCGGGCCTTGGAAAACGAGAAACGGATCATCGTGCCGGGCCTGCAAAACAAACTCACCGCCATGATCGCCAGCCGTCTGCCCAAAAGCCTCGGCACCCGGCTCACCGCCCTCATCCTCAAAAAAATGCGCCTCGACTCCTTCCTCTCCGGCCAATCCCGCCCATGAACCCGTCCGACTTTCCGCCCGAACTCTTCGCCGACGAGGCCCACCTGCTCACCGAGGAGGGTTTCCGCGCCACCCTCATCCACGAGGACAACGACTTCTACGTCTTCAACAAACCCGGCTGGCTCGTCTGCCATCCCTCGAAAAACGGTCCCTGGTCCAGCCTCGTGGGCGCGGCCAAGGAGGCCTTCACGTGCGAGACGCTCCACCTCATCGCCCGCCTCGACCGGGAGACCTCCGGCATCATCGTCCTGGCCAAACACCGCGCCTCGGCCCGCCGCGCCCAGATGGCCTTGGAACACCGCCGCGCCCGCAAGTTTTATCTCGCGGTGGTGGAAGGGGAAATGACGGCACCCGTGGAGGTCAACCAGCCCATCGCCCGCGACTTCCAAAGCGAGGTGGCGGTGAAGCAGATCGTCCGCGAGGACCGCACCGCCCAGTCCGCCGAGACCCTCTTTGAACCCCTCGCCACCGGGGGCGGCCGCACCCTCGTCCGCGTCTCCCCCCACACGGGTCGCAAACACCAGATCCGCGTCCACGCCCTCTGGCTGGGCCACCGCGTGGTGGGCGACAAGATCTACGGCCCGGACGAGTCCCTCTACCTCGAATTCATCAACGAGGGCTGGACCCCCCGGCTCCTCTCCACCCTCGCCCACCCCCGCCACGCCCTCCACGCCTTCTTCCTGCACCACTGGGAAGAAGCCTCCGGCTGGCGCCCGACCGTCCGCGCTCCACCCACGGGGGATTTCCTCAACCTCAGCCGCAAAACCTTCGGGCT
>JANOBW010000084.1:0-3498 GCA_031411855.1 Opitutia bacterium
TGGTCAAGGAGGAGGACGCCGCGCTCCGCCGCCACGTCCCGATACATCTGGTAGTAGGCGGGCAGGTTGGGCCGCAGGGTGGCCGAGGCGTTGCTGCCGGTGGGTGAATCCCAGGCCGCGTTCATCGTTTGCAAAATGATCTCGGCGCGCGGGTTCTGGGCCAGAATGGAGTCCATCATGCTCAACAGGTTGGCCCGGGCCTGGGCGACCGAGAGCTGGGGCGTGCCGTCGGAGTAGAGGAAGGCGTCGTTCATCGCGAACTCGATGAAGACGGTGTCCGGCTGGTGGGCCAACACCTTGGCGGAAAGTTGGGCGACACCTTCGGCCGAATTTTTCCCGCTGAGGCCGCTGTTCACGAGGGTCATCCTGCCGGTGTAGTTTCCGGACAGCCAGGTTTGCATGAGGGTGACCCAGGGGCCGCTGGCGGTCAGGCTCGTCCCGTAAACCACCACCTTGCGGGAACGGCCCGCCGCCAGATCGCGGATCAGTTCCGAGGCGAGGGACGGGCCGTGGCCGAGGCAGAGCGCGAGGAGGCAGAGGACAACTTGGTGAAGGGTCGCGCGCAGGGTGGAGGATCGCATGGGACAATATGCCGGAAGGGGCCGAAATCTTAACCTCGGCGCAAGTTTCCCCGCACGTTCGGGGCGACAGCGGGGCTCACACGAAGCCACGAAGACACGAAGGGGATAGGGTGTCGTGCGAAGGTCCCAGGGCAGGCCGAGGGCTGCCTCCCTTGGGTCACGGCAGCACCGGGGCGAGCCAGCGGCGGGCCGTGGCCTCGTCCCAGCCTTTGCGGGCGGCGTAGTCGGCCAGCTGGTCGGGGCCGATGGGGCCGGCCTGGAAGTATTTCGAGTCCGGGTGGGAGAAATACTGGCCGCTGACGCTGCCGGCGGGCCACATGGCGAAGTTTTCGGTCAGTTTCATGCCGGTATGTTTCTCGGCTTCGAGCAGTTCCCACATGAGGCCCTTCTCGGTGTGGTCGGGGCAGGTGGGGTAGCCGGCGGCAGGGCGGATGCCGCGATACTTTTCGTCAATGAGGTCGGTGTTGGTGAGGGTTTCCTCGGGGATGTAGCCCCAGATTTCCCTGCGGACCTTTTGGTGCAGATACTCGGCAAAGGCCTCGACGAGACGGTCGCCCAGGGCCTCGACGAGGATGGCGTTGTAGTCGTCGTTGACGGCCTTGAACTCGTTGGCGATCTCGCCCACTTCCGGACCGCTGGTGACGGCGAAGGAGCCGATCCAGTCCGGGCCCGCGCCGGCGGGGGCGACATAGTCGGCCAGGCAGAGGAAACGCGCGTTGGGCAGGACCTTTTCCTTCTGCTGGCGGAGGAAGTGGTAGGTGGCGCGGACCTGGGTGCGGGTCTCGTCGGTGTAGATCACGACATCGTCGCCGACGCGGTTGGCGGGCCAGAAGCCGCAGACGGCCTTGGGGCGCAAACGCTTTTCGGCGATGAGTTTGCGAAGCATGGCCTGGGCGTCGTTGAAGAGCTTGGTGGCCTCGGCCCCGTATTTCTCGTGGGTCAGGATCTTCGGGTAAACCCCGCGCAGTTCCCAGGCGCTGAAGAAGGGCGTCCAGTCCAGGTAGGGGAGGAGCTCCTCCACGGTGACGGAGTCGAGCACGGTCAGGCCGGGTTGGCGGGGGCGGACCACAATGCCGGGGGCGGCGAAGTCGGGCTCAGGGGCCATGCCGCGCGCCTCGGCCAGGGGAAGCAGGTCGGAGTTGACGTTGCGGCCGGCGGCGTGGCGCTCGCGGAGGCGCTCCTGGGCGGCGTGGTTGGCGGCCTCGTAGGCGGCGCGGGTGTCGTTGTTGAGCAACTGGGAGCAGACGTTGATGACGAGGGAGGCGTCGAGCACATGGTGGACACCATGGGGGTAGTGCGGGGCCAGCTTGATGGCGGTGTGGGCCTTGGAGGTGGTCGCGCCGCCGATGAGGATGGGGAGGGTGAAACCCAGCCGTTTGAACTCGGCGCAGTTGTAGGCCATCTCCTCCAGGGAGGGGGTGATGAGGCCGGAGAGACCGACGGCGTCGGCCTTGTGCTCGCGGACGGCGGCGATGATCTTCTCGCAGGAGATCATCACGCCCAAGTCTATGACCTTGTAGTTGTTACAGGCCAGGACGACCCCGACGATGTTTTTGCCGATGTCGTGGACGTCGCCCTTGACGGTGGCGAGGACGATGGTGCCCTGGGCGTCGTCGTCCTCGGCTTCCGGGCTTACTTGCGGGCCTGGGCCAGGGCTTCCGCCTCCGCCTGTTCCCGCTCCATCTTGGTCCGGGCCGCTCCCGCCTTGCGCAGGGCGTTCATCGTGGCCTCGTTCAGGGCACGGAATTTCTCCAGAGCCCGTTGCTCTAAGGAAGAATCCATCGCGAAGCGCTCGCGTTGAGTAAGTGGCTTTGTTTCGGTTATCATGGAAATGTTTTTCGGCGATTTCCTTTCCTGTTTCAAGGAGTTTATCGAGGGACTCGTGGAGGTGTGCTCGCAACCATTCCAAGTCCCTCGATAAGGGGCGGTTGAAGTCAGTATTGTCGAAAACGTAAACATCAACACCCCCTGCAAAAACTTCATCCACAAGCCTAAGGACATTTCGGGCCGAGTTGAAGTGCCCGCCAGCGGCTCTTTTTAGCGGAACGATACGGCCGGTTTCTTGAGCCCCGCGACGGAGGATGTTGACCACGGCTTTATCCCAGGGGCAGTAAACGAAACGAATCTCGACGATATGGCCGTGCTTTGTGGCCGACAGGATGTTTTTGCGGCAGCGCACCACGTCTTGAAGGGTGCCGTCCATCAGGATGGCGGCTCGGCGTTCGACTTCAGCCTCCCTCGTGGCCGTCGTCTTGCCGCTGCCCTGGCCTCCGGCGTTGAAGGCGATGAGACTTTCGAGTGGCAGAGTCTTGAGCTTTTGTTCGTAGAGCCAGTCAATGAACCCTCCGGCGGGGCTGAGGGTGGCGATGCTCCAGCGTTGGCGGCTCTCACGGGTCGGGGCGTAGTCGGGACTCAGTTCCTGGGCGCTGTTGCGGTCGTAAACATTGCGAAATTCCGCCTCGTAGCGCCGGCCTGCGTCCGCGAGGTCGAGGGCCAGTTCGGCGGCAAACTTTTGCTCGACCGCGCGTTCTTCATTGGTCAGGTCGGGGTAGGGTTCGTAGGTGAAACCTTCGACGAGAGTGACGCTGCCGGTGACGGTTTGCCGCACGGCTTCGGCGCGGAGCTCCCGGAGGCGGCGTTTTTTAAGTTTCTCGGCCTCCATGAAGGGGGTGAGGTAGGCCACGGCCTTTTTCATCACCCGCGCTGATTTGACCACTTGAGGAAGGAACATCTTGCCCGCGCCGAAGAGTTCGCCGACCACGCCCATGCCCGCCATGAGCGGACCCTCGATGACGAGGAGGGGGCGGCTGAGGGCCTCAAGGGCCTCGGCGGTGTCGGTCTCAATGTGGGCGTCTATCCCTTTGACGAGGGCGTGTTTGAGGCGCTCCCCGTAGGTGCCCTGGCGCCATTCCTCCTC
>JANOBW010000085.1:0-4466 GCA_031411855.1 Opitutia bacterium
GGCCCTGGGCGCGGCCACGGCGCACGAGATCACGTTCCGCGACGGGATGACGGTGCCGAAAAATTTCGACGTCGACCGGATGCCCCGGATCACGGACATCCCGCCCATCCAGGTCCATATCATGGAGAACACCGCCGAGGCCGGAGGCGTCGGGGAACCCGGCCTGCCTCCCTTCGCCCCGGCGCTGGCCAACGCGGTCTTTGATCTCACCGGCAAACGCGTCCGCAAACTGCCCTTCGACCTGTCGAAAGTCTGAATTGTTTGTGAGAACCGCGAACGATTTGGCATGATTTTGATTCGTTTTCAAAACAATCCCTGGTCTGGCTCGCTCCGTAGGGCTGGCCCTTGTGGCCATGCCGCCAAGGGCCTAAATGCGGCGATGGACGCTTTGCCGTGAACAGCGACTGGCACCTGCTTGCGGACTTTCTCGGACGCCACCGGGGCAACCCCCTCGGGCTCGTTTCCCTGGTGGCCCGCGAGGGTTCCAGCTACCGCCAGCCGGGCGCAAGAATGCTCGTGCTGCCCGACGGCCGCCACGCGGGTTCGCTCAGCGGAGGCTGCCTGGAAGCGGGGCTGGCGCGGATCGCGGGCGAGGTTCTCGCGGACGGCCGTTGCCGCATCGAACGGGTGGACACCCGGCCCCACTTCGGCTGCCCGGGCGTGCTGGAGTTTGTCATCGAGCGGCTTCAGCCCGGCGGAATCCAGGACGAGATCCTCGCCCTCATGCACAGGCGGGAAACTTTCCGCGTCCTCACCTCCGCCCAAGGCAGCCGCCTGGGAAACTTCCAGGGAGAAGGCTTCGTGGAAACGGTGGGACCCCGCCCCCGCCTCGTCGTGGTGGGCTGGACCGAGGATCAGAGTCCGCTTTTTGCCATGGCCCGGGTGCTGGGCTGGGAAACCCACCGCATCGTGCGCGACCACCGGACCGAGGTGGGGCGGGTCGCGGACGAGACCGTCCACATCATGGCGCCGGAGGAACTGGCCCGGAAGTTTCCCCCGGATCGGACCACCGCCGTGCTGGTGATGAGCCACCATCTGGCCACCGACCTCGCCTACCTCAAGGCGGCGGCGGCCGGAAACTTCGGTTACGTGGGACTTTTGGGCTCCCGGAGGCGCCGCGAGGAACTGCTGGGCGAGCTGGGCGACTGCGGGCTGTTTGAGGAAGCGGACTGGGTGGCACGGTTTCACGCCCCCATGGGACTCGATCTCGGGGCCGACAACCCGCCAGTGATCGCGCTCTCCATCCTGGCCGAGATCCAGGCCGTGTTCGCGGGCCGGGACGCCGGTTTCCTGCGCGACCGCACCGGCCCCGTCCACCTCCCCCGGCCCGGCCCGTGAAAATCGCCGCGATCATTCTGGCGGCGGGCGGTTCGACCCGTTTTGGCCGCCCCAAACAGCTTCTGGAACTGGAGGGCGAAACCCTCGTCCACCGGGCCTGCCGGGTGGCCCGCGAGGCGGGCTGCGACCCCGTCGTGCTGGTGCTCGGGCCCCACGCCCGGCTGATTCTTGAGGCGGGCCTGCCGGACAAAACGACGGTGCTGGAGAACCCGCGCTGGCAGGAGGGCATGGGGTGCTCGCTCGCGCTCGGTGCCGCCCGTTTGAAAGACGAGGACGCGGTCATCGTCATGCTGGCCGACCAGCCTGGCGTGACCACGGAAACCATCGGGCGGCTCATGACGCGTTTCGGGCAGGGCAACGCCTCCATCCTCCTCTGCGACCACCAGGACTCGCCGGGCCCTCCCGCCCTCTTCGCGGCCCAACACTTCCGGGAACTCGCCGCGCTGACGGGAGACGAAGGCGGACGATCCCTCGTCCGGAAGCATCCCGGCGCGCTCGCCACCGTGCCCGCTCCCGAAGCGGGCTGGGACATGGATGACGAGAAGGCCTGGCAACGTTTCCGGGACGCCCGTGGACCCGGCCACCCACCCCCATGAATGCCCCGCCGCCTTTCCTCTCGTCTCCCGCTTCTCCGGTCCCCTAGCATCGCCCCCATGCGCATCGGCCTTTTTGGCGGCACCTTCGACCCCGTTCACCTCGGCCATCTCGCCATGGCCGAAGCCGCTTTGGACCAGGCCCGTCTCGGCAAGCTCTGGTTCATCCCCGCCGCCCGGAATCCCCACAAGGAAAGCCATCACCGTTTCACTCCCGACGAGCGCTGGGAGTTTCTCCGCCTGGCCGTGCAGGACCACCCCCGCCTGGAAGTGAGCGCATGGGAACTCCACCGCCCGCCGCCGTCCTACACGATTGAAACCGTCCGCCATTTCGCGGCGGAGTTTCCCGGGGCCGAACTGTTCTGGCTGATCGGGGCCGACCAGCTTCCCGGCCTGCACCGCTGGCGCGACATCGGGGAACTGGCCGAAAGGGTGACCTTCCTGTGCGCGCCCCGAAACCAAATGAGCCCCGAAACGCCGCCCCCGCCTGTTTCGTTTCCCTTTCGCCTCCTCTGGCTCAACCTCCCCTTCCACCCAGCCAGCTCGACCGAGGTCCGCCGCCGCCTCGCCCGGGGGGAAATTCCCACCGACCTTCTGCCAACAAGGGTTTGCCAACGCCTCAAGAGCGGGCCTATCCTGCCACTTTCATTTTAATGACCAAATCCAAAGCCGCATCGAGCGCCGCCGCTCCTGCCACCACATCCGCCGCCAAAAAAACGGCCGCCGCGACCGCCGCCGTCGCCGCTCCCAAAGCTCCCGCCACAAAGGTTGCCGCCGTCAAAAAGGTTGCCGCCCCCGCCAAGAAGGCTGCTTCCAAGGCCGTGGTGAAAAAGGCGGCCGTCACCAAGGCCGCGCCGGCCAAGGCTCCGGCCGCCAAGAAGACCGTGGTGAAAAAAGCCCCGGCCAAGAAGGCCGCCGCCGCCAAAAAAGCCGCCGCGCCGGAAACCACCGCTTCCCGCAAGGCCGCCTCCATCGTCAAACCCGCCGCCGCTCCCAAGACCGCCGTCCGCCAGCCCTGGTCCAACGCCTCCCCCGCCACCCTGCGCGCCCTCAAGGCCGTTTACACCGCGCTGGATGACAAAAAGGCCTCCGATATCCGCATCCTTCACCTGGGCGCGCGTTCCTCCCTGGTGGATTTCTATGTCATCGCCACCAGCATGGCCGAAACCCACCTTCGCGCCCTCCATATCGAGACCGAAAAGGCCTTCGACCTGCTCAAGTATCCGATCATCGGCATTGACCGCCAGACGGACAGCGGCTGGGTCGTCGTGGACACCGCCGACATCATGGTCCACGTCTTCACCGAGGAGAAACGCGGCCACTACGCCCTCGAATCCAACTGGAAGGACGCCGAAATCGTGAACCCCGCCCTGCTGCCCGCCTAAGGGGCTCGGAGGAATCAAAACAGGCGCTTCGGGGCTGATCCCGCCAGGAAAGGCCCTCGTCAAAGGCTCGCCGGATCTCTGCCTTGCCACTTTGACCTCACTTCCTGGCACCCCCTTCCCACACCTTCCCTCAAACCGCCTTGCCTGCGGCCGCCGCCCGGGGGAAAAGGCGTGGTGTCCTCCCTGATGAAAGGAAACGAACCCCACCGCCTGGGTGAGCTTTTGGGCGATCCCGGGCTGCTGCCGGCCTCCTGCCGGACGGTGAGGCTGCGGCGCGGCGATGTGTTGTTCCGCCAGGGGGAGGAGGCGCGTTCGCTTTATCTGGTGCGGTCCGGACGCCTCCGGGTGTTGCGCGACACCGCCTCCGGGGTGGAAATGCTGGCCGAGGCCTTTGCGGGGGAATCCGTCGGGGAAATGGCCCTCCTTGATCCCACGGCCCGCGCCACCACCGTGGTGGCCCTCCGCCCCACCGAGCTGGTCGAGATTGATTCCTCCGACTTTGAAACCCTCCTGAAACTGAACCCGGCGGCCGGCCTCACCCTGCTGCGGCTGCTGGGGACCCGCCTGCGCCGCCTCGTCCAGCCCACCCCGACGCGCCGGCACCATCCGCCGGACAACCTCATCGTGGTGGCCGGGGCCGGGGCCGAGGATCTGGCCACGCTGCGGCAAACCCTCTCGGAACGCGGCCCGGCCTGCATCCTGCCCCCGGGCGAACCGGAGAGTTTCCCCACCGCCCTGGCGGCGGCCGAGGCGAAACACCGTTTTGTGCTGGCCGACGGGGACGCGGCCTCCGGGGCCTGGCGGGAGGCGCTCCTGAGGTCGGCCGACCTGGTGCTGGTGTGGGGGCCGCCCACGCCGGACCTGGCGGTGCGGGGGCGGGCGCTGGAGGCCTCGCTGCAGGATCTCGTCTCGGCGCATGTGCGGCCGCGTTTTCACGCCGTGTTCCGCCACGAGCAGGCCCCTCCCTACCACGGGGCCGAGGCCGTGCTGTCTTCCTGGCCGGTCTCGGAATGGCACCATGTGAGCCATGCCGCCCCGGAGTCGTTTGCGCGGCTGGGGCGGGTGCTGGCCTCGGAGGAGGTCACCCTGGTGCTGGGCGGGGGCGGGGCGCGGGGGCTTTCCCACCTCGGGGTGCTGGAGGAGCTGGTGG
>JANOBW010000086.1:0-11268 GCA_031411855.1 Opitutia bacterium
CCGTTGCCGGAGCGGTCCGACCACGTGCTGATGCGCGAGCCGCTGTTCGCGAGATCCAGCCCGTCGAGCCACAGCGCCGCCTCGCTGCCGTCGGTGGCGCTGGGGGAAATGACTCGCACCTTCACCTCGCCGGAGAATACGTCCCCGCCATCGCTCCAGCTCACCGGCAGCGCCAGTTCCCGCACTGCGCGGTCCGTGTGCGCGATGCTCAGCCGTCCCGACTGCAGCGCCGTCAGCGGGAAATGCGCCGCGGAACCCAGTGGCGCGCCGTCGAGTTTGGTTTGAAACCCGCCGCCATCCAGCGGCGCAAGGACGATGTCGAGACCGGCGGGTGCCGTGTCCGAATCCAGCACCTGCAGGTAAAGGCCCGCCTCGCCAGACTCCGGCAGGAGGATTTCCGAAGTCGCCAGTTGCGGCACCCGGTTGCTCAGCGCGGGGTTGCTGCCGCGACGGAACTCCTCCGCATTGCTCCAGCCATCCTCATCAAAATCACTGGTGGCGTCCGCCAGCGTCGCATCCAACCCATAGAGCCGTTCCCACCAGTCGGTCAGGCCGTCATGGTCGGAATCAATGCTGTCGCCCGCCACGAGCAAATCCAGCCGCTGTTCCGTGGCCCGGCTGGCGAAGCTCATGCCGTAAAAATCCTTGCTGCCATCCGGCAGCGTGGCCGCCGCACCATCAATTTTGATCTGCTGCACCTTGAAGCCGGTGGGCAGGGTGCTGATGGAAAGGAATTCCCTGTTCCGCGTCGCATCCGGCAGATAGGCCAGCGGCACTTTCAGCGCATAGGAGTAGGGCTTGGCGGTGCTGCTTCCGGTGGGCCGCAGTTCCGTCTTGAGGGAGACGATGTTGGCGGGATTGGACTGGTTGACAAAGGTCATTTCCAACTGGCCGGACTGCAGCAGCATGGTCTGTCCACCACCGGATTTGCGGACCTCACCGTAGAACGTGACCTCAGCTTCGCTGAAACCACTGGTGAACGACTGGGCCCGCGTGGTCGAAACGGGACCGAGGAGGCTGAGGATGGCGGAGGCTAGGAAGGCGAAGCTTGTTTTCATCGGATGGAATGGCTGGATGGTTGGGGCCGCGGATGGTTTCATTCGCCCTGGTGGGAATAGGTCTGGAAGTAGATCGCAATGTCCGAGACGGTCTCCGCGAAATTCGTCAATCCGACATTGGGATCGACATGCAGCTCGGCTCCGGGAATGACGAGCATCCATTCGGAGTTCCACACCGAGCGGCCGATGAGGCGGGAGTCGAAAATCAGTTCGCCCTCGTCCACCACATCGCTCTCTTCAGTGTTGCCGCCCGGGTCCCCAAAAAAGATCCGGAAGTCGCCGTGACGGCGCAGGTCGCTGAAACTGCCGTCAACGCCATTCAGCGTCGGGATATAACCGGGTGAGGTCAGATTACTCTGATTGATGGTGAAAGGCGTGGGGATGCGCTGCTCGACCAGACTCCACATGCGGGTCACGGGCAGGGCCGAGGTGGAGGTGCGCAGGTAGTCATTGCCGATCGGGACCATGTAGGCGCGCGGGGTGCCGGACAGGCCGGCATCGCCGTAGTCGGAGGTCAACGACACCCCAAAACTACGGATCTTGGTGGCGAAATTGGCGGTGCTGTATTTGTGATCCCCTGCAGCCAGCGCCTGGCCGAAGACATTGCGGCCGGGTTCGATGCTGGTGGCGAAGCGGATGACCAGTCCCGGCTGGGCACCGGTCGCAAAGGGGCGGCAGGAGCGGACAAATTCCGGCATCTGGTTGAGATCATTCACTTTCCGCGCCTTGAGGGCATCGATCCAGCGGGCATCACTGGACGGGGTTCCGGCGGGGCCGATGCGGAATAGTTCGCTGCGGAGGGAGATCTTCTCGATTTGCTGCTGTGGGTTGTTGATGCCGAGCTGGCCCTTGAGCACTTGGAAGTTGCCGCTCAATTGGTTGAGAATTTCCGCCAGACCACCCTGGCCGGACAGCGGTGCGCCGTCGGCCCAGAGGCCGAGCTGGCGTTCCTGGACGATCTTGTCCAACACGCCGCTGGCAGCGGCCGGATGGCCTGGATCGAGGCTGGTTTCATACTCGTAGGCTTTGGCCGCCAGCCAAGTGTAGCGCGCCGCATGGTTAAAGGCGCTCTGATACTTCGACATCGTTTCGTTGCGCGAAAGGCGCACCACCATGTCTTGGTAGCGGTGCTTCTGCACCTTCGCAGCGAGGATCTTGTTGAAGGCCTCGCGCTCCCGCAGCAGACGGAAGCCTTCCGCCTGGGCCGTGATGTATTCCTGCCGGTGCATTTCAAGACTCTGCAGAGCCGTTCCGATTGCATCCCGCTTAGGCTGGTCCCCGCCGCTGAGGTTCGTCAACTCTTCCACCATGCCCTCAAAGTCGTTCAACTGGTCCACCCGATCAAGGTCACGTTCCTTTGCGGCTATCAGTTCTTCAGCCACAAATTCTGCTACCTTCTGAAGGGCTTCACTGACCGTTTTTGCGACCGCCGGGCCTGCCTTGGCCGCAGCAGCAACTCCCAGCGCCGCAGCCCGTATGGGCGCAGTGATGTCATTTGAAAAACCAGTATCCGTGGGGAATGCCTCAGCGACCACTTCTACCGCACTGGTCGTGAACAGCCCAAAGAGTTCGAAGGCAGTTATAGCGGCATCGGTCGCGACAAATGTCCCTTTGAAAGTGGCGCGAATCGCCGTGATTTTGTCACGAAGACCTTCCTTTTCCGAGAATATCTCCAATTGACTATCGAGGCGCGCAGTCTTCTGCTCCCAGTCCTGGAGGAAGCCGATGTAATCGGCGATCGCGCTGTCGAGGGCGATCTCGTCCATGAGCATTCCCTCCAAAGCGGTCTGCACCTTGCCGTAGCTGGTGCGCTGGCCCCAGTCGGTTGGGGCCTGGAAGCCGTATTTAGCAGTGGTTTTGTAAGGCAGACTCAGTTTACCAGCACTCAGGTCATACATTTCGGCTTCCAACTCGTAGTTGCGATCCCCGACGAGGGTAACGAAGGCCGTTGAAAGCTTATCAGTGCCGCCCGCACCCCACACGTTCTGGTAAAGGCCCACCATGACCGGGTCGTCTGCGGCTGCCTTGGTGCGTTTGTAAACATTGTAGAAATGCACGGTGCTGTCGTCGTCTTCTGCTTTGGATTGCGGCACAATCTCACTGATCTTCGTGTGGTCGAGGTAGGCGAAGAGGAGCGTATCCGGTCCCTCGTAGCCTTCGGGGTAGGGTTTGCCGAAGCCGATGGTGCCATCGTAGGGCCGACCAAAGATTTCGATGAGACGGTTGCGGTAGTCGAGGTCCTGCTGGAAGGCCTCGACGATCAGGTCATTGGTATCGTTGCCGATGGCCCGGAGTTTATTGTCGGCCCGGGCCGCGAAATCGAGGGTGGCGAGGGCGTTGGAACTGGCCGCGAGGGCCTTGTCATAGACCTGCTCGAAGTGGCTGCTACCGCCGTCGAAGGCTGCGGGATCGAGGTCGAAGGTGACGGCATCGGAGTCGAAACCCAGCGGATTGACCCCGCCGTTGGCTTCATCCATGGCCGTCTGGATTTCGAACATGCCCGCCGCGATCTCGCCGATCTCGGCGATGGCGCCGGAGCGCTCGATGCGGTCCAGATTCTCAGGATCGCCGACAGGCGTGCTTGGATCGGGGTCGGAGTCCGCTGGAAGCAGGGCATTGGCGACGATCCAGTCGAAATAGGCCCCCTGTTCGGCGCGGTGGGCCCACTCGGAAACACCCCAGGCGCGGGCCGGGTCGGCGCTGTCGGTGTAGCCCTGCCACTGACCGTCGGGGTTCTGGGTATAGTTCATGCGGTAGGTGCCGCGGACGATGTCGCGACCGGCGCGGGCCTTGCCGGCGGCCAGCTTGGCGAAGGTCTTCTCGTCGAGGTAATCCACCTCCAGCACATTCTGCATCAGGGAGTAGAGTTCCGACCGGGCCAGCCAACTGAAGTTCGGATGCTGCAGGAGGGTGTAGTGCATCCCAATGGCGGAAAGGTAGTGCCCCCACGAGTCGCCATGGCCCTGCGGATAGAGCTTGCGGGCGTCATCTTCGTTGATGAAGCCGTCAGTATTGGCGTCATAGATGTTATAATTGACGTTGTAGGCGGCCTCGCCGAGGCCCTTGGCGTAGTTCCAGAACATGCGGTTATAAACCGGATAACTCTTGCGGAAGTCCGTGCCGCGCAGCAGGGCCAATTCTTCGTGCATGACATCCGCCTCCATGTTCTGGAAGGCAAAAGTGTAGGGGGCGACGCTGGCGAGACCGTCGTCGTGGCCGACGGTGATCGTCGAATCTTGGGCGTCACTGTAGGCCTCGCGGGCCAGGAGTTCGTAGAGCACGGAAAGGCGGGTGGCGGCCAGGAGCAGGGCCTGTTTGATGCCCTCGCTGGCGTTGCCGTTGCTGGAATTGTCGATCGATAGTTCCCGGGCCCGGGCGAGGACCGTTTCGTAGAGTTCGATGAGCCCGGTGTTTTCAATAACGTTCTTGTCAGGATTGAGGGCGACCTTGCCGGCAAAGGGTCCGCCGGCGATGCGGATTTGGCTGCTGTAAGTGGCCGGGCTTTCGTTGCTGAAGAAGTCGTTGTAGCGGGCTTCGTAAGGGTTGATGCGATCAAGCACCCGCTTGACCCAGCCCATGACGAGTTGGGGGATGTAGCGTTTGCTGCCGTCGGCCTGCAGTTGCGGTGAATTGGCGGCCCCGGCCCACTGGAAGGGTGCCGGGGTGCCGGGTTTCCATTCCGTGGCCGCGCTGGCAAACTCGAAGGGCACGAGTTTCCAGTCGGTCTCGGTGATGTGCCGGTAACGCATGAGGACCAGTTTGTCGGCGAGGACCACATCGGGCCGACCTTCGAAGACGATGGAGTGGAGGCCGAAGTGTTTAGCCTCGGCGGCGGAGATCGTCCGCCCCCCGGCCTTCTGTTTGAGAGCGAACAGATCCTCCGGTGTTTTCGGGACCTTCGGCTCGGGAGTGTATTGCTGCCAGTTCGGATCCGGGGTGGCGGTCGATAGCGAATCAATCTCGCGCTTCAAGACAGTGTCCAGCGGCCTCGCATCGCGGATCCACCATTCATAATAAAGATCGCCCGTGTTGGCACCAAACTCACCGTTGTGCTGCAGGGTGACCCGTTCACTGAAGGCGTCGGCGGCCTCAATGACCTTGATGGTGCCGCGGTAGCGGTCTGGAATGATCTCGATGATGTGAAGACTGACCGGAGCCCCATTGAGTTCCTCCCGATTGTTTTCGGCAATGGTGATGAAGCGCGACCCATTGACCGCTGATGTCAGAAGACCGGGGTTGGGGACCAGCGCGGAGCCGACCCCGAAGCTGTCGAGCGGGACGTAAATCGATTCGGGCTGAGTCGGGAGAAGGGAGATCTTGTATCTGAGTTCGCTGATGTCCTTGTCCGCCTTTTGGATCGTCTCAAGAGATTCTTTTAATGCGGTGATATCCCATGCCTGGTTGAGGAGGAAAAGATTCTTTGCTTGCTCTTGAATCTTGGCGAGTTCGGCCGCTCTGTCGGCTTCCGGTCCAAGCAGTTCCAGGTTGAGACCGATCCGCTCGGTCACAAGGGGTGATTCCTTAATGCCGGCCAGATAGGATCCGGTGATGACGGGATGCTCCGGGTCGGTGACAGCGCGGACCATCATTGGGTTCCGGGTCTTCTCGTAGATGGTGGTGATGGCATCGAGCATCTCTTGTTTGGCTTGTTTGGTCGGATCGTCATCCCCAACTTCGGAGGCCGCGAGGCCTTGGAGCGTGGCGAAGTCCTCGGGGGTCAGGATGCCCGGTTCGAGCACGTTGACGGGATCCGGTCCTGCGGTCAGGTTGGGATTGCCACTGTCCTTGTCATTGAGGTAACCGCGGAAGACGAGTTTCTCCGCCAGGGAGTCAAAGTAGAAGCGGCGCTGGAGCGACCCCGGCAGATCCTTGAAATACCAGCGTTCAGCCACCACAAACACGGAAGGGGCTGCGGGTTCGAACTTGGCGGCCTTCATCTGGGCGACCTTGAAGCGCGCCTCATGGCGGTCCAGTGGGCGGATGATCCTGGCGGAATAGGCATCGAGATTGCTTTCATTGAAGACCATGTTCGGCGTGGACACGTCGTAAACGATCTCAACCGCCTTCATGGCGACGAGGGCCGGAAGCCCGTTGGATCCGGGGTTTTCATTGAAATATTCCCCACCCTGATAGGTTAGAGTTTCCCCACGCTTGAGTTTCGGATAAGTGGTGCGCCAGGAACTGGAATAGTGCACCTTGCCCGGCTCCAGAGTGTCGGTGTCGAGGTCGATGAATTTAAAGGTGTTGGTGCTTTTGTCGAGATCAGGCATCCACGCCACCGGGGTGCCGAGGTCCGGGGGGGTGGTAAAATAGAAGTCACTGCGGAACGGATAAAAGAACTGGTAGAAGAAGCTGCCGCCGCCCGAAACGACCCAGGCGTGATTGTAAACGTCCTTCCAGAGCGTCCGCTGGTCTCCGTCACTAGAGCCGCGGGCCGGCATGGGGACATTGCCGATGACGACGTTGAGCGGGTAGGGTGGAATGAGGAGATCCCCGGCCATGACCGGATAGTCGGCGGCGTAGGAGAAGTCGTAGGCTAGGGAGGGATCCATGGTGAGGAATCGGTCCTCTGGATTGGCGGCCGGTTCGTAGGCCAGGCCGGTGGTGTCGTAAGCTGCGCCGTCTCTGTCTTTGCCAAGGGTGGGCCGGGGGAAGTCAAGCTTGCCACTGCGGACTTTTTCAACCTTATAGGCGGCCATCTCCGGCTCTCCCGTCCCCAGGTTGTTTACCTGCACCAGCACCCACGGGTCGGAGGTATAGGTGTTCATCGTGGCCACAGGCAAGCTGCGGTCCCAGACATTGATGTCGCGCTGCAGGGCGAAGGCGGCCAGCGGCGGATTGTTGGGGATGTCCTCCCCGACTTCCTTGAGCTTGAGGGCAGCCCGATTGGAAGCCGCGGCAATCGCGTGCTCCTCGTTGGGGTTGAAGCCGGCTGCACCACGGGCCGGCTGGTTGTAGATTTTAAAATTGGCAAACTGGTCGAGGCCGAAGACCTGCTGCAGAAAGCCGTTTTGGTCGATGCCCTCCGAGCCGACGCGGCTGGCGATATAAATGGCCTTGTCCCGGTGGGGGCCGTATTTCGGGTAGATCACCTCGTCATAACGAGCTTCCAGATAGGGCCAGGCGACGTTGGGGTGGGAAATTGCGTCCTGCCGGTAGGGGTTTTCGTAGTAGGCGACTTCGAGGAGCCGGAGCGGATCGGTGAAGAGTCGTTTCTCGTTGACGGGGAAGATCGGGCCCCAGGTGCCGACGGTGGCACCGCGAGTATAGAGACTGGCGTTGTAGTTGGAAATCTCGTTGAGGATATAACCGCCGCCATTGAAGCCGGCATTGTCGAGGGCGCTGTCGATGCGGGTGGCGACTTCCTGAATATCGAGGCGGGACCAGACACTTGGCCAGAGACCGCTGGGGTCATTGGTCGAAAACGGTCCCACGCCGATTTTGACATCCGTCCGAGAGTTCGCGAACGAGCGGAAGGAGGCACCGGTGGCGAGGGACGGAGCGGCCTCGAAATCAAAATAGAACAGGGGGGCGACTCCGCGCAGGTTGGTGGTCCTTTTTTCCCTTAAAATCCGGACCTCGCCCTGATCGAGGTAGGTGTTGTCGAGGTTGATCGGGCCGAAGTCGAAGAGCCGGACTTGATCGAGTTGAAGCATGCTCTCGCGGTTGGCTCCCGCACCGAATCTCATGCTGGTGGCAGTCAGACCGGCGCTGACATTGAAGGAAGCGGTGGGCTGAGTGGGGAACAGCGCGGTGGCCAGTCCGTCCTCGGCCCGCACTCCGTCCACATAGAAATCGAGCAGGGTCATGGGCACGCCGGGGAAGAGCCCGGGCACGCCGAAAAAGGTCTCGCCGAAAATGTGGATGACGCAGTGGCTCCAGCCGGCCTCCGCCATGGAGACGGGATGACTGACGGAGAGTCGGCCCATGAACCGCGCGGTGAGGGTGGCGGTGGCCGGATCGAGAATCACTTCGAGGTTGGCGGCACTGGTGTTGAGGACGCTGGTGGTCAGGATTTTCACTGGCTTGTTGAATGCGGTCAGGGCCAACGCGGTTCCAGCGTTGGCCGCCGGGGCACTGAGGGTGAAGGTCGTCGCGTTGGTGATCGAGGCGATGGTGGTTCCGGGGACGATGGTCGAGCCGCTGAGACTCATACCCGCCGCGAGACCGGCGGTGCTACTGCAGGTAACGGTGGTGCCCGGCGCGACCGTGGTGGTGGTGCAGTTGGTTAGCGCGACCGGAATATCCTTGAGTCCTTTCGCATTGAGCCAGAAATCAAGCACGAGGTTTGGGCCTGCGGGGCTGATGGTTGCGGGGACACCGGTGCCGGTGCCGCGGGTCACGATCCCAACGGCCCCGTCGGCGGCGGCAGATCCGCCGCCCAGCAGCAGGCCGCGGCGGCCCAGTGGATTCAGAGCGGAGTCTGGGACGATCGGAGCGACCGGCCGGGAATCGATGACGCGGACCGCGAGTTTTTCGTCGGTGAGGGTGCCGTCCGCCGCTTCATCCGGATTGGGGCGGTAGCTGTAAAGCAGCACGCTGCGCATCGGATCAAGGACGGTGAAGGGCACCCCGTCGTCAGCGGCCCCCACCAAGGACCTGCCGGGCTTGTCCTCGTAGGTGAGTTGAATGAATTTCCAGTTGTCGGACGTGCTGAGGTCCAGCCGTGTGGGGGGGGCTGCGATCCCTTCCTGGATCCTGACCGAAGTGGTGCCGGTAGTGGGCCACCGGAGAGGCTGGAAATTTCCCCTCTGTCCCCGCGAGACGGATTTGTGTCACATAATAGAGCGGCAAACCGGATGGGGACCGCTTCTGCTCTCCCTTGAAATCCAGCACGGGCGTCTGGTTGACGGGGTCCGTGCTGGTCTCGCGCAGGCCATCGGGCCGCTCAATGGCCCGCAGGTTGGTTACGAGATCATCAGGATAACCGCTCACGATTTCGATTTTGTAAGCGGTGGCCTGCTTTTTGGCATCCGGCCAACCGCCACTAAAGATGCCCGGATGCGCGGGGAGCGAGCGCTTGCCGAGTTGATCCCAGCGCAGCGGCTCACCGACACCGCTAGGGCCGGTATCCAACTTTTGGAAGCCTCCAGAAGGTCCGTTCTCGTCGGCCCGCAGGACCGCACCGTCGGGGAGAGCCGGGATGAGTTGGGTGTTCGGGTTCAACGCATCAAACCCCTGTCCAAGCGGAACCACCGCCCGGAAAACGGTCGGTTGGTAAATAAAGTGGACCTCGCTCGGCTTCGCGGCGGCAGGCACCTGCCAGATTCTCGCCACCCGCGCCCGACCATTTGCATCGCTGACAGTCAGGTCCGTGAGCTTCGAGATGTCGGAACTCATCGTCCCGAGGTCGCCGGTGAGGTTCCCGAGAAAATTTCCCAGGGTTTGGTCGCGGCGAAGGGTCCGGTAGAAGGCACCGACCTCCACTTTGCGTCCCGCCGGCAGCCAGGCCGGAAGATTCGTGCCGTTCCCCCAGACAGTGTCTTCCACGGTCGTGCCCGTCTGGTTGTAGAAGCGCACAAAGGACTCACCATTGAAGTCCGCATTGGTCCCGCCCGGCTGGCCATTGGAGGCGTCAAAGATGTAGCGCACCTGCTCGTCCCAACGCCACCGGACTCGCATCCAGTCGTCGATTGTCACCTTGGCGGTCCCGACCCGGTTGCCGATCGTATCCGCCGCCACCGGGCCGGTGAGGGGGGTGCGCAAAGCGGTGCGGGCCCCGGCCGGGAAGGGGAGGAGAACGGCATTGTAGGCCGTGCCGTCTATATCCGCCCCAAATCCTCCATCAATCCCGAGGGCTGCGGCGCCTGATGCCCTCGCGTTCGTAAAGAGGGCCGCCACGCGTGGCGAAGCCGAGGAGTCGTCCGGCCGGAGGGCCGAAAACCACAGGGCGATGTTGTTGATCCCGCCTTCCAGTTTCTCGTGCTTGGAATCGGCCTCGGCCACCGGGCCGGTGCCATTGACGGCATAATGGGAGGTTCCACAGCCGAGCTGGTCCTGGACCCCGCGCAGGACCGCAGGTTTGTAGGATTCGTCGGTGGCGGGCACAGCGACACCCGACGCATCAAGGGGGATCGGCACGTTCTTTTGAAATACGAGGGCACCGTCCCGGTAAACTTTGATCTTTCTGAGGTTGACCCGGATTTTGTCACCCCCGACCAGTCCCGCCATGTTGGTTCCGGGCGTTGCGCCGATCCGGGTGTCGGGTAAAATAGTGATGTCGTCGGATCCCGCGTTGTATTGCGTCCCGAGGCTTAGTGCCGAAACGGTCCCCGCAGCAGTCACTTTGGACACGATCAGGTCAGTGGGGGTGGTAAACGGGAAAGGCACCTCATAGGTTAGGGTTCCCGCGTTGAAGGGGAGGTCCACTTCCGGGAAATCGATAATCACGGCCCAATGGTGCCACTCGAGCCCCACAAGGGCCGAGGGCAGCGAGGCCAACTCCCGGACTTCACCGGTGGGAACCAGGGGCGTCTTGACGGCCTCCTCGACGAAAAACTGACCGTCCGGGCGCACCCCGATGGTCATGGAGTCCAACAGGCGCCTCTCGTTGTCCCGGTCCTCGATTGGGCCGGTGTAGGTGCTGGATCCATTGGGGAACAGTTCCAAAAAGACCTCGTCCCGCTTCGAATCCAGTTTCCGGTCGATCTTGCCCCACCACGCGACGGTGAAGCCGTCGAGTTTACGCCCCTTATCCATCAGCGGCTGAGTGAGCCCCCCGCCAGTGGCTTCACTGAATTTCCAGTAGGTATCCGCTTCCGCACCGGGTTCCGGTCCTCTGAGGTTTTCCACCTCGTATTCTTTGGCCAGATAGCGATGACCGTTGGAGTCTCCGCCAAAAACGTCTCCGCCGGCAATGCGGTCCACGGTGGAGGAAAACTGGCTGTCCTTGGGCACCCAATGGACTCCTTGCTCCGGAATTGGGTTGCCGAGGACGACCGGGGGACGGGTGCCTTTCGTAGTGGTGTAGTCCACGAAGACGGCGTAGTCCAGTTCCCAGCGCCAGACGATCGTGGTAGGCTCATTTATCGTTTGCAGCAGGTAATCCGCCGCGCCCTGAGCCGCCGCACCATTAGACATCTTGCATGAATAGCGATTGTGTTAATATCAGAAAAACAGCGACTTGGCCACCTCGTTGCGGCAGGCGCGCCGGTGATTGTAGAGAGACGCTGCCACCAGCATGACATGGTCGTGGAAACCCTCCTTGCGG
>JANOBW010000087.1:0-15257 GCA_031411855.1 Opitutia bacterium
CCCCGCCATGGCCCGCGTCCGGGTGGATCTCGCCAACGCCCAGGAACGCCTCGATGTCCTCACCAAGGAGTTCACCACCATGGTGATGAACGTTTCCGACAAACCGCGCCAAACCTTCATCCTCAACCGCGGGGACTACGCCCAGCCCACCACCACGGAGGTCACTCCCGCCACGCCCGCCGTCCTGCCTCCTCCGCCCAAGGACGCCCCCGCCAACCGTCTCGGCCTGGGCCGCTGGGCCGTCATGCCGGGCCACCCGCTGACCTCCCGCGTGGCCGTCAACCGCCTCTGGCAGATGTTCTTCGGCTCTGGCATCGTCAAAACCGCCGCCGATTTCGGAGCCCAGGGCGAGTGGCCCAGCCACCCGGAACTGCTCGACTGGCTGGCCGTGGACTTCACGGAAAACGGCTGGGACGTGAAGCGCCTCGTCCGCCAGATCGTGACCTCGCAGACCTACCGCCAGGACTCCCATTGCCCCGATGCCCTCTGTGACCGCGACCCTGAAAACCGCCTCCTCGCGCGCGGCCCGCGCTTCCGGCTTCCAGCGGAGTTCATCCGCGACAACTTCCTCAAAACCAGCGGGTTGCTGGTGGAGCGGATCGGCGGCCCGAGCGTCAACCCCTACACGCCCGGCGACCCCTGGCGCGAGGTCAGCCACTACGGCAGCACACCGGCCACGGCCCAGACCTTCATCCAGGATCACGGTGAAAAACTCTACCGCCGCAGCCTTTACACCTATTGGAAACGCACCTCGCCTCCGCCCAGCATGGTGACCTTTGACGCGCCCAACCGGGAAGTCTGCACCATCACGCGTCCCGCCACCAACACCCCCCTCCAGGCCCTCGTCCTCCTCAACGACCCCCAGTTTGTCGAAGCCACACGGGCCTTCGCCCAGCGCATTCTCGGCCAGCCCGGCGACGACACTGCCCGCCTCCGGTGGGCCTTCGCCGAGGCCCTTTCCCGCGAACCCACCGCCAAGGAGTCGGCGATCGTCGGCGAGGCCCTTCGGCGTGAACGGGGGCGCTACTCCGCCAACGCCGCCGCGGCGGCCGCCTACCTCGCCGTCGGCGAATCCCTCCGCGACGAAAAAATCCCACCCACCGAGCACGCCGCCTGGACCCAGGTGGCGGCGCTCATCCTCAACCTCTCCGAGAACATCACGAGAAACTAAATCGAATGATGAGTTATGAAAATAGGCGCCAAGGGCCTGAGTCCGCGCTCCGCGCCCGGTTTTAACCCCATCACTTGTCACTTTCATCGGCTAAACCCTTAAGAATTAAAATCTTACCTCTGCCTCGGTTTCATAACTCATAATTCATAACTCATAATTTCCAGCCTCCCACACCTTCCCTCCCGCCATGTCCCCCTTCGATACTTCCCGCCGCACCTTCCTCGGCACTTCCGCCCGCGGCATCGGCCAGATCGCCCTTGGCTCGATGCTTTTCCCCGAACTGGCCCGCGCGGCCTCCCCGGCTCCGGCCGTTTCCCCCGCCACCCAGGCCGAGGCCCAGGCCCGGCTGGAGAAGATGCTGCCGCACTTCGCGCCCCGGGCTAAACGCGTGCTCTGCCTGTTCCAGTCCGGCGGGCTTTCCCACGTGGACCTCTTCGATCAAAAGCCTGAGCTTCAGAAGTTTGCCGGGCAGGAGATCCCCGCCTCGGTCAAGGGCACGCAGCGGCTCACCGGCATGACCTCGGGCCAGACCGCCTATCCGGTGGTGCCCCCGATCAAGGGAGGAAAACTCTGCGGCAAAAACGGCCTGTGGATCAGCGATCTGCTGCCGCACCTCCAGACGATGGCGGACGAGCTCTGCATCATCAAATCCCTCCACACCGAGGCCATCAACCACGACCCCGCCATCACCTTCGCGAACACCGGCAACCAGCTTCCCGGCTACGCCAGCATGGGCTCCTGGGTCACCTATGGCCTGGGCAGTGAGAATGAGAACCTGCCGGCCTTCATCGCCATGGTTTCCCAGGGCTCCGGCAAAAACCCCGGCCAGCCGGTTTTCTCCCGGCTCTGGGGCAGCGGTTTCCTGCCGTCCTCCTACCAGGGGGTGGGGCTGCGCCCGGGCGCCAACCCCGTGCCGTTTCTGGACAACCCGCCCGGGGTGGACCGCGCCCAGCGCCGCGACTTCCTCGACAGCCTCGGCCAGCTCAACGGCGAGCACGCCCGGGCTGCCGGCGACCCCGAGACCCTCGCCCGTGTCCACGCCTACGAGATGGCCTTCCGCATGCAGATGTCCGTTCCCGACCTGACTGACTTCTCCAAGGAAACTCCCTCCACCCTCGAGTCCTATGGGCCGGATGTGCGCAAACCCGGCAGCTACGGCGCCAACTGCCTCCTCGGCCGCCGCCTGATCGAGCGCGGCGTGCGTTTCGTCCAGCTCTTCCACCGTGGCTGGGACCAGCATATCGCCCTGACCCGGCAGTTGCCCAACCAGTGCCGCGATATTGACCAGCCCACCGCCGCCCTGCTCAAGGACCTCCGCCAGCGCGGGCTCCTGGACGACACCCTCGTCGTCTTTGCGACCGAGTTTGGCCGCACCGTCTTCAGCCAGGGCAAGCTGGGCGATCCCGGCATGGGCCGCGACCACCACGGCCGCTGCTTCTCCGTCTGGCTGGCCGGTGGTGGCGTCAAAGGCGGCATCGAATACGGCCGCACCGACGACTTCTGCTACAACATCGTGGAAAACCCCGTCCACCTGCGAGACCTCCACGCCACCATCCTCCACTGTCTCGGCATTGACCACTCCCGCTTCAGCACGAAATTCCGCGGCCTCAACGTCCGCCTCACCGGGGTCGAGGAAGCCCATGTGGTGACGAAGATTCTGACGTGAGGAGGTGGTTCCCGCACTCGTTTCTTGAACCCAAAGGGTTTGCCGCTAATCACATTCAATCATGGCAACCACCGACCTTTCACTTTTGTTGAAACTCCCTTCCAAAAAAAGGATGGAACTGGCGGAACAACTATGGCTTTCCGTGGCCGAGGACGCCTCCCTGCCGGTCACTCCCGAACATGCCAGGACCATTCGTTCCCGCTTGGCCAACTACCGAGCCGGCAATGCGAAGGTGGTTTCGCATGACGAACTGATGAAACGCGTCCGTTCGTTATGAAAGGCAGGCCGGTTTACGCGCTGGAAGAGGTGGGAGGCGATCTGCTGGTTGCGTAGTGACGAAGATTCTGACGCGTGCGGAACGGGCATTTCTCGGTTGAAGCTGGCTTGGTTCGAGATCAGTTTTTCGCTCATGAAACTCCTTGAACGTATCACGGTGGAACCGGGCAAGTGCGGCGGACGCCCTTGCATCCGGGGTTATCGCCTGCGCGTCAGCGACCTTCTTGACCTCATCGCTTCGGGAGCGAGCCGTGAGGAGATTTTGGAAGATTACGCCTTTCTGGAGCCTGACGACATTACGGCCGCATTGACTTACGCCGCTCGTCAGACCGATCACACCGTTCTTTTTTCGGCGTGAAGTTTCTGGTGGACAATCAATTGCCGACAGCGGTTGCGCGTTGGTTAAGCGCAGCTGGGCACGATGCCGTTCATGTCTTGGACTTGCGGAAGGGGCAAGAGGATGACCGAAATCTTTGGGATGCGGCTTTGGCTGATGAGCGCATCATGGTGAGTAAAGACGAGGACTTTTTCATTCTGGCGACACGACCTGATGACGAAGGCCGGCTCTTATGGCTGAGAATGGGCAATTGTCGCAAACAGCACCTCCTTGAGCTTTTGACCAAAAGCTGGCCCTCCATCGAAGAGGCGTTTGTCTCAGGTCAGCGCATCGTTGAACTCCGGTAGTTTTCGTCGGAGAAGTTCTCGTCATGTGTCATTCGGTATTCGTCATTGGCCTCCCCACACCCGCGCTCGCTTCCGGCCCGGCGGCCCCCATTGTCGCCCCCTTCGTTCCATGTCCCGACTCAACTTCACCCTCGAAAAAGAGGCCACCGGCTCCAAGGCCCGCGCCGCCACCTTTCACACGCTCCATGGCGCGGTGCAGACCCCTGTGTTCATGCCTGTCGGGACCCAGGCCACGGTCAAGGGGCAGACGGCGGAGAGCCTCAAGGCCACGGGTTCCAGGGTGTTACTGGCCAACACCTACCACCTCATGCTCCGGCCTGGCGCGGAGGTTTTCCGCAAGTTTGGGGGCATCCACCGTTTCATGAACTGGGAGGGTCCGGTGCTGACGGATTCGGGCGGTTTCCAGATCTTTTCCCTCCCCACCGAACGCGCGCTCAACGAGGACGGGGCCACCTTCAAAAGCTACGTGGACGGCACCGTTCACCTGCTCTCGCCGGAAACCAGCATTGAGATGCAAAAGGCCATCGGCAGCGACATCATGATGGTGCTCGACCAGTGCATCCCCTCCACCTCCTCCTTCGAGGTGGCCGAGGCCGCCATGCACCTCACGCACCGCTGGGCCAAACGCTCGCTGGAGGCGCGGGGCGACTCTCCGCAGGCGCTCTTTGGCATCGTGCAGGGCGCCTGCTACCCGGACCTGCGGAAACGCAGCGCGGAGTTCCTGCGCGAGCTGCCGTTTGACGGGCTCGCCATCGGCGGTCTCGCCGTGGGGGAAACCCACGCGGAGCGCTACCACTTCACCGATCTCGCCACGGACCACATGCCGAAGCACCTGCCGCGCTACCTGATGGGCGTGGGCACGCCGATTGACATCCTGGAGGCCGTCCACTGCGGGGTGGACATGTTCGACTGCATCATCCCCTCCAAGATGGCCCAGCACAGCACGGTTTACACCTCCCATGGCCGCATGCACCTGCGCCGCGGCATCTATAAGTTCGTTGACGAACCGGTTGACGCCAACTGCGACTGCAACACCTGCCGCCACTATTCCCGGGCCTACATCCACCACCTCATCAAATCCGACGAGCACCTCGGCTGGCACCTCCTGGCCACCCACAACATGGCGTTTTATCACCGCCTCATGCGCGAGATCCGCGAGAGCATTCTGCGCGATGATTTCCTCGCCTTTTACGCCCGCAAAAAGCCGGAGCTCATGCACGAGGACGAGGACTTTCCGAACGTCCATCCCAGGCCGGCCAAGGCCCATGTAGCGCCCCGCCTGGGCGACTACGAGGTGGCCACCTCTCCCGAAGGTTTTTCCAGCATCCGCCAGATCAGCTCCGGGGAGGTCATGCACTCCGTCTCGAAACCAAGTGACGAGGCCGAGCTTCTCTATGTCAAACAGTCCGCCCTGGCCGCGCGCCTGCTCAAACGCCACGAGGACGACACCGAGGAACTGGTCGTCTGGGATGTGGGTCTCGGGGCCGCCTCCAACGCCATGGCCGCCCTCCATTGTTTCGAGAAAACCCTCGCCGAAAAGGGAGCGCCCGCACTGCGGCCGTTCCGTCTCGTGAGCTTCGAGTGCGACCTCGATCCGCTCCGGCTCGCCGCCAGCCAGGCCCCCTACTTCCCGCACCTCCACCACGGGGCCCCGCACAAGGTTCTGAAAACCGGACGCTGGGCCCACGCCTCGGGCCTGATGAACTGGGAACTGTTCACCGGCGACTTTCTCAACTTCCTCGAAACCTCGGCCGTGCCGGACGTGATTTTCTACGACCCGTTTTCCAGCAAAACCGACACCGCCCTGTGGACACCCGCTGTCTTCTCCCGCCTCGCGAGACACTGCGCGCCAAAGTCCGCCGAACTCTACACCTACTCGGCCGCCACCTCGGTGCGGGTGGCGCTGCTTAGCGCCGGATTTTTCGTGGCCGAAGGCGTGGGGACGGGGCCGAAGGCCGGGACGACCGCCGCGTTTTCCCGTGCCGAAGGTGCCGCGAAGCACCCGAGCCCGCCGCGTCTGCTGACCCGTGACTGGCTCTCCCGTTGGAACCGCAGCAGCTCGAAGTTTCCCGCCGGTTTGCCGGAGGAGGAAAAGGCCGCCTTCGCCCACCGCATCGAAAACCATCCGCAGTTCGTGGGATAAACCGCGCTGAGCTACCCCCGATTCGTGGGATGTTTGCCCTTCCTTAAGGCTGGTCGAACCGAGGGCGCGGGGGCATGTCCATGGTCAGCCCCGCATGAAGTTTTTGCCCGCCCTGCTTCTTTTGTTTCCCGGTTTCAGCTTTGCCGCTCCCCCCCGCGACGCCGTATCGCTGGCCGCCCCGGAGCTGCCCCGGAACTACCGGCTTCATGTGGAGTTTTCCGCCCCTTCCTCCGGTGTCGTGCGTTTGGGACGGGACGTGCCGATTTCCCTGCCGCAGGGAACTGAGCACGATTTGGCGGTGGAATTTCCGGACCGCGGCCGACCGCTGCTGCGGGTCTGGACCGGCGGAAAACTGGTCCGTGGACCGGTCGAGCTGGAGGGGCTTTCCGAGGCCGGCCCCGGAAGTTTCCCCAAGGCGAAACTCAACCTCGGGGCCGATTTTACCGCCGTGGTCAGGTTTGAGTCCGGCGCGGACGGCACCCTCTTTTCCTTCTGCGCTCCGGCCGGGAAATGGTCCCCCGATGCGAAGGCCCTTTTTCTCCGGGGCGGACGCCTTGTCTATGACATCGGCTGGCTAGGCGCGATGACGGGAGGTGGCAAGGTGGACGATGGAAACACCCACACGGCCGTCCTCCAGGTCCGCCAGGGAATGGCCCGGCTCTGGCTCGACGGCAAGGTGGTGGGGGAGAAGGCCGGAATGGCGCGGCCCGATAAGCCGGACCACGTGTTCAAGGTCGGGCGCGCCGCCTCCGATTTCGGCGGCGACCTGGCCCGGGGGAAAATCACCGGGGTGCGGGTCTGGAACCATGCCTTGGCTGACTCCGAGCTGGCCCTGCTGGCCGGGGAAGGCGCGGCGGTTTCGTCTCCGCCTGATTTTGCCTATAGTCCCTCCGCCGGGGGAACGCGCCCCGTCATCGAAGTCCCGGCCGGGATCACGGTCACCACCTCGTGGGTGCAGCCTTTGGAGCGCTCCGACCATGGCGCGGTGATTTCGCAGTGGAACTCCAAAACCCTGGAGGAGGGACGCCAGATCTACGCCTCCCTCTGCGTCGTCTGCCACGGGACCAAGGAGCAGGCGGGCTCCCTGCCCACTGCTCTCCGATTTGCCGAGGGGCAGTTCAAAAACGGTTCCGATCCTTTCTCGATGTTTACCACCCTGACCAAGGGATTTGGCCAGATGGTGCCGCAGCCCCAATACACCACGGCCCAGAAATACGCGGTCATCCACTACATCCGGGAAACCTTCCTGCGTCCGCACAACCCGTCGCAGCTCACCGAGCTCACCCCCGCCTATCTTGCTTCGTTGCCGAAAGGGTTGGCCGGTGTCGTGGCGGAGAAGAAGGACACCTCCGCCCCTCCCTACAAACAGATGGACTTCGGGCCGGCCCTGTTCTGGACGTTTCAGGTCGCCCCGGGAAACATCGCCCAGAAGGGCATCGCCATCCGCCTTGACGACGGTCCCGGCGGGGTCAGCAAAGGCCGGGCCTGGATGGTTTATGACCACGACACCATGAGGGTGGCCACCGCGACCACGGGTGACTTTGTGGACTGGAAGGGCATCGCCTTCGACGGCAGCCACGGCACCCACGCCTCGCTCACCGGGGAACGGCACTTCGTCAACCCGGTCGGTCCCGGCTGGGCCTCTCCCGAGGGGAAGTGGGACGACGGCAAACGCGTCGTCGGCAAGGACGGCAAACCTTATGGTCCTCTCCCCCGCGAATGGGCGCACTACGAGGGCCTTTACCTGAATGGCAACCGCGCGGTCATCTCCTACACGGTCAACGGAGTTAGTGTCCTCGAATCGCCGGGTTTGTATGAGGTCAAAGGCAGTCCCGTATTTACCCGAACCATCAATCTTGGGGAATCGGACAAGCCCTTGAAACTCCGAGTAGCGCCGGATACCGTCAAAGTGGTCCTCCACTGGAGCGGCACCCTCTCCAAAGAAGGCGGCTTCTGGGTCGCGACTCTGCCAAGCCGCTCACAGGTCAGGCTCTTCATTACTCGCGATGATGGGGAGGCCCTTGAACACGCGGCGGGCATGTGCACGGCCCCCCTCGACCTTTCCCCTCTGACCAAGGGAGGCCCTCCCCGCTGGCCCCAGGAAGTGGTCACCACCTCCGAAACCGGAGCGGCTGGCGGTGCATTTGTGGCCGACACCTTTCCCCTGCCAGTGGACAACCCCTGGGCCAGCTGGATGCGGCCCGGCGGCTTTGATTTCACCCCGGATGGAAAGGCCGCCCTCTTGGCCACCTGGAACGGCGATGTCTGGCGCGTGGACGGCCTGATGGATCCTGCCCCGGCGAAACTTCGTTGGCGAAGAATTGCCACCGGCCTCTTCCAACCCCTCGGCGTCAAGTTTCGCGGCAGCGAGGTCTTCGTCACCTGCCGCGACCAGATCGTCAAACTCGTGGACCTCAACGGGGACGGCGAGGCCGACTTCATCTCCAACTTCAACAACGACGCCCAGGTCACCGAGCATTTCCACGAGTTTGCCATGGGCCTCCAGACGGACGCGGCCGGCAACTTCTATTACGCCAAGTCCGGCCGCCACGCGCTGGCCGCCGTGGTTCCCCAGCACGGAACCCTGCTGCGCGTCAGTGCCGACGGGCTGCGCACCGACATCCTCGCCACCGGCTTCCGCGCCGCCAACGGGGTTTCCCTCAACGACGACGGAACGTTCTATGTCACTGACCAGGAAGGTTTTTGGACTCCCAAGAACCGCATCAACCGCGTCAAGGTGGGCGGGTTCTATGGCAACCTCTTTGGCTACACCGATGTGACCGACACTTCGGACTCCGCCATGGAGGACGCGATGGTTTGGATCACGAACGACAAGGACCGAAGCCCGGCGGAATTGGTCCAGATCCCAAAAAACGCCTGGGGCAGGCTCGGAGGTTCGCTTCTCAATCTCAGCTATGGCACGGGCCGGGCCTTCCTGGTCCCCAACGAGCAGGTCGGCGGCCAGTGGCAGGGAGCCGTCACCGAGCTGCCCATGCCCGCCTTCGCCACCGGCATCATGCGCGGACGCTTCGCCCCGGATGGCGCGCTTTACACCTGCGGCATGTTTGCCTGGGCCGGGAACGCCACCGCTCCGGGCGGTTTCCACCGCATCCGCCGCAGCGGTGCCCCGGCTTTTGTCCCGCTTGAAATCCACGCCGCCACGGGCGCGCTCACGCTCGGCCTGAGTGATCCGGTCGCGCCGGCCAGTGTCACCCCCGCCGCCTTTGCCATGAAGGTCTGGACCCTGAAACGCACGGCAAACTATGGCTCCAAACACTACGATGAGCACCCGCTCGTCATCAGTTTCGCCAGTCTCAGCCCCGATGGCCGCCAGATCCGCCTCGGCATCCCGGCCCTGGCCCCGACGCAGTGTTACGAACTTCTCCTCAGCCTCAAGGCGCCGGATGGCTCGGAGATCAAAAGGTCAATCCACGGCACGATTCATCACCTTACGGAATGATAAGATGAGGTGAGAAAGTTTTGAAAGTATCACCTCGGTGCTCACCGTCCCTCCCCACCCCTTTTCCCATGTCATTTCTTCCGGTTCGCCCCCTGATTCGCTCCTGCTCCCTGGTAGCGATCCTTCTCAGTGCTTTCACCGCTGGGGCCAAAGACGCGCCGCCCCCGATTCCCCACGCCCACACCGTCCGAAAGATCGAGGGTTGGAACGTGCGCGTGGATGACCGCCTGCTGGCAGGGGAGGGGGCGGCCCAGGGGGAAAGCGCCCTCAGGCTCCTTCAGTCACGACTTGTCGCCATTGCCTTTGTGGTGCCCGAAAAGGCCCTGGCGAAACTCAGGGCCGTCACCATCGAGTTGGATCTCAACTACGGGGGGCTCAAGAGCATGCAGTATCATGGCGATGCCGGGTGGCTGAAGGCCAACGGCTATGACGAGAACCTGGCGAAATGTGTCCACATCCCGATGGCTTCCGATTTCCTCGATCCCTTTGAAAACCGCCGCATGCCCTGGGTGGTGCTCCACGAACTCGCGCATGGTTATCATGACCAGGTGCTTGGGTATGAGGAACCCCGGGTTAAGGCGGCCTGGAAAAGCTTTTGCGAGAGCGGGAAATACCAGTCCGTCCTCACCAGCGTGGGTTCCAAACGCGAGCATTACGGCCTGACCAACCAGATGGAGTTTTTCGCCGAGATGACGGAAAGCTACCTGGGCTCCAACGACTTCTATCCGTTTGTGGGCGGCGAATTGAAACAGGCCGAACCCGGCGTTTACGCCCTGATGGCCGACATCTGGGGGACGCTGCCGGAACCGGCCAAATAGGAATCAGGACCAAGCCATGAAGATGACATCCCGATCTTTCGTTCTCATCCTTGCCTCCCTTGTCCATGTGGCATGGGGCGATGCGGGCAAACCGCCGTCGGGCCTGGCTTTGGCGGACTATGGGAGCAAGGAATACCTCCGGCTTTCCCGCTCGCTGCCCCATGTCCAGGACACGCCCTGGCGGCTGGTCTGCACGATGCCTTACAATTGCCAGTTCCAGCCCTCGCTTGAGGTCGAGGCGGAGGCGGGCCAAGTCATCCAGTTCAATTCCACCAACGCCCTGGTCCTGTATCTCACCAAGACGGAATCGGTCACAACGGAGGCCGGCATCCACACCTACGAGGCGAAGAAATGGGTGAGCGGCGAGGGCGCCCTCTACACCATTCCGGCGGGGGTGAAGGTCCGGTCGGTGAGTTATCGGGAGACCGGTTACGACACCTCCTTCGCCGGCTCCTTCCATTGCAATGACGAGGATTACAACGTGCTTTGGAAAAAAGGGGCCCGGACCGCCTACCTCTGCATGCGCGAACGTTTTTACGACTGCCCGGATCGCGAACGGGTCGGTTTCTGGGGTGATGGCACGCCCGAGCTCGGCCAGTGTTTCTACGCCTTTGACCCCAAATCACACCGCCTCTGCAAAGAGCTGGTCCTGAGAAAGTTGGAGCCCAAGTTCTACCCCGGGCAGCATCTTGAGTTTCTCGGTGATTACGGGCTCTGGTTCTACTACCTGCAGACCGGTGACCTGGAGTCCATCCGCACGGTTTACGAGCCCACCAAGAAGTTCCTTTTTGAAACGTATCAGTTTGGCAACAAGCGGACCTGGTTTGACTGGGGCAAGGAGATCAAGGACACGGCGGTGACCGAGACCTGCTTCTACTACAACTGCCTCGGCACCCTCAGGAAAATGGCCCTGGCGACCGGACATGAGGACGATGTCCCGGCCATTGATCAGAAACTGGAGGGCATCCGCTCCACCTTTGACGCCACCTACTGGAAGGAAAACGCCTACCAGTCCTCCCAGGTGACGACTCCCGACGACCGGGCCAACGCCATGGCCGTCAACTGCGGCCTAGCCGATCCCTCCAAGTGGGAGGCGATCTACCAGAACGTCCTGTCCCACAAGACCTACGCGAGCTGTTTCTTCGACCGCTGGGTCTTTGAGGCCCTCTGCAAGATGGGCCGGCAGGAGCACGCCCTGGTGCGGATGGCGGACCGCTACCGGACCATGATCCCGGCCCGCTTCACCACCCTGTGGGAACACTACGACCGGTGGTGGGCCTCCCGCATTGACGCCTACGACGACGCCTCCTCCCTCAACCACGGATGGAATCCGCCCGTCCTGATCCTTTCCCAGAGCATCGCCGGTGTTTCCCCCGAAACTCCCGGCTGGGGCACCTACCACGTCCTCCCGAAAGAGGCTTTTCTAAAGGAGATCCAGGTCGTCGTCCCCTCGGTCAAGGGCGGTGTCAGGGTCGGAATCCGGAAGGATGCGACCACTTACGCGCTGACCGTGGACTCGCCCCCCGGCACCACCGCCGTGCTGGGGATTCCCAAAGGTTCGTTTACGAAATTGGACTCCATCCAGGCCAGGGGTGTCACCGTCTGGGACGGCGCTTTCCGCGGCGGTCCGAAGGGGATCACATGGAACGGCGAAGATTCTGATTATGTGAAGTTTAACGTGACCCCGGGGGCCTGGGAACTGGTGGGCCGGGGCACGCTTCCGGTCTCCACCCCCAAGGTTCCCGCACAACCGGCTGCCGTCGCCCGTCCCCTGGATTCCCGGACCTGGACGGCCTCGGCCTGCGTGTCCGACGCACCCTTCCCTTTCAGTGGGGCCAAGATCCCGATTGACGCCTCGGCCGCCAACATGCTCGACGGGGACCCGTGGACCGGATGGCGCGACATGACCGGGAAACAGCACCCCGGGCAGTGGGTGCAGGTGGACATGCAAAAGGAGCAGGTGTTTTCCAAAGTGACCCTCGACAACACGTGGGCCCTGTGGGATTTCCCCGTGGGCTTTGCCGTCTCGGTCTCAAAGGATGGAAAGACGTGGAGTGACCCCATCGCTTCCGGGGCGGGAAACCTGGGCGTCACCACGATTTCCTTTCCCCGCCAGACCGCCCGCCATCTCCGCATCACCCAGACAGGCTCCAGCCCGACGTATCACTGGTCCGTTTTTGAGTTGGATGTCTTTGGAGATCAGTGAACACGGTCTTGTTTCACCCCTGTCAGGAGGGCCAAAGCCGATTCCCGGCGGATCTTTCCCACTCACAATTTTCAGCCTTTTCCGGCATCTTTGCCTCCGGCCGGCAGTTTAGGTAAGGCCGGCCCAAGGCCCTCACCACACCCATTTACCCCGTCCCCATGCCCCGCCTCCCCTTTAATTTTCTGCTTTTTGCTTTCAGCTTTGTTTCACTCGCCGCCTCCCAACCCCCGAATGTCATCGTCATTCTCAGCGACGATGTGGGATGGGGCGACCTGAGCTGTTACGGCGCGCAAAAGTTCAAGACCCCCAACTTGGACAAACTGGCCGCCGAGGGGCTGCGTTTCACCGATGCGCACGCCTCCGCCGCCGTCTGCACCCCCACGCGCTACTCCATGCTGACCGGCCAGTATTCCTGGCGCCGGGACGCCGTGGGACTCAACAAGGGCGTCTCCAGCGGGGACTCGCCTTTGCTCATCCCGGTGGGCACTGTGACCTTGCCGGGCATCATGAAAAGCGCCGGTTATGCGACCGGGGTCGTGGGCAAGTGGCACCTTGGCTTCGGACTCTCTAAACCCGATTACAACCAGGACCTTACGCCTGGCCCCCTGGAGGTCGGCTTTGATGAGTTTTTCGGCTTTCCCGCCACCAACGACCGCATCCCGACGGTGTTTGTCCGCAATCACCGGGTGGTGGGCCTCGACCCGGCCGACCCCATCTCCTACAGCTACGATGGCCCGGGAACGGACGCGCAACCGATGAGCCATTTCGCCGCCGGGGGCCAGCGCATCGGCTGGATGAGCGGTGGCAAGGCCGCCTGGTGGAAGGACGCCGAGATCGCTGAAACCTTTGCCAAAGAGGCCGTCTCCTTCATCGAACGCCACAAGGAGAAGCCCTTCTTCCTCTACTTCGCTCCGCATGATGTCCACGCCCCCACGATCCCCGGTCCGCTTTTTCTGGGTAAAAGCGGTGTCAGCAAACGGGCGGACATGCTCCTCGAACTCGACTGGACCGTGGGCCAGGTCATGCAGACCTTGGAACGCCTCGGCTTGGCGGACAACACCCTGGTGGTTTATTCCAGCGACAATGGCGCGTATGTCGCTGATGAGCAGGGCCACAAGCCGAACGGCCCCTGGCGCGGGGTGAAGTCCCACCTCTGGGAGGGCGGCCACCGCGAGCCCTTCGTCGCCCACTGGCCCGGCCACATCAAGCCGGGGGTTTCCGACGACCTCGTCTGCCTGGTGGATCTGCCCGCCACGGCGGCCGCCCTCGTTTCCCAACCTCTGCCCGCCGAGGCCGCGCCCGACAGCTTCAACCTCCTCTCCACCTTTCTTGGCCAGCCCAATCCGCAGCGCCGGGACCATCTGGTGGTCATGAGCGGGAAGGGCGATCTGGCCCTCCGCCAGGGCTCCTGGAAATACATCCCCGACCTTGCCACCGCCAATGGCTGGGGCGCGGCCAAACCCAAGCCCGGAGCCAAGGCGCCCGGTCCCGGCCTTTACCATCTGGCGGATGATCCCGGCGAAACGAAAAACCTGGCCACCGACCAGCCTGAAACGGCCCGACGCCTGGCCGACCTCCTGAAAAAAGCCACCACCTCCACCTCCACACGTCCTTCCCTCTGATGAACTTACGACACACCCTCCGCCCCGTTGGGGCTCTGCTCGGCGGCCTGTTTCTGTCCGGCACCACCTTCGCCGACATCCGACTGCCCGCGATTTTCTCCACCCACATGGTCCTCCAGCGTGACGCTGCCGTGCCGGTCTGGGGCTGGGCCGATGCGGGCGAACCCGTCTCGGTCAGCATCGCCGGCCAGACGAAAACCGCCGTGGCCGACGCCCAGGGCAAGTGGTCCGTCACCCTCGACAAACTCGCTGCGGGCGAGGCCGCCACGCTCACCGTCAAAGGGAGGAACACCATCGCCATCGAGGATGTGTCCGTCGGCGAGGTCTGGCTCGGTTCGGGGCAGTCCAACATGCAGTTGCAGGTCAATTCGGCCAACAATGTGGCCGCTGAGAAAAGCCGGGCCAATTTCCCCCAGATCCGCATGTTTGCGGTGCCACGCCGGACGGCCATCACGCCGCAGTCCGATTGCGCCGGGCAATGGGTGGTTTGCAGCCCGGAGACGGTGGGCAGCTTTTCCGCCGCCTGTTATTTCTTTGGCCGCGACCTTCACCAAAACCTCAAGACTCCGGTCGGTCTGATTGACGCCTCCTGGGGCGGGACTCCCATCGAGGCCTGGACGAGCGTGGAGGTGATGGAGGGACGCTCCGAACTGGCACCTCTGCTGGCCCAATGGAAGAAGAAGACCGATGTCCCCTATGATGAGGCCAAAGCCAAGGCTGCCTATGAAAAGCAGCTGGCCGTCTGGAAAAACGTCTCAGAAAAGAACAAGGCCGCCGGCCAGCCCCTGCCGCAAAAACCGAAAGAGCCAACCGCGCCGCGCCTGGGCTCAAACCACCCCGCCAACCTCTTCAATGGATTGGTCAATCCGCTGATCCCCTACGCCCTGCGTGGTGTCATCTGGTATCAGGGTGAGAACAACGCCAACCGGGGCGGGGCCAGACTTTACGAGGTCCAGCTCCCGCTCATGATCAAGGACTGGCGCCAGCGCTGGAACCAGGGGGACTTCCCTTTCGCCTGGGTGCAGCTTCCCAACTACAAGAAACGCTCCGATGATCCCGGTGCCGCCAGTGACTGGGCCGTGATGCGTGAAAGCATGTTGAAGTCGCTGTCCGTCCCCAACAGCGGCATGGCCGTCACCATTGATGTGGGCGATCCGGACAATATTCACCCGAAGGACAAGCAGACGGTCGGCACCCGCCTGGCGCTGTGG
>JANOBW010000088.1:0-3059 GCA_031411855.1 Opitutia bacterium
GCCACTTTGTCCTCGACCCAGAATGTCCTCGGAACCCCTAGTTTGTGGACTTGGGGAATCCTAAACTTCGCTGCGTCCGCTTCGCTCGGTGTGGCGGAGAAGAAATAGAGGGCGACGTTTAAAGCGAGCGCAAGGAACAGCCCGGCAGCAAACCCGATGTAAATCCTACGGTTGGAGGCAACTTCCTGTTGGTCTGATGTGATCATTGGTTTGTTTGCTCGTTGTTCCTCGATGAACTCATTGCCTTGGCCGAACACCGCGCTGCGGCGAGAGCGCCCCACCCGCAAACGCCGAATCAGGGATGAATCACTGGCTTTCCACGCCCAGCCTCCAGTAATTGCTGCCGTTGAAGTAGTTCATCTTGGTGATGGTCACCGTGACGGTTTCCGCGAGGGCATCGGTGTCGCCGGTGACCCCGGCGGCCTGGGTCACCGAGTTGTTCAGCAGGTCGAGTTTGTAAATGTCCGTCCAGGTGGTGAGGTCCTTGCTGAATTGGATCACGTAGCTCAGGTTGGCGGCGTCGGGGCGGTAGGGGAAAACAAAGCGGCGGGCCGGGATATTACCGGGGAGGGAAACGGGCTGGGCCGGTCCGAACGGCAGGGGCGAGGCGTCGGACGGACTGGTGCGGAGGGCAAACTCGAGGAGGTTGGAGACGCCGTCGTGATCCGGGTCGGCCAGGTCGCCGCCCACCTCGGGGACAGATGCTTCGTTGCCGAAGGTTTTGATTTTCCAGCTGGTCAGCGGGGTGTCCGGAAGGACGGTGAGCTGGAAGCTGACCGTGGTGGTGCGGTTGCCGTCGCTGGCCGTCAGCATGATGGTGGCGGTCCCGACCTGTTTCTGCTCGGGGGTGACGGTGACGGTGCGGGCCGAGCCGCTGCCGCCCAGGACGATGTTGGCGAGTGTGACGAGGGTGGTGTTGCTGGTGTCGGCCGTGACGCTCACGCCCGAGGGGCCGGACTCGGTGTCATCCACGTCGAAGGCCAGGGCCTCGGTGTGGGTGTTTTCGATGATGGTCGTGTCCGCCACGGACGTGATCGAGGGGGCGTTGTTGATCTGGAGGAAAAAATGGGTGAGTTCCCCGGAGTCCGGGTCCTGCAACGTGATGATGACGAGCCCGAAGCCCCCGGGCACCGGGGTGAGGGTGACGGTCAGGTTGGGCGGGGTTCCCCCCAGGACGATCCCGCTGTTTTGCAACAGCCTCGGATCACTGGAGGACACGGTCAGGAACCCCACGATGCCGATGGGAAAACTGATGGGGCCGGAGGAGGTGTTCTGGTTCACGTAAACCGTGGGAATGGGGCCGATCTGGGTCTCGTAGGCACCGATGTCCGGCGTGGCCACGATGGGATAACCCCGCTGGTCGCGCACCTGGCCGCTGCCGACGGCCGAGTTGCGGGCCGGGCTGCCGGGGAGCAGTTGGTGGGTCTTGGTCGGTCCCCCGTGGTTGGCCAGCGGGGAGAGCAGGGGTGCCGAGGTCAGGAAGCTGTTGCCGCTGGCGGCGGCTCCGGCAAACCCTTGGACCAGGTTCACACCCAGGCTCACGACCGAAGCCTCGTTGTAGAGATCGGCCCCGCTCTGGGCGCTGTTGCCCCCCACGATGGAGTGGATCAGGGTGAGCTCGCCATGGTTCACCACATGGACGCCGCCACCCCGCCCGGCCGAGTTCTGGCTCAGGGTGCAATGGGTCAGGGTGACCCCGCCGTTGCTGGTCAGGATGGCGCCGCCGCCGCCCCGGGTGGAGTTTCCCGAGAGGGTGCAGGAGGTGAGCGTCGCCTTGCCGTTCCGGTTGAGGATGGCCCCGCCGCCGAGTTCGGAGGAGTTGTTGCCCGTGAGCGCGCAGGCGGTGAGGACCAGGACGCCGTTGTTGTAAATCGCTCCCCCTCCGGTGTTTCCGCCGCCGCCGTTGGTCAGGGTCAGCCCTTGGAGGATGAGGGAGCCCGTGTCGGGGACATTAAAAATGCGGTTGGAGCCGTTGGCGGAAAGGGTCAATCCGCCGCGCAGGCCGGAGGCGTCCACGGTGACGTCCGAGGTGTCGGTGATGGTGAACTCACTGCGGAGGTTGAGGGTCGCTCCCGAGAGCCGCGCGTCGAAGACGATGGTGTCGGGGCCGGGGTTGCTGGCGGCGTCGCGAAGGGCTTCGGCCAGGGAAACGCTCGTCCCCGACGGGGTGTTGAATTCCTCCTCCACGGTGGTGACGGTGAAGGTGGCGGCCCGGGCGGAGGCGGCGAGGGAAAGGAGGACAAGAAGCCGCGCAAAAGTGGGTGAGTTCATGACGGCGGGAGGCATGGGCGCTGGTTGGGGTGGGAAGACGTGGTGTCTAACTTTATGATTTTGTTAAGGTTACTACCTTGAGTCGGAAGGGGAGTCAACCGCCGGGGCCGTGGAGTGGCGGGCTCAGCCCCGGCGGCGGGCGGCCATGAGGAGCTCGGTGGCCCGGAGGGTGGCCGCGCCGCGGCTTTCGAAACCGCCCTTTTCAAAGACATGCTGGAGATGTTTTTTGACGGTGCCCTCGGCCATGTTGAGGATGATGGCGATGGCTCCGTTGGACTTGCCCTGGGCGACCCAGAGGAGGACCTCGGCCTCGCGGTCGGTGAGGCCAAGGGCCATGAGCGGGGCGGGGGAGCGGAAGGCCAGCTCGGTGCCGATCTGAAGCTCCTTGTGGCGCTGGAGGCGGGTTTCCACGGCGGCCAGCAGGACCTCGCGCGAGACCGGTTTGACGAGGTAGTCGTCGGCCCCGAGGGTCATGCCTTCGCGCAGTTCCTGGGGGGTGCCGCGGGCGGTGAGGAAGAGGAACGGGATGGAGCAGGTCGAGGGATCGCCCCGGAGGCCGCGCAGCACGCCGTGGCCGTCGAGCTTGGGCATGGTCACGTCGCACAGGATGAGATCTGGCTGGGTTTCGCGGGCGCGGGCCAGGCCCTCCTCCCCGTCCACGGCCTCGGCCACGGCATGCCCCTCGAAACGCAGCATGGTGGCGAGGTTTTGGCGGACGCGGGCTTCGTCCTCGATGATCAGGATGAGTTTCATGGGAAGGGGGTGGAGGTCGTGGAGGAGGGTGGGGG
>JANOBW010000089.1:0-5390 GCA_031411855.1 Opitutia bacterium
GGCCAGCCCGCCTAAGCGGTCCCACAGTTTTTCTTTCCAAGCGCCGGGGCACTTCGCTCCGGCGCTTGCTTTTGTCCTCCCTTCCCCCACGTTCCAAACCTTCCTCTTCCAAATCTCGTGAGCGTTTACATGCCAATCCCCCACGTCGTCGAAAACGACGGCCGCGTCGAGCGTAGCTGGGACGTCTATTCCCGCCTTCTCAAGGACCGCATCATCTTCATCGGTTCGCCGATTGACGACTATGTGGCCAACGGGGTCATCGCCCAGATGCTTTACCTCCAGATGGAGGATCCCAAGAAGGACATCCACCTCTACATCAACTCCCCCGGAGGCAGTGTGACCGATGGCATGGCCATCTACGACACGATGAACTTCCTCCGCTGCGAGGTCGTCACCTACTGCATCGGCATGGCCGCCAGCATGGCCACCATCCTCCTCGCCGCCGGCGCCCCCGGCAAACGTTTCGCCCTGCCCAACAGCCGCGTCATGATCCACCAGCCCAGCGGCGGAGCCGGAGGCCAGGCCGCCGACATGGTCATCGCCGCCCGCGAGATCCTGCGCTGGAAAAAGACCCTCAACGAGGTGCTCTCCCGCCACACCGGCAAATCCGTGGCCGACATTGAGAAGGATTCCGACCGCGACTACTTCATGACCGCCCCCGAAGCCAAGGCTTATGGCATTGTGGACGTCGTTGTCCCCAGCAAATATGACATCAAGCCGGCTTGAGCCGCCTGACGTTCTTTTCCCCTTTTTTCCAACTTTTCGGGTTTCCCTGCCCGTCTTTCCCCTGCTACCTGAATGGCCAAAACCAAGATGACCTTCTGCTCCTTCTGCGGCAAATCACACAACGAGGTCCGCAAAATGATCGCCGGCCCCGGCGGCGTCTATATCTGCGACGCCTGTGTCGGCGTGTGCAAAAGCATCATCGAACGCGAGCTGAAGGACACCCCCTCCACCCAGCCCGCTCCGGCAGGGAAACAGGCTCCGGCCAGCGAAGGCTCCGCCTCCAGTTTCAAGCTCACCACCCCGCGTGAAATCGTCAACCGTCTCGACGAGATCGTGGTCGGTCAGGAGCACGCCAAGAAGGTCCTCGCCGTCGCCGTTTACAACCACTACAAACGCCTCCGCGTCGAAGAGCAGCGCGCCTCCGGCACGAGCCGCAAGACCGCCACCGGTGAGATGGCCGACCCCCTGGAGCACGTCCGCATCGTAAAGAGCAACATCCTGCTCATCGGTCCGACCGGCTCAGGCAAGACTTACCTGGCCCGTTCCCTGGCGGAAATGCTGGAGGTCCCCTTCGCCATTTCCGACGCCACCACGCTCACCGAGGCCGGCTATGTCGGCGAGGATGTGGAAAACATCGTCCTACGCCTCCTTCAGGCCGCCAGTTACGATGTCAAAAAGGCCGAGCGTGGCATCATCTACGTGGACGAAATAGACAAGATCGGTCGTAAAACGGAAAACGTTTCCATCACACGGGATGTCTCTGGCGAAGGTGTCCAGCAGGCCCTCCTCAAAATTCTCGAAGGCACCGTCTGCAACGTGCCTCCGCAGGGTGGCCGCAAGCACCCGAATCAGGAATACATCCAGATCAACACGGAAAACATTCTATTCATCTGCGGCGGGGCCTTTGTCGGCCTCGACAAGATCATCCAGCGCCGCGTCGGCAAACACGTCCTGGGTTACGACCCCACCAGCCGCTCCGAAATCCCGGCCAAGCAGACCGCCGAGGAAATGAACAAGAAAATAGCCCCCGAAGATCTGGTCCGCTTCGGCATGATCCCCGAGTTTATCGGCCGCCTTCCCATGATCTCCGTTCTGGACGAGCTCACTGTCGCCGACCTCGAACACATTCTCACCGGCCCGCGCCACGCCCTGACCAAGCAGTTCGCCAAACTCGTCGGCATGGACGGAGCCAACCTCACCGTCACGCCCGACGCCGTCACCGCCATCGCGGAAAAAGCCGTCGGCATGAAGACCGGTGCCCGTGCCCTCCGCTCCATCATGGAAAACCTGATGCTGGAGGTCATGTATCGCCTGCCGAACGACAAGGAGATCACCGAGGTGGTCATTGACGCCGAAGTGGTTAACGGCACCAAGCCCCCGATCCTGACCGGTCCCTCGCCCTCCAAGCCGTCCAAAAAGAACGGCAAAGCCGACGCCGCCTGAGGTTTCCATCGAAAGGGCCAAATGGTCCTTAGTTTTCGGGAACGAAGGGAAAGCTGAGACTGCCGCCTGTAATCGCGAAGTTTGACGAGGATGGGAGGTGTTCAAAACTCACCCGCAACTCGGACTGGTCTGCCTGCTCCGCCCGCAGCCAAGACGGCCAGACCGGTAAGACAAAGGCGAGATGTTTCCCGACTCATGCGTCTTGAAGCCCTTTCGCCCATTCCGGCAGTTCAGTTTCAAAACTCAGGTGTTCGCCGGAGATCGGATGGTCAAAGGCCAGTTTCCAGGCGTGGAGTTGAAGTGGAGAGGCTTCCGGATCAAGGGTTTGGGTTTCCCCCAGCCTGCGGCCGGGAAGATAGGCGGGGTCCCCGGCCACAGGCAGGCCAAGCTGCCAGAGGTGGACCCGGATCTGGTTGGTCCGGCCGGTGTGCAGGCGCGCCTCCAGCAGGGAGGTGCCGTCCGCCAGCCGCCGCAGCACCTTGAAATCCGTGCGGGCCTCCCTGCCCTCCTCCTCGTCCACCACATGGGTGCCGGTCATGCCGGGAACGTTCGAGATCGGGGCATCGGTGGTGAAGACATCGTCCAGAGGCTGCCCCTGCACCCGCACCACATAGCGTTTCTCCACGGTTCCGGCCACAAACTGTTTTTGGAGCATCTTGCAGAAATGCCGGGTGCGGGCGAAGAGGATGAGGCCCGTGGTGTTGGCGTCGAGACGGTGGACGGGGCGCGGCACGCCGGGCGCGTAAATCTCCGCCAGGATCGAGGTCAGCGTGTTGCGGTTGAAGCGACCGCTGGGATGCACCGGAAGGGGGGCGGGTTTGTGGACCAGGATAATGGCTTCGTCCTCATGGAGGAGGCGGATGTCCGGGTTGACCGGTGGCTCGATCTCGGCGGGAAACACCTGGAGGATCCGGCGGCCGGAGCGCAGGATCTCACCGGCGGACAGGGTGGCACCTTCCTCACTGAGAAAACGTCCCCCCGCAATGCGCCGCTCCCACTCGGCCCGTTCGATGTGCGGGAAAAGGACGGTCACGAGGTCGAGGAGGGTCAGTCCGTCATGGGTCGAGGAGACGAGGATGGGGCGGTGGTTGACGGCGGCGATGGAGCCGGGAAGCGGATGCGTAAGTTTCTGAAGGGCAGCCTGATGGGCCGCCAGACGTTCGGCGCGGAGGGCGGGCTCCGGTTTGAAACAGCGGGGGCAGCTCACCCCCACGACATAGCGCGGGTCCTCCTGCTCGGCCGGGTCCAGCGGGGCCAGACAGGCGAAACACACGGCGGAGTCGGTCTCACGCAGGGCCGGGTCCACCCCCACCCTTTGGTCGAAGACGAAACATTCGCCGTCGTAGTGCGCGCCGCCGCATTCCTCGAAATAGCGGAGGATGCCGCCTTCGAGCTGGTAAACCTCCCGAAACCCCTCCCGTTCCATCAGAGGGCCGGCCTTCTCGCAGCGGATGCCGCCGGTGCAGAAAATGACGACCGGCTGCTGTTTCAGTTCGGGGGCGAGGTTGCGGAGGGCGCGGGGAAACTCGCGGAAGAAGTTGATGCCGATGGGTTGGGCGCCCTTGAAGGTGCCAAGGCGCACCTCATAGTCGTTGCGGGTGTCGAGCAGCGTCACAGTCCGGCCCTCGTCCAGCCACTGGCGCAGCGTGACGGCGGGAAGCTTGGGCGAGGTCCGTTCCGCCGGGTTGATACCCTCCACCCCGAAGGCGATGATCTCCTTCTTGATCCGGACAAGCAGCCGGTTGAAGGGCTGGTGGTCGCTCAGACTGAACTTCTGCCCCAGTTTCTCCAGGCCGGGAAGGGCGCGGAGGGTTTCCAACAGGCGCACCACCGCCTCATGCGGGCCGGCGATGAAGAGATTGATGCCTTCGGTGCTGAGCAGGATCGTTCCCTTGAGCGAGTCCGCCTGGCATTGCGCGATCAGGCGCGTCCGCAGGTCCTTCAGGTCCGAAAGCGGCGTGAAGCAATAGGTGGAGACGTTGGTGAAGGCGGACATGGGCAAAGGGATGCAACGATTCGGCCCGCACGCGTCCATCACGAAGGAGGGACTGCAACGCAACCGGCCAATCGTAGACCGGATTCGTCAAAAAATGCCCCGGTTTGCCGAAACTTCACTTCGAAGGAGCACCCACCCCGCACTTTTCCTCGGCGGTTTTTTTCAGGCCCTTGAGGTCCAGTTTGCCGGTCTGGAGCATCGGGATGCTTTCGACCTGGTGGATGATCCTGGGAATCCACAGGTTGGCCAAACCACTGCCTTCCAGCTTGTTACGCAGTTCCTCTGAGGTGAGGGGGAAGGTGGTGAGCAGGACGAGGGCCTCGCCTTTGGAGGAGTCGGGTATGGAGGAGACGGCCAGGGCGGGTTTGTCGGCGGTGTCCACCCCGCAGGCCTTGGCGATGAGGGTTTCCACCGTGCCGTGCGGGACCATTTCCCCGGCGATTTTGGAAAAGCGGCTGAGGCGGCCCTCGATGAAGAGGAAACCGTCGTCATCGAAACGGGCCAGATCCCCGGTCACATACCAGCCGTCCTTGAGGACATCGGCCGTGCGCGTGGGATCGTTGAGATAGCCGTTGAACACGTTGGCCCCGCGCAGGTGGAGGATGCCGGTTTTCCCCTGGGGAAGCAGGGAGCCGGTGTCGGGGTCAGCAATCCGTGCGGCCATGCCGCTGACCATGCGCCCCACCGAGCCGGCGCGTTTGGCGGGCTGGGGCTCGGCGGTGGAGGTGGTGACGGCGGGATCGGGCAGGTTGAAGGAAACCACCGGGGAGGTTTCCGTCAGGCCGTAGCCCTCCAGATAAAGGCACTGGGGAAAACGCTTCTCCCAGGCCTCGGCAAAACCGGCGGGGGTTTTTTCCGCCCCGGCGATGACATAGCGGAGCGAGGCAAAGGCCTCCGGCTCGGTGCGCGTCAGGTAGGGGCGCATGAAGGTGGGCGTGCCCAGCAGGGCGGTGGCCTTCTCATCCTGAATGGCCTTCGCTATCTTCTTGAAATCCAACGGGCTGGGCACCGTCACCACCCGCACGCCAAAGGCCATGGGCATGCAGACCGTGACGGTGAAACCAAAACTGTGGAATACCGGCAGGCTGGCCAGGATGGTCTGCCCGTTCCGGAAAAGCGCGGTGTCGTCAATCTGCATGAGGTTGGCGAGCAGGTTGCGGTGGGTCAGCACCACCCCCTTGGGATCGCCGGTGCTGCCGCTGGAAAAGAGAACCGTGGCCTCGAG
>JANOBW010000090.1:0-9103 GCA_031411855.1 Opitutia bacterium
CCTGGGTGACGGTGAGCGGCCCGCTGAGGGTGAGACCACCGGTGGTGGCGACAGCCCCGGGCCCGTTGAGGGTGAGGCCGGCGGCACCGGTGAAGGTGACGTTGCCGGACCAGGTGTTGACCAGGGTGGAGGAGAGAGTGCCCGCTCCGGCCACGGTGAGATTACCCGCGCCCGCGCCGGCGGCGGTGAGGGCGACGGCGTTGCCGTTCAGATCCAGGGTGCTGGTGGTGGCGGCGGTGAGGTTGATGGGACGGGCGACGGACATGGCGGCGGTGGCCCTGAGGGTGCCTCCGCCCATGGTGAAGAGGTTCGTGCCGCCGGCGTTGGCGCTGGAGACGCCGCCGAGCCCGACGACGAGGGTGCCGCCGTTGAGGGTGTAGGAGTCCACTCCGGCGGTGTCGCCCCGGTTGTCGAGGACGACGCCGTAGGTGGTGACGGTGCCGCCGGTCTGGTTGAAGACCCCGGTGCCATCAATGCCGACGTAAAGGATGCCGTCCTTTTCGGTGTTGGTGCCGGTGGGGGTGCCGGAGAGGGTGAGGGAGCCGCCGCTGATGTTGTAAGTGGAGGTTTCGGTGCCCCAGTGGGCGAGGCGGAACTGGTTGATGACGGTGACGGAACCGCCGGTCTGGTTGACGGTGCCGTTGCAGCTGTTGGCCTCGCCGATGTAGAAGTTGCCGGCTTCGACGACGGAGTTGGCGTCCACGTTGAGGGTGGCGCCGCTGACCCCGGCGGTGTTGTTGTTGCCGCTCACATAGAGGGAGCCGCCGACGGCGAGGTCGGAGAGATCAAGGCGGTTGCCATTGAGGGTGAGACCGGCGCCGGTGGTGTCCACCGTCACATTGGTGCGGGCGTAATCGGCCGGGGCCGAGACCTGGGCGAGGATGTCCTGGCCGGCCGCGAGGGTGAGGCCGGTGGAGCGCTGGAAGCGGACGGCGGCGCCGCGGCTGGTGGTGGCGTTGAGATAAAGTTTGCCGGTGCCGAGGGAGCCGGAGGTGCCGGCGACGGTGCCGATGACGAGGGTGTCGGTGCCCGCGCCGCCGTTGGAGACGCCGTTGACCCAGGTGTCGCCGACGTAGGTGTTGTTGCCGGCGAGGACGCTGGTGCTGCTGGCGGCGTTGCTGGTGCCGCCCACGACCAGCATGCCGGTGCCGCCGATGGAGCCGGTGATGGTGCCGGTGGTGGCGTAGGAGGTGATCTTGGTGTTGCCGGCGAGGGTGAGGTTGCCGGAGAGGGTGCCGCCGTCGAAACGGATGGCCCCGAGTCCGCCATAGGGGAAGCCGGTGACGGCGAGGGGGGTGCCCCCGGCGGCCTCGGCGTAGCCTGTGCCGGTGAGGGAGATGTTGTTGGTGAAGGAGTTGCTGGTGAAGAGCTGGGCGCGGTCGGCGATCGAGATGGGGCCGGATCCGACGTTGGCCTGGGCGATGGCGGCGACGGTGCGGAAGCTGCCGTTGGCGGCGTAGGTGCCCGAGGGGGCGAGGCTGAGGGTGCCGGAGAAGCCGGAGTTGGCCCCGGAGAGGGTCAGATCGCGGGAGCCGGCCGTGCCGGAGGCGTTCATGTCCACCACCAGGGTGCCCGCGCCGGAGAGGTTGCGGTCGAAGGTGAAGTTGGCGTTGGCGGCGGTGAGGCCGAGGGTGGCTCCGGCGGAGACGGCCACGCCGCTGGTGCCGGTGAGGCTGCCGCCGTTGTAATCCACGACGAGGGTGCCGGCCGTGACGGAAGTGGCTCCAGTGTAGGTGTTCGGGTTGCGGAGGGTGACGGTGCCGGCGCCGGTCTTGGAGAGAGTGGTGACACCGTCAATGCCGGCGGCGCCGGTGAGGGTGTAGGCCGTGGCGGCGGTGTTGGTGAAACTGACCGCCGCGGGGGTCAGGGCCGTGCCCACGGCAATGGTGGTGTTGGCGCCGGAGTCGGTGAAGATGACGCTGTCGCCCTGGAGGTAGGTGGTGGGCGAGGAGTCGGATTGGAGTTTCCAGTTGCTGGTGGTGGCGACATCCCAGGTGGCGTTGGTGGCGCCGGTCCAGATGACGGAGTCGCTGGAGTTGACCTGGAAGCCGATGGCGGAGCCGGTGTCCACGAGGATGCCTTGGGCGTGGCCGGGGAGGGTGCCGAGGGTGAAGTTGGCCAGGCCCGGGGTGGCGCCGGTGTAGGTGATGAGGGGGTAGGTGCCGGTGCTGACCTGGCCGACGCCGGTCAGGTTGAGGGTGGCGCCGCTGGAGGTGACGGTGCCGCCGTTGATGAGATCGGTCGCGCCGCTGCCGACGTTGAGATTGACCGAGGTGCCGGAGGCGAGGCTCAGGGAGGTGAGGGTGGACGGGGTGGTGCTGCGGAGTTTGCCAGCGGAGATGGTGACGGGGCCGACGACGTTGACACCGTTGAGGTTAAGCGTGCCGGTGCCGGTCTTGGCGAAGCCGCCGGCGCCGGTGATGTTACCGCCGTTGATGGTGAGATCGTCGGCCGCCGTGGTGTCGTTGACGGTGAAGGTGCGCAGGGTGGAGCCGAGGTTGAGGGCTCCGGTGGTCATGTTGATGACGTGGGCGGGGGAGGAGCCCTGGGTCAGCACATCACCGGTGAGGGTGAGGGTTTTGGCCCCGAGGGAGACGGTGCCGACATTGGCGGCCCCCGCCGCGCCGAAAGTCAAACCAGCGGAGGTCTGGTCGAAGCCGAGGGTGGCGAGGTCGAGGGTGCCGTTGCCGGTGGCTCCACCGACGTTGGAGCCGAGATTCAGGACGAGCCCCTGGGGGATGCCATTGGTGGCTCCGACGAGGGCGGTGTCGGTGATGCCGAAGGTGCCGGTGGCGGTGCCGCCGCCCTTGTAAACGACGCGGCCGACGCGCTGGGAAACGCCCAGCGAACCGCTGATGGCGCCATTGATGACGATCTCGTTGCCGACGGTGTTGCTGCCGGCGAAGATGCCTCCGTTGGTGGGAAGGGCGGTGATGGTGATGGCCCCGTTGTAGGTGGCCTGGCCGGTGCCGGCCTGGCCGATGAGACCGGCTCCCGCGGTGCCGGTGATGCCGGCGCCGATGTTGATCGGGTTGGTGATGGTGATGCCGGCGTTGACCGCGACCCTGGCGGTGGTGCTGCCGGAGGCGAAGGAGATGGCCCCGGTGCCGGCTCCGGCGCTGGAGTAGAGCTGGACGTTGCCGGCGGCGATGCTGACGCCGCCGGTGAAGGTGTTGACTCCGGAGAGGGTGAGGGTGGTGACCTGACCGGCCCGGTTGGTCTTGGTGAGGCTGCCTGCGCCGCTGACGATGCCTGACATCGTGGCGTTTTTGCCAGCCCACCAGCCGTTGACGGTGTTGGCCCCGGTGAGGGCTACGGCCCCGGTGAAGGAGTGGTTGCCGTCGTCATTGATGAGCGTGGCGCTGTTGAGGTTGATCGCCTGGGCATAGGTTATCGTGTTGGGCGTGCTTCCCGACTTGAAACGCACGGTGGCCCCGGAGTTGACGGTGATGGCCCCGGTGCCGAGGGTGGTGTAGGAGCCGGCGGTGATGCCGACGTAGTTGGCCTGGAGTTCACCGGCATTGACGGTGGCCCCGCCGCCGAAGGTGTTGTTGGTGGCGGTGAGGGCGAGGGTGCCCGGGCCGGCCTTGATGAAGGGGGCGGTGGCGAAGGTGCCATTGTTGCTGATGACCGAGGAGATGGACAGGTCAACCCCGCTGGCGGTGGTGCCCACGGCGGTGGTGATGGTCAGGCCCGGCGTCTGGCGGATTTTCAGGGTGGTGCCGGCGATGGTGGAGGTGGTGGCGGACGCGAGGGAGTTGATCGCGGAGGAGTTGACGAAGAAGTCGAGGTTGCTGCCGGCGATACCGGTGATCGAGGCTCCGGTCATGTTGACGACGGCGCTGCCGAGGGTCTGGTTCGCGGTGCTGTTGATGTCCATCGATCCCCCGACAAGGTTGATCACACTGAGGCGGGTGGTGCCGTCGTAACCGGTGGCATCACCGGTGCTGAGGCGGAGGATGGCGCCGGTGTTGACGGTGGCGGTGCCGCGGATGGTGCCGTTGAGGCCTCCGCCGCCGGTGAGGTTGAGAATGCCGGCGCTGACGGTGGTGCCGCCGGTGTAGTTGCTTTGGACGGAAAGATTGAGGGTGCCGGCCCCCAGTTTGTTGATGCCGAAACCCGCTCCGGTGATGGCGGAACCGATGGTGGCGGTGCCGGTGATGGTGAAGGGGACGGAGGCGGCGTTGAGCGTGAGGCCCGTGCCGGCGAGGGTGGGGGTGCCCTCCTCAACCGTAAAACCACCAATGGTTTGCGCGCCACCCATGGTGACGGTGAAAGCGGCGGTGGCGTCGGTGCCGGCGGAGAAGACGGCGGTGTCGCCGGCGGTCCAGGTGGCGGTGGTGGCGGAAGATCCGGTGGAATCGGCGGACCAGAAGGCGCTGGTGCCCCAAGTGCCGGTGGGGGTGACTCCGGCACCGGTGGTGGCACCGTTGCTATCCCAGTAAACATTGGCGGCGGGCAGGCTTGAGGCCGAAAGGAGGGCCAAAGCCGAGGTTTTGAGAGAACGGATGAGGGGGGATTTGGGTAGTTTCATGGGAGTGGGAAAAGTGAGGGGGATTAATTCTGACAACAATGTCATGAAGTTGATTATGATGATTCCCATGTGGGTAAAAGTCACGTCATATATTTGTTCAAATGAGTAAAATTTATCGCATGGTGTAAACTAATTGCCGGTTGTTAGGCCCGTCTCAGCCTGTCCTTAACCTTCCTCACTTGAGGGGTGAGCCCATCCTCGGGGCCGCCGGTTTTGGCCCACCTGAAAATCACCATTCCAACGGCCGCGTTGGTCTGCCACTTCACACCCATGCCGGGGTTTCACCTGTGCTTTACCCCTTTTCCCACCCATCCCCAAAGTTTCCTGATGAACTTGCCGCGTTTTTTCCTTCTGTGTCTTGGCTCCTTTCCGGCCCTTCTGGCCGGGGCATCCACCGGCAACAACCTCCTGCTCATCATCGCGGACGACTTCGGGGTGGACAGTTGCCCGCTCTACAACTCCACCGCCACGGGGGCCTCGCTCCCGCCCGCACCCACGATTGAATCGCTCGCCGCCACGGGGGTGCGTTTCACCAGCGCCTACGCCAATCCGGTCTGCTCGCCGACCCGGGCCTGCCTGCTCACCGGACGCCTCGGTTTCCGCACCGGGGTGGGGCAGGTGGTTTCGGTCGCGTCCGGCAACTCGCTCACCGCCAGTGAGTTCACCCTGCCCGAGGCCTTCGCCGCCAATGCCGCCGCCGGTTACCAATTGGCCAGTTTCGGCAAGTGGCACCTGACCGCCGGGCCCAATAGCAACCTGACCCCGTCCACCATCGGAGGCTGGCCTTACTTCGCGGGTTACCTGGGGGGAGAACTCGCCTCCTACTCCAGTTGGACCAAGCTGATCACCAACGGTTTGCCTGCCGGAACAAGCAGCACACCGGGGGTCACCACCTACCCCACGACCGACACCGTCAACGACGCCCTGGCCTGGATCACGGCCCAGAACAACGCGAACAAGCCCTGGTTCGCCTGGGTGGCCTTCGCCGCTCCCCACACGCCTTTCCACAAACCGCCGTCCGCCCTCTGCCCGCACTACGCCGGCCTTTCCGGCACGGCCAACGACATCAACGCCAACAAACGCGCCTACTACGAGGCCGCCGTGGAGGCCCTCGACACCGAGATGGCCCGCCTCATCGCCGGGGTGGACCGCGCCAAGACCAACATCATCTTCCTGGGCGACAACGGCCCTCCAGGCCAGGTGCTACAGCCACCATATCCCAGCGGGCACGGCAAGGATTCGCTCTATGAAGGCGGCACTCACATCCCTTTGATCATCAACGGTCCGTCCGTCGTTTCGCCCGGCCGCACCAGCGACGCCCCGGTCCATGTGACCGACCTCTATCCCACCCTCATCGAGCTGGCCGGGCTTTCGCTCGCCACCACGGTCCCCTCCTCAACCGTGCTCGACGGACAGAGTCTCAAACCGGTCCTGTCCAACGGAAGTTTCTCGCGGACAAAGCTTTACACGGAGTCCTTCGACCTGACCCAGCCGACGGCCGATGGGCGGGCCCTGCGCGACGACCGGTTCAAACTCATTCGCAACAACAGCGGGACCGACGAACTTTACGACCTGCTGACCGACCCCTATGAGACGACCAACCTGCTGAACGCCGCCCTCTCCACCGAGGCGAGTTTCCGCAAAAACCGCCTGACCTACTGGATGGCGGGTTACTCCGCCGCCACGGCTCCGGCGGCGTCCATCGCGGCCACTTCCTCGTCGTCATCCATCACCGTAACCAACACGGTCGGAGCAAGTTACACCCTGTGGCGCTGTTCGGACCTGGCAACGGCAGCCTGGGCGCCGGTGGCGGGCGCGACCGTGGTGACCGTCAACGCCAAGACCACCCTGACCGATCCGGCCCCGCCGGCCGGCTCCGTCTTTTACAGCGTGGTGGTTTCGGTGCCGTGAGGCTGGGGTGGCCCTCAACGAACCGACGGTTTCGGTGCCGACGGGGCCTTGATCTCATACGGGCTGCCGTAAACCTTGAAAGCGAGCGGCGGGGTCAGCGACAGGTTTCCCGCCTGCACAAACTTCCGCTGCATGGTGTCCACCCGGGTTGTGTCCTGATGGCCCTCCTCGGCCTTCATGGCGGCTTTGCGGGCGTCCAGGAACGCGTTGAGGTAGGCCGCCTCGTCGCCGCCCTGGGACGGGGCTTTGGCGTGTTTGAGGGCGGCCGCGCGGATGCCTCCGAAGCTGTTCCCGTCATTACCGCCGCCGTGCATGACCATCGCGTCGTAGTAGCAGAACTGGCCCAGCTCATGGAGACCGTCCGCGACCGCCTGGTTGACCGCCGGGTCGAAGTAAACGCGGTCGCATTCCTGCTCCTGCGCCTCGCGAAACTTCGGGTCCTGGGCGGCCTCTTTCCAGGCCTGTTCAAAGGGTTTGCCGAGCCCCTGGCGGGAGGAGGTTCCGTCCACTTTTTTCAGGACGGGCAGGTAGGGAGTCAGGGCGTTGCCGGGCGCGATCTTCTGGTAGTGCTCGACCAGCTCCAGCATGTCGTGCGTGCGCGACGTGAAGCCGATGATGCCCGCCGTGTAACCGCGGTTTTCCTTCTCGTTTCCCTCGACATTGTATTCGATGTAACCGAACTGCGCCTTCCAGTTCAGGGACGAGTTCTCCGAGGCGGAAACAAGCTGCCGCGCGATCTCCTTTTTGGCCGGATCACGCAAACTGGCGGAAGGCCGGGCCGGGGCTGTTTCTGTGGTCGGCTTCGCGTCGCTTTCGGCGGTGGCGGTTGCTGACAGTCCGATGGCGGCGAGAAACAGAAGATGTCGGGAGAGGGTGGGGCGGGGCTGCTTCCGACGGGGCAAAGTCACGGGGGAGGGTTTCATCAGAAGGGTTTCATGGATGAGACACTGTGAGTTGGGCGGACTTTCTGGGTTCCGTGGCTTCGTGGCCTGGCTGTCTTTCCTTCGCTCCCTTCTCATCCTTCGTGTGACAACCTGCCTTGGGAAGGTGGTTTGGGCTTTGTCGTTCTGGTTCAGAGTGAGCGGAGCGTGTGATTCGGAAAATGATTGATGTTATAACTTAAGTAATTACAAGCATCCCCATGCAACTTGAACTCAAACTGCGCAAAGTGGGAAACTCTGTCGGCATCATTCTGCCCAAGGAAGTTTTGGCCTATCTCAAGGCAGGTGAGGGTGATACGTTGTCTCTGACTGATGCCAGCGAAGGCAGCCTCCGGCTCAGTCCCTCGAAACCTGATGTGACCCGGCAAATGGCCGTGGCTCAGGATCTGATGAACCGCTACCGCAACACCCTTCGCGAACTCGCCAAATGAACCCGCCTGAGTGGGTCCTGTTGGAAACGGCTGTTTTGGTCCACGAACAATCTCTCGCGGCCTTTGGCGGTCTGGCAGGCATACGTGACGAGGGATTGCTGGCTTCGGCCATGTCGCGTCCGCAAAACCTCTTCGCCTACGGAAAACCGACCCTTCACGAACTCGCTGCCGCTTATGCCTTTGGGATCGCCAAAAACCACCCGTTTTTCGACGGCAACAAACGCGCCGCCTTCGTTGTGGGCGTCATTTTTCTGGAACTGAACGGCCAGCGTTTCACCGCCGGGGAAGCCGACGCCGCCCTGCGAACCCTTGCCCTCGCTGCCGGGGAAATGGCCGAACCGGCCTACGCGGCCTGGCTTGAGGCGAATTGCGAGGTTGGGTAAACTACTTTAGTATCTTAAACTTTCCAGAATTTTGTATTTCCCATTGTCGAATGGAACCATAGAGTTTTGTTGATGAAAAGGAATCAATCGGGTAAGATGTTCTTAAAACTCCTTCCATCACAGAGGCTGATAATAAACTCGATGAACCTCTTTTCCAAGCTGTTCGAAGTGTAAAACAAAGCAAGTGAACAAGATCGTGACCGCGAGCAACTTGCCATAAATCGAAATCTTTCCTTCTTAATTTTTGAATTTCACTTTTAATATTAGATTTATTGATGACAGGATTACTTGAAAGTTGTAATACGTGATCAACTAGATTATTTTCGTTAGCGATAAATGTTGTTTTTGAGGTGAATTTTTCAAAATCAATACCTTTGAAATTTAAACCTAAATCAGATTCTAGTGAATGAAACAATAAATAGCCGACAGATGCACCTTGTGTAACAAGATATAGTCGCACGTCATCAACCTTATTATCCCTTTTCCATATCGCAATTTTAGTTGCATCTCCGTTCTCATGCAACACTCTTTCCAGTGCATTAGATTTTAACAAATAACACTCCATGTCATGCCAATCGGTAAAGATCAAAGATGGGGGAGGAGTTACACCTTTTAGATGATCAAAATCAGCATCAGCTATACAAAGAAAACCTGAGAAATTTGATTGTTCAAGAATTGATCGTATTTCAAATAATTGAGGACGGCAATTTGCAATTACAATTTTGCATAAATTGGGGTCGGTAAAAAGACTGTATAGTCGTTCATCCGAGTCTCCTTCAACGAAAACAAACGCACCTGAGAATGCAGAACGTTCCATTCTGACCTGATTAGCCAAAACGTCAGGAGTGAGATACTGTCTCATGCTGTCGGAGCTGTTAGTTCGACGGTTAAGTCCCAGCGATT
>JANOBW010000091.1:0-1381 GCA_031411855.1 Opitutia bacterium
CGACGCCGCCCGCGACGCCCTCCTGGCCGAGATCTGCGACACCCTCATCCCCACGACCGACACCCCCGGGGCCAAGGCGGCCGGAGCCCACCAGTTCATCATCCGCGTGATCCGCGACTGCCATGAGCTGGACGCCCAGAAAAAGTTTTACGACGACCTGGCCAAGTTCGACGCCGAGTGCCGTTCCAAACAGGGCAAAGGTTTTGCCGAACTTGATCCCGCCGGCCGCAACGAGGCGGTCAAACGCCTGGCGCAGAAGGACAAGGCCTTCTTCAAACAGCTCCGCCAACTCACCGTGACCGGCTACTTCACCTCCGAAATCGGGGCCACCCAGGCCCTGGCCTATCTGCCCATCCCCGGCCGGTTCGAGGGCGACGTCCCCCTCAAACCCGGCCAGAAAGTCTGGGCCATCTGAGCCTCTGCCGCTTACTCTGAAGCCTTCAACCTAAAACTTTTACCCCATTACCTCATGGCAAACCTCAACACCGACGCGGCCAAGGAAAACACCTACGACGCCATCGTCATCGGCTCAGGCATCTCCGGCGGCTGGGCGGCGAAAGAGCTGACCGAGAAAGGCTTGCGCGTGCTCATGCTGGAGCGCGGCCGCCAGCTCGAACACGGCTCGGGCTACGAAAACGCCTTCAAGGCCCCGTGGGAGACGCGCTACAACGGCCAGATCACGACCGCCCAGGCCGCCTCGCATCCCAAACTATCCCGCGACTACCCCTACAACGAGATGACGGAGAAGTATTGGTTCAACGACTCCGACTCGCTCTACCAGGAGGTGAAACGCTTCGACTGGTTCCGCCCCAACATCGTTGGCGGCAAGTCCATCATGTGGGGTCGGCAGTCCTACCGCTGGAGCGACTTCGACTTCGAGGCCAACGCCAAGGAGGGCATCGCGGTGGACTGGCCTATCCGCTACAAAGACATCGAATCGTGGTATACCTACGTGGAAAAATTCGTCGGCATCTCCGGGGAAAAACTCGGCCTGCCGCAACTGCCTGACAGTGAGTTTCTTCCTCCCATGGACATGTTTTTCCTGGAGAAGGAGGTCCGCAAACGGATCGAGAAAAACTTCCCCGGCCGCGTCATGACCATCGGCCGCGTGGCCAACCTCTCCAAGGCCGGCGACGTGCAGAAAGCCATGGGGCGGACGGACTGCCAGTTCCGCAACAAATGCGCCCTCGGCTGCCCGTTTGGCGCCTACTTCAGCACCCAATCCTCCACGCTTCCGGCGGCGGTCAAAACCGGCCGCCTGACCCTCCGCCCGGATTCAATCGTGAGCGAGATCGTTTACGACGAGGCCAAGGGCAAGGCCACGGGCGTGCGGGTGCGCGACGCCGTCACCAGCGAGGACCGCGAGTATCACGCCCGCCTC
>JANOBW010000092.1:0-12733 GCA_031411855.1 Opitutia bacterium
GTCTTTCCCGCCGACGGCCGCCATCTGGCCTTTGCCAACGTGGAGCAGGCCGGGGGCTTTTTCGTCAAGGGGCAGCGGTTCGACCTGGACAGTTTTCTGGCCGATATTGTTCTCAGTCAACGCTATCGGGGTGGTTCGGCCCTGTTTTCCCGGCTCTGCCCGGTTGATTACCACCGCTTCCACTTTCCGGCCGAGGGCGTTCCCGAGACGGCCCGCCTGATCAATGGGCCGCTTTATTCCGTCAACCCGCTGGCCTTGCGCCGCAATCTTGAGATTTTTGCCGAAAACCGCCGTTGGCTGACTGATTTCAAGACAGAGCGCTTTGGCCGCATCCTGCTGGCCGAGATCGGTGCCACCAACGTGGGGGCAACCGTTTACACCTACTCCCCGCATGGCCCGGTGGCGCGTGGGGCGGAGAAGGGATATTTTCGTTTTGGAGGCAGCTACCTCATCACCCTGTTTGAACCGGGGAAGGTCAGCCTTGCCTCGGACCTCCTTCAGAACACCGCCCGAGGCCTCGAAACTTATGCGAAGATGGGCGAGGCCTGCGGGACAGCGACCGGAAGCTAAGACGCCCTGGCTCAGGCCGGTTTGACCAAGTAACGCAGGGCGGCGAGATAACTTTCAAACCCGAGACCGCAGATAACCCCCGCGCAGACGGCCGCGAGGTGGCTGTGATGGCGGAACTCCTCGCGGGCGTGGACATTGGATACATGAACCTCGACGACCTTGAGCCCGGTGGCGGCGATGGCGTCCCGCAGGGCGATGCTGGTGTGGGTGTAAGCTCCGGCGTTGAGAATCACCCCGTCACAACCGGCGTCCGCCAAGAAGTGAAGTTTGTCCACCAGGGCTCCCTCGTGGTTGGATTGGAAACACTCCACGTGGGCACCCAGACGGTCACCCTCGGCCTTGATCAAAGCTTCGAGGTCGGCGAGGGTGCGGGAACCGTAAATCTTGGGTTCACGGAGGCCGAGGCGGTTGAGGTTGGGACCGTTGAGGACGGCGATGCGCATGTCGTTCAAAAAGAGAAACGTGGCCGTGCGCGCGAGCCGAAAGAAGGGGGAGTTGCGGTCGTTATGCCACGCGTCGGGTTACTTGGCCGGGGTAGGGGGGACGGGCTTTTTCCGGACGGGCAGATGGACTTCGGAAGTTTTCAACAGACCTGGTTTAAAGGGCCCGTCCCAGTAAACCGCGTAAATATCTCCATTCGCCTCATAGTCAGGGTGTTCGGTTAGCCAGGAAGTGACTTTCTCCGCCCCCCGCTTGAAACGTTCCTCCGTGTAGGAACCACGCTGGCCGTAGGCCGCCACCTGGCGTTCCGGAAGTTCGATGACCTTGACCTTGTCGGTGTCGGCATAGGACTTCCCAGACGTCCCCGCCCCCAGGTAAAAACGCATAGCGGAAGTATTTGAAACCTTGGCTTCAACCGGGGCGGTCATCTCGATCTTGTTGCTGTCGATGTAACGGAAAAGTGACATGAACATCCCATTGTTTTTCTCGAAATAGGCTCCATCACTTTTGGTCTCAATAATCCGGCAGGCCGGGAGGCTTTTGAGCTCCAGTTCACCTGGGGTGGTGGGCTTGAAGGCGTTATCAACGGCAGATGCGGCGGACACGGCAAAGAAGATGGTGGAAAGGGGAAGGAAACGCATAGGAACAAGTTCGGCAAATTGCCGATTGAAGCGAGAGCCATGTGCCGAATGGCTGAAAACCTGGGCAGACGGTGACAAAGAGGTGCCATCACACACGCCTTGCCGTGGGCCTTGGCCCGGGTCTTTGTTTCCCCTCCTGAATTCCAACGTCTCGCCATGCTGCACGTCGTCCTTTACCAGCCGGAAATCCCGCAAAACACGGGCAACATCGGTCGCATGTGCGCCATCACGGGCAGCCGGCTCCATCTGGTCCATCCGCTGGGCTTCACCATCACCGACAAACACCTGAGGCGGAGCGGGATGGACTATTGGAAGGAACTGGATGTCCATCACCACGACAACTGGGAGGCGTTCCTCACCTCGCCGGGGCGGCCGCAACGGCTCTGGCTTCTTTCGACCAAGGCGGAAAAGAGCCTCTGGGACACGCCTTTTGCCGATGGTGACGGCCTTCTTTTTGGCAGGGAAAGCGCGGGGGTTCCGCCCGAAATTCATGAACTGCTGAAAGAAACCCGCACCAAGATTCCGCAGATCAACGAGAGCCTGCGTTCGCTCAACCTCAGCACCGCGGCGGGAGTAGCCGTTTATGAAGCCTTGCGGCAGGTGATGCGCGGTTGAGTCACTTCAGCCATTGGGCCAGGGGGAGTTTCAATTCCCGGATCGCCTTGGCGGCCTGTTTGGCCACCTCGGTGGCACCGGCCTCGACAAAGTGGGTGTTATCCTCGGACCCTTTCGGCAGCTTGGGAAACACGCCCGGTTCGATCCACATGAAGAACTTTTTGGAAGGGGCGTCACCGGCGGCCTGCAGCCAGGCGGCGGTGGATTTTTGCAGGTCCAGCAGGGGGACTTTTTCCGCCTCGGCGACAGCCCGGACCGCGTCCGGATAGGCCCCGTGGGTATCCGTAAGTTTTCCTTCGGCATCAAACTTCCGGCGGCACACCGGGGTGGCCAGAATGGGGAAGGCTTTTTTTGGCGCGGGTTTCGCTGACAAACCGGCGGAGGTTGTCCCGGAAGGTCGTGGCCGGGTCGGTCCCGACGGCGGGTTTGTCCACCTTCTCATCGTTGTGGCCAAACTGGATGATGACATAGTCGCCGGCCTTGAGTTCGTCGCAGACTTTCTGCCAGCGGCCTTCGGCGATGAAACTTTTGGTGCTGCGGCCGTTCTGGGCGTGGTTGTGGACCATGGAAGGATCCAGGCAATACTTCGGCAGCGCCATGCCCCAGCCCCACTCGGGCAGGTCGGAGGGCTTGTTCGCCATGGTGGAATCCCCGACCATGAAGATCGCCGGAGTCTTTTCCCCGCCTGGGAGAATCGAGGGCAGCAGAAGAGCGAAGATGAGGAGAAGTCGGGTCATCGGGGTGGGGGACATTCCGGCCTTACAGTCCGATCTGAACGAGCAACTGGCGGGCGATCTCGAAAAATACCCGGGCCGCCGGGGAGTTGGGAGAGCCGATGACAATGGGAACCCCGTGGTCCCCGCCTTCGCGGACGGCCTGGTCGAGAGGGACTTGTCCCAAGAGCTTGGTCCCCAGGGCCTGGGCGGTTTCCGCGCCTCCTCCGGAGCCGAAGATGGCCAGTTTGATGCCGTTGGCGTCGAGCAGGAAACTCATGTTTTCGGCCACACCAAGGATGGGCACATTGACCTTGCTGAAAAGCTGGGCTCCGCGGCGGGCCACCTGCACGGCGGCGGTCTGCGGGGTGGTGACCACGACCGCCCCATCCAGGGCGATGTTTTGGACCAGGGTGAGGTGGGCGTCGCCGGTTCCGGGCGGAAGATCAATGATCAGGATTTCCACGTTGGTCCAAGAGACGTTCTGGGCAAACTGCATGATGGTCTTCGTGACCATCGGGCCGCGCCAGACGATGGGGGTTTCGGAGTCCACCAGGAGTCCCATGGACATGATCTGCACGCCGTAGTTGACCAGGGGGGCGATGGAGTTGTCGGTAATCTCCGGAGCGCTTCCGACCCCCATCATGAGCGGCACCGAAGGTCCGTGGATGTCGCAGTCCATCAGGCCCACGGCGGCGGGGCGGCCCTTTTCAGCCAGGAGTTTTTCCAAGGCGCAGGCCAGGTTGACCGAAAACGTTGATTTGCCGACCCCGCCCTTGCCGCTGGCCACCGCGATGGCGTGGGCCACGCCGGGAATGCGGGTTTTGGCCCCGGCCCCGGCACCAGGGGCGGGCGGGGTGGCCTTGGGGGCTTGGATCGCGATGTTCACCTCGGCTTCCAGCAGACCCTCGACGGTGCGGAAGGCGGCTTCGATTTCAGAACGCAGTTTGCGCGGCACTTCGGCATCAGCGGTGGACACACTCAGGTTGAGCACCACTTTGCCCCCCGGTTGGAGGTCAACCTCACGGACAAGTCCGAAGGAGACGATGTCACGGCTGAAACCGGGATATTTGACGGTCTTGAGGGCGGCGAGGACGGAATCTTTGGTAAGCACGGCGGGAAAAGAGAGGGAAGAGGCCGGAGAGACAAGTGCGAGTTTGGAATCCGCCGGAAGAGAAGGGTTAGTTTTTAAACCGCGTCGGCACCGCCACCACGCAACCCGGGTTGGGAATCACAAAAGTTTCAGGGTCAAGTCCTTCCCTGAGAAGCAGTTCCGCCAGATCACGGGCCGGCTCGTGGAGTCCGTCGTCGGCCAGGGGAAACGCCCCGAAGTGAAAGGCCACCGACCGGCGGCTTCGCAGATCGCGATGAGCCTGAAGGGCTTCGGCGGGATTTTGATGGATCGGGCGCATGAGCGCGGCCGGCAGGTAGGCCCCGATGGGAAGCAGGGAAAGCTCGGGCGGTCCCAACCGTTCGGCAATTTCGGCAAAGTGGGTGGCGTATCCGGTGTCGCCGGCGGCTAAGACTCGGACCGAACCGTCCTCCAGATAAAAGCCGCCCCAGAGGCTGCGGTTGCGGTCAAACGGCCCCCGCGCGCTGAAGTGCCGGGCGGGTGTCAGCGTGACCTTGGGGCCGTCGGCGAATTCGTGTGATTCCCACCAGTCGAGTTCAACCACGTCACGGAAACCGAAGGAAACCAAAAGCTTGCGCAGGCCCAGCGGGCAGACGGCGACGGGCCGGGGCGACCGCCGGGCGAGGTTTCTCAGGGTCGCGGCATCGCAGTGGTCATAATGGTTGTGGGTGAGGAGAACCAGGTCGGGAGTGGGCAGATCGTCCACCTTCAGAGCGGGTGGTTGCAGGCGCGGGACCCCGAGCCGGAAGCCCGGACCGGCGACTTTAGAACAGACCGGGTCAAGCAGGGCCGACCAACGCGGACCGCGCAGCAGGAACGAGGCGTGGCCCAGAAAGGTGGCCGCCCAGGGAGAAGTTTCCGACGGCCGGACCGAAGCTCCCGGCGAGGTTTCCACCTTGCCGCTTTTTTTGCGAAACAGCCGGGCCAACTGCCACTGCATGATCGCACCCAGTGCCGGGGGGGAAGCACCGTCGGGGTTAAAAAAACGGTGTCCGTCACAGTGGTCGCTGAGGGGAAAACGAGGGGACATGGTGGGCAGACTTCACATGTGCCTGATCTATGCTTCAAGACACCAACCTTTTCTCCAATGCCCTTATCGTGGGCTTGTTCCTGATCCGTTGAAACTTCACCCACTTGTTCACATCCCGGGAATACATGCTTGGCGGGCGAGGTGTGGACGCTCAGAACACACCACATGCTTTTTGACGCCGCCCAGCAACTGATCCGCCGCCAGGTTTCCGAGATGAACAAGGCCTACGGAGCCACGCTTTTTGATGAGTATGCGATTCTCCGCATCAAGGGCGGACGTCCCGCGCAACTTCTTGGTTACCAAGGTCCGCGTGAGGCTGAGATCCGCGATGTCTGGCAGGACGACCTCAAGATGCTTTCGCCTGAAATCCGCGGGGCCGGCCGGATTGTGGGAGGGGAGTTTGGTTTCATCCGGGACGGTTTGGGCTCCTATTTCGACGCGTTTGTCGGCATAGGACAGGATCAAGTGCTGCTGCTGAACCATACCGCCAAATCCATTGATGACCTGACCGCGAACCCCAGGTGGCTGGCGGCGCAGGCGGAGTTTCTCAAACTGAGCCACACTTTTGGAGTGACGCCTGCGGAGTTGCCCTGAATGGGGGAAATGAGAGGCCAGAAAGGCGGGTAGTTTGGTCAACTTCTTAATTAGACATAATGTTTATTGTGCGCAAAAGGCAATGGGTCGTTATCCCTGGTATTTAAGCGAGCTGGAGGGAGATTTTTGAGTGAATTAGACATAAGGCGGATCTGAATGGAATCAACTGAGGTGGCTGGACAGAGCGCTGAAAATACAAACGCTGAAACTTAGATGCCCACCGCGTTTGTGATTTTGCCCAAAGGAGTTGACGAACTTGAGGCTGTTGCGCCCGTTGACCTCGTGAGTCAGCTGACGTAGTTTGGCAGTTTGCGCACCCGGTATGAATGTCCTTTTCATCTGTTCCCGCAACCGTCGCCGCAGTCCCACGGCCGAGGAGGTTTTTCGGGATTGGCCTGGAGTGGAAACGGCTTCGGCGGGTTTGTCTGATGATGCGGAATGCGTCTTGGATTCAGACATGGTGACCTGGGCGGATGTGATCCTGGTCATGGAATCTGTCCATCTGAGCCGGCTTAAAAAACGCTTTGGTCCCCTCCTCAAGGGCCGGAAAACAGCGAGCCTGGGGATTCCCGATGATTTCGAGCCCCACGATCCCGAACTGGTCGCCCTGCTCAAAAAGAAGGTTCCCCCTTTCCTGAAACTATCGTCGGGAGCGGCCCGATCCCTTGCAAAACATGACCATCACGACTGAAACCGACGGCCCCGCCTGGGTTGTGAAAGGTGCCAGCCTTCTGGCGTTGGCAGCCGGACTTGGACTCGGGCTGCCGGTGCTTCTACCCTCGGCCGCGCCCCTGCAATTCCCCGCCCTGGTTTTGTTCTGGTGGTTGCTGCGAGTCGTCCCGGGGGAAAACCTCCCGATTCTCAAACTCTCCGCCACCATGGGTTTGGGCTACGGGATCGCCCGCATCATGGGGGTGATGCTGCCGATCCCGGTCCTGGCGGTGCTGCTGGTGGGCGCGACCCTTTTCTGGATGGCCACGGGCTGGATGGCCTGCCGTTTCTGGCGCCTTGGGCCGGGCTTGGGCTCGCTCGCCATGGGAGGATGGCTGGTTCTGGCCGAGTGGGTCTTTCAGCATGTGTTGCCCCTCTTTGGCAGCGGGCAAAGTTTTGTGCTTTCGTGGTCCCCCTGGGGGCACTGGCTGCCTTTTGTCCCGCTCTTCGGCATGCCCATGCTCGTCTTTTTACTCGGGTCCTTGTCCTGGCTGGCGGCGGCACTGTTTTCCCCCGGCCCACGAACCGGCCTGGTCAAACCGCTGGCCTTCAGTGTCTTGCTGGCCGCCCTGCCCTTCGCCGCCGGTGTGGTCTGGAAGGCGGGCAGGCCACCCGGTGAAAGCAGGAAAATCGCCGTCTGGGGGTGTCCGGTGGAAACACTCAAGGGCGGCAAAATCGTCACCAGCCACCTTCTGCCAGCCATGGAGGAAGCCTCCCGCCAGGGGGCCGGACTGATTGTTTTCCCGGAAATGATCCTGCAGAACGGACGTTCGTCCAAAGGCTTGGAGCAACTTCGGGGCGCGGCGGCCCGGCTCGGCCTGACCGTGGTCGTGGGCTGGTTTGACGACGGGATGAAAACCGCCAACCGCCTGACCATCATCGGTTCCGACGGCAAAGACGCCGCCTCCTACATCAAGACCAACCTGGTGCCGCTGCTGGAAGCCTACGACCTCAGGGGCGACGGCGTTCCCGCCTCGGCCGATTGGAAAGGCGTGCGCCTCGGGGCCATGATCTGCCAGGACGACAACTTTCCCGCCATGGCCTGGCGGGCCGCCTCCCTGGGCGCAAACCTGCTGACCGTGCCCACCTTTGACTGGCCCGGGGTCCACCACACCCATTTTCTCAACAGCCGCTGGCGTCCGCAGGAGAACGGCATGGCCCTGGCCAAGGCCGCGATCGGCGGCCATTCCGCCGTGGTGGACGCCGAGGGCGGCGTCCTGGCCTCGCGGGACTGCACCCTGGGGCCGGCCCTGGTCGTGGCCGAGGTCGTGATCCCTCTGTCTCCCTCGCCCTACCACCTGTGGGGCGACTGGCCGCTTCTCGCCGTCTCCGCCGCCGTCCTGGCCGCCGGACTGGCGCGGCTGCGGAGGCCGCCGGGCGGCGATATCATTCGTTAACGAAGTAAGCGGCGGCGCTTTGCGGCTCCGTTGCCGGAGTTTCTCGAAAAATGGGGCTGATTTTTCGCGGTGATGGCAAAATCCGCGCAGCCTGGCCAATTGGCGCGCAGCAATTGCGGAGGGGCTGTGCTACCTTCGCGGCGTTCCCAACAACATCACATGAAACAACCAACTCTCCTCCTCACCGCCGCCCTGCTGGCCACAGCCTCTGTTTCCCAGGCCCAGAATGCCGGCACGGTCCTGTTTGGGGAAAACTTCAAGGCGGCCCCGGAAGAACAAAGGGTCGTCCACCCGGTTTCCTCCCCCTACTTCCATGAGGACTCCTTTATCACTTCCGATGTCCGCGCCTGGTATGCCACGCACACCCTCCCGCACAACATCGCCCTTAACGGCGGCCATGGCACCGTCGCCGCCGTCCAGCTCCGTTTCGCCCTGACCGACAGCCTCCAGCTTGTCGCCTACAAGGACGGCTACATGGACCTCAACTCCGGCCTGACCAAACGCAAAGGCCTCAACGACATCGCCGCCGGTCTCAAGTGGCAGTTCTACAAGGACGCCGCCGCCCAGCTCTGGGCCGCCGGCGTGGGTTATGAGCTCCCCCTCGGCAATGCCAAGGTCTTCCAGGACGACTCCGAGGCCCGCGCCTGGGTGTCCGTGAACAAGAATTTCGGCGCCCTGCACCTCGGTGCCACGCTGAACTACTTCGTCTCCACCTTTGAGAAGAACTCCGATGTCTTCGGTGATTCGGACCGCCTCTCCTGGCACCTGCACGCCGACTACTTCGTGAACACCTGGGTCTCCCCCGTGGTGGAACTCAACGGAGTCCACATCACCAAGGGCGGCCGCAATCCCCTGGGCTTCTCCGGGGCCGACCTCTTCAACTTTGGCGGTGATTCCGGCGAGGACAACGTGACCGGTGCCATCGGCGCCGAAGTCCGCCCCGGCGTGGAAAACCTGTCCTTCCGGGCCGCCTACGAGACCGCCCTGGTCAACTCGGTGGACCTTTGGGGCAAGCGCATCACGCTCTCCGCCGTTTACACCTTCTGACTGTCGGGACCCCGATCGGGTCCCTTCCCGGAGTTCGCATGATTCCGGCAGCCGCACCGAGCAGGCTACAGTCACATCAACACCGCGGGCGGCTCGCGGGTGACTGAAAACTGTGAGACAATACGCACCGTCTGGATTGGAGGATCCAGACGGTGTGCTTGTTTTTACGCGGGTCGTCCTAGCTTCTTGTTGCCTACCCCGCCCCACCCGCTTTGACCTCGTTACCGTTCCCATGCCGCTTGTTCTCGCCACCCGCCGCTCTCCCCTTGCCCTGGCCCAGACCCGTGAGGTCGCCGCCCGCCTGACCGCCCGCCTGGGCGAACCCTGCGAACACCTCGAAATGGTCACCACCGGCGACCGCCGGACCGAGTGGTCCCTCCAGGAAAAAGGTGGCAAAGGCCTCTTTACGAAAGAGTTGGAGGAAGCACTGCTGGACCGCCGCGCCGATCTCGCCGTCCACAGCGCGAAAGACCTTCCCACCGAGCTCGCCCCCGGTTTGTCCGTGGCGGGCTACCTTCCCCGGGAAAACCCCGCCGACGTGCTGGTGATGCGTGAATCGGTCGCTGTCCCCGGCCTCATCGCCACCTCCAGCCCCCGCCGCCGCGCCCAGCTTCTTTCCCACTTCCCCGACGCGAAGTGGACCGAGATCCGTGGCAACGTGGACACCCGCCTGCGCAAGATCGCCGAGGGCCAGGCCGACGCCACCCTGCTGGCCGCCGCCGGACTCAACCGTCTGGGCATCCACTCCTGGCCGGGACTGCGCTTTGAAGTCCTCCCGATTGATTTCTGCGTGCCCGCCGCCGGGCAGGCCGCCATCGCGCTGGAAAGCCGCGCCGGCGACACCGCCCGCTTTCAGCCCGCCCTCTGCGCCGCCACCGCCGCCTCCGTGGACTTGGAGCGCCGTTTTCTCACCCTGCTCGGCGGCGGCTGCCACACCGCTTTTGCCGTCCACTGCGACGGGAAGCAACTCCTCGCCTTTCACGAAAGCACAGGCCGCCATAGCGCGCCGCTCCCCGCCGAAGGCGTCTCCGAGTCGTGGCTTAAAGCCTTCGCAGATAAGGTTTTGGGATTCTAAGGAAAGTTTTCAGCCATGTCGGATCACCCTGCCAGATCACCGAGAAAGTCACATGAGAATAGTGACAGGAAAATCCTCCGGCTCCGCCTCTGCTTTTGGGGTGGGGTTCTCAATCCCATTCTCTATGTCTTCTCCCTCATCTTTGTCAGCCTGATCTACGCACCCATTTATGGATGGATATTCATTCCTCATGCCTACCTCCAGTTTGTGTGCATCAACTTCTGGCTGAGTGAGTTATTCCGACTGCCCAAAGGGAAAAAATCAGCCCATTACACCAAAACCATCCTTTCCTTGGTGTTACTTTCCCTTTCCGGTGCCTTTATGATATTTATCTTTTGTTTCTTCCTCCTCATGGACTTCCTCAGCAATGGCATGAGCAGGCACTAACCTCTTCCTGTTTTCACCCACCTTCCTCCATGATCTACCGTCGCATGGGCCGTTCCGGCCTCCAACTTTCCGCCCTTTCCTTCGGTGCCTGGGTCACCTTCGGCCATCAGGTGGACGACTCCGTGGCCGACGCCTGCCTCGGAGCCGCCTATGATGCCGGGGTCAACTTCTTTGACAACGCCGAGGTTTACGCCCACGGCCAGGGCGAGATTGTCATGGGCCGCCTGCTCGCCCGCCACAACTGGCCGCGCGAGACGTGGTGCGTTTCCAGCAAGGTGTTCTGGGGCGACGGCACACCTGGTCCGAACGCCCGCGGCTGTTCCCGCAAACACATCGTCGAGGCCTGCCACAAGGCTCTCAAACGCCTCCAGGTGGAGCACCTCGACATCTACATGTGCCACCGCTGCGACCCACACACGCCGATGGACGAGGTCGTGTTCGCCATGAATGACCTCATCCGCCAGGGCAAGGTGCTCTACTGGGGCACCTCCGAGTGGAACGCCCAGCAGCTTCAGGAGGCCGAAACCGTGGCCCGCGACTACCGCCTCATCGGTCCCTCCGCCGAACAGCCCGAATACAACATGTTCCGCCGCGCCCGGGTGGAGTTGGAACTCAAACCTCTCTGCGAAAAAGGGTTGGGCCTCACCATCTGGTCCCCGCTGGCCAGCGGCCTCCTCACCGGCAAATACAACGCAGGCGTCCCGGCCGACAGCCGCCTCAACTTCGAGAACTACAAGAACTTCCAAAACCGCCTCGCCGGCGACGAGGGCCAGTGGAAACTCTCCTGCGTTTCCCAGCTCGCCCGGCTGGCCGACGAAATCGGCCTTCCCCTGCCCCGCCTGGCCCTGGCTTGGTGCCTCCTCCACCCGCACATTTCCACCGTCATGACCGGGGCGTCCAAGGCCTCCCAAGTGGTGGAAAACATGAAGGCCATTGACGACCTGACCAAGCTGACCCCGGCCATCGTCCAACGGATTGAAAACATCCTCGGCAACAAACCGGTGGCCCCGCCGCTGGTCTGATACCGTTCCACCTTAGCTTTTTTAACTTTTGCCAGCACCCCTTCCGGCACCACCTCCGGGGTGCTGGGGATGTGGGTTGGTCTTCCGGTGGTGGCACTGCGTTTACCCCGGCTACTTTCCTTCACCCCTCCAGGGTGTGGGAAAGGCCTGTCCCGGAGGGCAATGGCACTCACATAAGAATAAAGCCATCCGTGTTTTGCTGTCTTGAGCTCAAACAAGGCCCAAAGGGCCGCTTTTCCCTCAGCCCAGGTCATAGGCCTGGGATTGCAGTTTTTTGGAATGAGCGGCCTGAAGGGCTGCGCTGGTGGCGTATCCATCCCTCCAAGATCGCGCCCCTACAGGGCGCATAGGAACTGCCAACGAGGAACCCAGCCCGATGGGCTGGGCTGAGGGAATGACGCACCGTTGGCGCTCAAACCGCGTTCGTAGCCAAGGGATGGGAAGACTCGATAAGGCCCTTAAGTGAGTGCCATTGGTCCCGGAGGGTCAGTTGAGCTTAGCCCGGGTCAGGCGTTTTCGCCGCCACCCAGGGGGGGAAGCATACCCCATCAGCACCGCCCGGAAGGGGCGGCAGAACGAGACCGGAATAGTGCGAGGATGCGGTTGGCGTTTCGGACCGGAACTCAGAGCGGTTTCGAGGTCTTCGGCAGGTTCACCACCTGCATGAGGACGACGGCGCTGCTGCATCCCCAGGAAAACCTTTTGTCCTCGGGCGTGGGCTGCGGCCAGCGGCACCAGGAAAGGTTGTCCGAAGTGCGGCGGGCCTTCCAGGCGGCCTCGGCGTTTTTCAGGAGCCAGGGTTCAAAGGTGGCCTCCTCGTGGTGGTCTTTCATGTAGCGCGCGATCCAGCGCACCCCGATGCCGTTGAAACCGCCTCCGTCGCCGTTTTCCCCGGCCTGCGGCAGATAGCCGTCCTTGCAGAGTTGTTTCATCATGAAGGCGGCCGCGAGTTTGGCGTCGTCGGGATAGCCCAGCAGATGGGCCGCGCCCACAAAGGTGCCCTGGTTGTAAGTCAGGGAGAAACGCGCCACTTTCCCGCTGGCGCTGATGTTGTCGAAGACCTTGCCGGTGGCGGGTTCAAACAGCGTGGCTTTTTCCCAGAGGTAGAGCTCCTTGGCCTTGGTCAGGTAGGCGGCCTGGCCGGTGGCTTTGCCCATGAGATAGGCCGCGATGGCCCCGGGGCCGTTCACACAGGCGTTTTTGGATTTGTTGTCGGTCTTCCACCACAGCCCACCGCCGAGATCCTTCGAGATGGCCCGCTCGTAACAGAGGTCAAAGTTCAGCTTCGCCACCTCCAGAAACTCCTTGTTGTGGCTGAGCAGATACCCTCGGGCGCCGGCCCGCAGCGCCCGCAGCGC
>JANOBW010000093.1:0-5662 GCA_031411855.1 Opitutia bacterium
CGGATCAGGTTCTGGGCGACTTCCTTCTTCTGCTCTTCGTAAACGCTTTGGATGATGTCTTTTTTGGTGAGGTTCTTAGCCATGATGAGGATGTGTGGAAGTGGAGTTTGTGGTTCGGGGTCAGACGCAAAGGTGGAAGCCCCTTAGTTGCAAGCGGATAGCTGCAAACTTCTTCATACCATTCAAACTTTTTTTTCTTTCCCATCTTGCCTTCGGACGCTCAGGCTCCTCGGTCAGCCCATGAGCAACCCCACCGGAGACCACCCCTACGAGGAACTGCAGCGCCGCATCCAGGAGGCCCTTCAGGGGGCCAGGAGCGCCCTCAGTCCGGCCCCCGTCCCGTCCGCTTCCGCCGCCGCCGAAGAGCTCCCGCCGGCGCTCCGCCGCATCCGCGGCTTCAGCCTGCGGCCCAAGGACGCGAGGGACTATCTGAACCGCTTTGTCGTCCAGCAGCACGAGGCCAAAAAGGTCCTCTCCGTGGCCATCTGCGACCACTACAACCATGTCCGCCAGTGCCTCGACGACCCCCGTGTCGGCGAACGCCATTTCCACAAGCAGAACATCCTGCTCCTGGGCCCCACCGGCGTCGGGAAGACCCACCTCATGCGCACCCTGGCCCGCCTCGTGGGGGTGCCCTATGTCAAGGCCGACGCCACCAAGTTCACCGAGACGGGCTATGTCGGCGGCGATGTCGAGGATCTCGTCCGGGACCTCGTCCGGGCGGCCGGCGGCGATGTCAATCTCGCCCAATACGGCATCATCTACATTGACGAGATAGACAAACTGGCCGCTCCCGCCGGCGGCGGAGGCAGCGGCGGGCGCGACATCTCCGGGCGGGGAGTGCAGACCAACCTCCTCAAGCTCATGGAGGATTCGGAGGTTTCGCTCCACGCCTCGAACGACATGGCCGGGCAGATGCAGGCCATGATGGACGCCGGCAAAGGAGGGCGCGGCAAGACCCGTCCCAACCGCATCAGCACCCGCCACATCCTCTTTATCGTCAGCGGCGCCTTTGACCGGCTGGCCGAGTCCGTCAAAAAACGGGTGGACAGCTCGATGGTCGGTTTCGGCTCTCCCGGCGCGGGCGACTCGGGCGATGTCGGCCACTACCTCAAACAGGTCGAGACCGCCGACCTGGTCCGCCACGGTTTCGAACCGGAGTTCATCGGGCGTCTGCCGGTCCGTGTCATTTGCGAACCCCTTCGGGCCGAGGACCTTGCGCGCATCCTGACCACCGCCGAGGAAAACATCCTGGAGCAATACAAACTCGCCTTCAAGGGCTACGGCCTGGACTTCCGCATCTCCCCCGAGGCCATCCAGGAGATCGCCCGCCTGGCCCACCGCGAGGGCACGGGGGCCCGCGGTCTGATGACCGTGTTCGAGCGCGTCTTCCGCGAGTTCAAATTCGAGCTGCCCAACTCCCCGGTGCGGACCTTCGATGTCACCCCCGAGACCATCGCCAACCCGCGCGCCGCTGTGGAAAAAATCCTCGCCGGCCACGCGCATCTCCTGCCCGAAAGCCACCGCCGCGAGCTCGAGGAGTTCGCGAAACGTTTCACCGACCAGCACGGCATCACTCTTCTCTTTAGCGAGGCGGCCCGCACCCTCCTCGGCGACACCGCCAAAACCCAGGACCGCTCCATGCGCTCCCTCTGCGAGGACCGTTTCAAGGACCTCGCCAACGGGCTCCGCATCATCGCCCAAAACCGCGGCCTCACCACCTTCATGATAGACGCCGACTTCGCCCGCGACCCCGCCCAGGAGCTGTCCCGCCTGGTGGTGGAGAGTTTTGGCGGGAGCCAGGGCAAAGGCAATTTATGATTCTTGATTTATGATTTGTGATTTAAATGTAAGTCGAAATCACTGTCCATTAAGTCCATAGCATCCATCCAGTCCATTCATCTCGCCTCGCGTATCTCGCCTCTCTTATCTACTCAAACCCATGCCCAAAGCCGACGCAGTCCGCACCATGTTTTCCGGCATCGCCGGGCGCTACGACAAGGCCAACCTGGTCCTCAGCGGCGGGATTGACCGTCTCTGGCGGCGGCGTCTGGTCAAACTGGTGGGCCGGCGCAACCCGCAGTCCCTGGCCGACCTCGCCACCGGCAGCGGGGATGTCGCCTTCGCCCTCCGGCGCGGCCTGGGCAAAAACGTCAAGATCACCGGACTCGACTTCTGCCCGCCCATGCTGGCCGAGGCCGAGAAGAAACGCGACGCCGACAACTCCCTGGCAGGCATAGATTTCCGCGTCGGCGATTGCCTCAGCCTCCCCCTCGCCGACGAGTCGGTGGATGTCGTCACCATCAGCTTCGGCCTGCGCAACCTGGAGGACCGCCAGCGCGGCCTGAAGGAGATGCGCCGCGTGCTGCGTCCGGGCGGGGCGCTCTTCGTCCTGGAGTTCACCCAGCCCGACCGCTGGTTCCGGCCCCTCTACTACTTTTACCTGAAAAACATCCTCCCCACCCTGGCCCGCTGGACCACCGGCAACCGCGACGCCTACGACTACCTCGCGGGCAGCATCGAGGCCTTCCCCACCAAGGAAAGCCTGGCCGGCGAGATGAAGGCGGCCGGTTTCAAAACCGTTCAGGCCGAGGGACTTACCTTCTCCATCACGGCGATCCACACGGCGGAAAAATGAACCCGAAAGTTTGGAGTCCCGGCTTCGGCCGGTCAGAAAGACAACGCTCACCCGTCCGACTCAGGCAAGGACTTCGAACCCTTTCCGCGTCCTGCCTCGCCCTCGCCTCCTCCCTTCCTCTCCTCTGCCCCTCTTCCGCCTTTTCAGAGGCATCCTCCCCCACCCCGGCACCGATTCCCGCCCCCGCCGCCCTCCGGTTCTGGCCCCTCATTCCCAAAGCCGATCCGATGGCCGGACTCCCCCCGCTCCACCAGCTCGCCGCCGAGGGAAAAAACGTCAAGATGGCGCAACTGCTGGCCACCGACGACAAACTGGATCTCAACCAGCGTGACAACGAGGGCCGCACCGCCCTCATGCTGGCCACCGACTTCGGACGCGAGGCGGCCGTGAAATTCCTCCTCAAAAAGGGGGCCAACCCCAGCCTGGCCGACACCGGCGGCCGCACCGCCCTGCTCCGGGCCGCCCGCCTGGGAAACGCCGACATCTACCAGGCCCTGCTGGCCGGCAAGGCCTCCGTCACCCTCGGCGCGCAGCAGGACGATGCCGGGCGCAACCTGCTCATGGAGGCGGCCGAAAGCGGCAACCTCGCGATCTTTGAACACGCGCAGAACCGGGGCATTCCCGTGGCCAACCTGGACAAACGCGGGGTCAACGCCATCATGGCCGCGGCCCGGGGCGGCAACAAAGTCATTTTCGAAACCCTTACCCGCCAGGGGTTTGACGCCTCCGAGAAGGATCTCGACGGCCTTTCCCTCATCCACCACGCCGCCCACGGCGGATCGCCCGAGATCATCCGCGCCGTCCTGGCCGCCGAGGGCAGGCCCGACGCCGTCACCCCGACCGGTTCCACCCCGCTCCATGAGGCCGCCCGGCAGGGAAACCTCAGGGCGGTGGAAATCCTGCTCGAGGCCGGGGCCGCCCCGGACGCCGCCGATCAGACCGGACGCACCCCGCTCCATGAGGCCGCCCGGAACAACAACCCCGCCGCGGTGGAACGCCTGCTCCGGGCCGGGGCCAACGCCACCCGCGCCGACATCGCCGGACGCACCGCCCTCCACCACGCCGCGGCCGGAAACGCGGAGGCGCACCCGGTCGCGTCCGTCGGCCCCCTGAAAAAAGCCCCGGTGCCCGAGGCGGTCGTGATCCGCCTCCTCGTCCAGGCCGGAACACCGGCGGACGCCACCGACCGCTCCGGGCGCACCGCCCTCCACCACGCCGCCCGCCTGGGCCGCCTGGAGGCGGTGCGGGCCCTGCTCGGAGCCGGGGCCGCCGCCACGCTCGCGGACCGTTTCAAACAAACCGCCCTCGATTACGCGGCCGCCGCCAACGAACTCCGCATCTCCGCCCTTCTCCGCGAAAAAGTTACCCCGCCCGCCCCTGCCGCAGGCTCCTTGAACGGCGGATAACGCAACCGATCCTTACCTCTGATCATCAAGAATCATGCGCGCGCCCCCTTCCTTTCTTGCGGGGTCCATCCCTCTGGCCCAACTCTCCGCCCCACACCATTTTGACGCCATGCGCCTTCTGACCAGCCTTTGCCTCCTCTCCGCCACCCTTCCGATGGCCGCCCAGCAACCTGCCAACCTCGGACCGCAGGTGGCCGGCCTCACCCAGGACATGGAACTGCTGCGCGACCAGGTCGGCAAACTGACCCAGCAGGTCACCCGTCTGGCCGCCGAAAACCAGGAACTCCGGGCCCAGATCGGGGCGCAGAAAAACCAGGCCGGAGCCGCCGCCACCGGCTTGGTGACCCTGACGGAGTTGAACCGCACCCTGGACAACCTCCGCCTGGAGCTCCGCACCGCCTCCGGCAGCCAGCGGGCGGAAATCATGGAGTCCGTCAACAAACAGATCGGCGACCTCGTGACCCGGATCAACGCCGCCTTCAAAGAGCTTTCCAACGGCAAATCCACCGCCGTGGGCAACACCCCCGCCCCGACCGCCAGCGGTTCGGCGCCTGCCGCCCCCGCGACACCTCCCGCCCCGCCCGCCGGAAAACCCGAGACCGTGCCCCCCACCTTTTCCGACGACTTCCCCAAGACCGGCGTCGCCTATGTGGTCCAATCCGGCGACAACCTCACCACCATCGCCAAAAAGCACAACTCCTCCATCCGCTGGATTCAGAACGCCAACAAGATTTCCGACCCGGTCAAGGAAGTGAAGGTCGGCCGCAAACTCTTCATCCCGCAGAAACCCGAGCCGGCCGCTCCCGCCACCCCTCCCGCCGCCAACTGAGCCGCCCCCATGTCACAACCAGCCAAACGCCTCGGACGCGGCCTGAGCGGCCTCATTTCCGGCGGTTCAAAACCCGCCCCCGAACCCGCCAGGCCCGCCCCTGCGGCGCCCGCTCCCGCCAAACCAGCCGCCCCCGCCTCCGTGGCGGACGGCTTCGGCGGTTCCTTCACCGTCGTTCCGGTCTCCAAGATCGAACCCAACCCGTGGCAACCCCGGCGCGATTTCGTCCCGGCCCAGCTCAGCCAGCTGGCCGATTCCATCCGTAGCGAGGGCCTGCTGCAGCCGCCCGTCGTCCGCCCGACCAAGGCCGGCGGTTACCAGCTCATCGCGGGCGAGCGCCGTTTCCGGGCCTGCCAGCTCCTCCAGCTCAAGAGCATCCCCGTCCGGGTCATCGAGGCCAACGACGCCTCCAGCGCCACCCTGGCCCTGATTGAAAACCTTCAGCGCGAAGGACTTAACCCGATTGACGAGTCCCTCGGCTACGCCACCCTCCTCAACGACTTCCATCTCACCCAGGAGGAGCTCGCCCAGCGCCTCGGCAAGGGCCGCGCCACCATCGCCAACGCCCTCCGCCTCCTCGCCCTCGACAAGGAGATCCAGGGGTTTCTCGCCAGCGGCATCCTCTCCCCCGGCCACGCCAAGGCCCTCCTTGGCCTTGAGGACGCCCCGCAGCGCCTCGTCCTGGCCCGCCGCATCGTCGAGGAAGGGCTGAGCGTCCGGACGGCCGAACAGCTCGTGCAGCAGGCCCGCGCGCGCCGTCCCGCCACCTCCCCGTCATCCCCCGCCACC
>JANOBW010000094.1:0-11591 GCA_031411855.1 Opitutia bacterium
GAGTTTCGCTCCAGCGACCTGACCGCGGCTGGCACTGGTTGGACCACTGCTGTCGAAGGCATCGGCAACGACTATCTGCGCACCGCCACCCCCAACGGCAATGGCACCGAAACCGTCACCATCACCTTCAACAACCTCATCGCCACACGCATGTTCGCCCGCGTCTCCATCACTTACTGACCATTGGTTCGGATGGGTTGGCGAGTCGCGTCGCGACGACTGAGCGTAGCCCTGGGTTTCAACCCTGGGTGAACGACTTCAACAGCTTACGCGGGTTGTCGCCTTGGTGCTTGGTCATTGGAACTTGGTGATTCCGCCGCAAGCGGCGGCGTTCACACCAGCATGCCGAGGGGGGCCGCGCTGCCGGCGGTGTTGTAAAAGGCGCCGATGTTGGGCAGGACGAGGGGTAGGTTGGTTTTGCTGACGCCCAGCCAGAGGGCGAGCTCGGCGAAGAAGACATCGCAACTGGTGGTCGGGATGAAGCGGCCGCGTCCGGTGTCGAGCGGGTTAACCTCGGGGCCGGAGTTGGGGTTCACGGCCAGGTTCGGGTAGGTGCCGAAGATGCGTTTGCCCTGCACGCCCCCGCCCACGACGAGCTGGTTGCCGCCCCAGGCGTGGTCGGAGCCGCGCCCGTTGCTGGTGAGGGTGCGGCCGAAATCGGAGGCGGTGAAGAGGCAGACCTGGTCTTGCAGGCCCATGAGGGTGAGGGAGTTGTGGAAGGCGGCGATGGCGGCGCTGACCTCGCCGAGCATGACCTCCTGGTTGGTCAGCACCTCGTCATGGTGGTCCCACCCGTCGCGTTTGACGAAGAAGGTCTGGCGCTGGTGTCCGAGCGTGTTCCGACCCTTGATCGCCTTGGCCACCATCTTGAGCCGGTTGCCCAGGGGCGTGTCCGGAAACGCGGCCTCGCCCGGGAGCGCGCCGGAGGTGGCCTGGGTGAAGAGGTTGAAGGCGTCGAGGGCCTGGCGCTTGGACTTGTTGAAGGTCTGGGCCAGGAGGTTGACGTGTTTCTGGGCGAGCTGGCTGTCCACCGCCGCGGACATGGAGTTCTGAAGGTCCTGGTATTGGGACCAGGCGGTGTTGTAACCGGAAAGGCCGATGGCGCCGTCCGGGGTGATGGCGTATTCGGAGACGGAGTGGCCGGTCTGGAAGTTGTTGGCCCCGTCGAGCGAGATCTGCATGGGCACGAACTGGTTGCTGTTCAGATCCTTGAGCAGGTCGGCCATGCGGCCGCTCCAGCCCGCGCCGCTGCGGGAGGTGGCGATGGCCGTCTGCCACTGCTCGGTCTGGTCGCTGTGGGAGTAAAGCCCCTGGGGGAGGAGTCTGCTGGCCAGGGCGACCTGGGTGCGGTTTTGGACGGGCTCGACCAGCGTGCCGACATTGGCGACGAAGGCCGCCTTCCCGCTTTGAAACAGATCGGCGATTTCCGGCATGGCCCCGTGGACCCCGAAATTGGGCAGGCCGACGGGACTGATATCGTGGAGGTAGCCCGGGGGCAGGGCCAGGCCGGTCCGCGAGGCCTGGTAGGCGGCATAGGCGGAGGCCTCGCGCGGCACCAGCATGTTGAACGAGTCGTTGCCCCCGGAGAGGAAAAGGCAGACGAGGGCGCGGTATTCGCCGGTGGCGGGTGCCGAGGCCTTGGCGATGCCGCCCATGAGCGAGAGGTTGAGGAGCGTGTTGAGGATGGGCAGGGAGCTGAGGGCGGCGCAGCCGGCCTGGCCGAAGAAGCGCCTGCGGGAGAGTGGTTTAGGGTTCATGGGGGATTAGCGTTGGACGTTGAAGTCGGAGGAGGTGGTGATGAGGTAGATGGCGAGTTGGAGGCGCGAGCGGTGCCACTGCCAGGAGTAGGTCTGGACGCGCAGCATGGCCTCCCGGATGATTTGGAACTGGGCCGGCGAGAGGGTCCCGCCGGTCAGGGCCAGGTCGAGCCGGCGCAGCAGCGGGTCAGGGTCGAGAGCCGGTCCCGCCGGTTGGTTCTGGGCGATTTGCGCGGCCGGGACGAGGTAGGCCAGCTCGTCGTTGAGGTTGAGGGCGACGGAGTTGGCGGGGTTGGCCGAGCCGTAGTAATGCAGGTCGGTCAGGGTGTGCTCCCAGAAGTAATTGGCCCCGGTCATGGCCGTGGTGGCGTTGAGGACCTGGAACTCCGGGGCGACTTTGCCTTGCTCGGTCAGCGGTCCTGGCGGGCTGTAGCCGGGTGTGAAGAAGTTGAAGACGCTGGGTGAATTCATCGGGTCCTGGGCGTGGGCCAGGGTGAACTGGTCGAGGGCATAGAAGCCGGAGGGGGCTGTCGCGTTGAAGGCGCGGGCGAAGTTGACGCAGCGCAGGAAGGGCTCGCGGAGTTTGCCCCAGGTCGGCTGGTCCCTCATGGCGGGATTGCGGGCCTCGTTGTCCAGCAGGATGGCGCGGATGACGGCCTTCATGTCGCCGCGCACCGCCGGCACCGCCCCGTTGTCGTTGAACCTGGCCACCACGCGGGAGACGTATTCCGGGCTGGGGTTGGAGGTGATCATCTTCTGAATCAGCTGCTTGCAAATGAAAGGTCCGGTGTTGGGATGGTTGAAGAGAAAGTTCACCGCGTCGTTCACATCGGCCAGGGCGGCCCCGCCGGTGTTGCCCGCCGTGGCGGTGCGGGCCGGGATGGTGAGACTGCCGAGCAGGGACTTCGACCCGCAGTCGTGGAAGGCGTCCCAGCCCTTCATCGGCACGGTGAAATCGCGAGGGTGGAGCTGGAAGCTGGTGTTGTTGCCGAAGGAGAGGCCGGTGAAGACGCGGGCCAGTTCGGTGATGTCGGCGTTGGTGTAGGTCGGCACCGGCTGGCCGTTGACGAGGACGCGCCCGCCGTCCGGGCCGAGCTGCCAGAGTCCGATGGTGAAGAGCTGCATGATCTCGCGGGCAAAGTTTTCATCGGGGAAAACATTGGTGGCCGGGTTGGCCTTCACGTTGCCCAAGTGGCTGAGGTAGATGCCCATGCACGGATGCAGGGCGGCGTCGTGGAGCAGGTCGCGGTAGTTGCCGAAGGCGTGCTTGACGAAGAGGTCGTAGAAGTTGGCCATGCCGACCTGCTCGACGGCGAGCTGCTCGGGACGGTCTCCCACCACGATGATCTGGCTGAGGGCGAAGGCGATCCGCTGGCGGAGGGGATCAGAGGCCACGGTGCTGGCGGCGTCGGGCCGGAGTTTGGCCACGCCCATGGCCCGGTTCCACCAGGCAAACTCCTTGTAGTTGCCGTAGAGTTGGACAGCGGCGGAGTTGGCCCCGTTGTTTTCCGTGGCCCAGTCCACGAAGGGCTGGATGAGGCCCGGCGGACGTGTGAACTGATCCTCGATCCAGGCATCGAAGCCCATCGCCATGACCTCCTCGACATTTTCGGGGATGATGTCGGCGTCGGCAGGGGAGTCCTGGTCGGGACCAAACGCGGCCTGGATGAGGAAACGCGCGCAGGCCTTGGCGTGGGGCAGGCTGTTGGCCGGTTCGTTCTCAAGGGAAAGGGAGCCGGAGACGGTGGAGCCCAGCGTGTAACCGGCGCCCGTCAGCGCCGTCAGCGTGACGGTCTCCGCCGGTTCGGCGTCGTTGAAATCGGCGACAGGGTTGATGGAAACCGCCACCTCGCGGACCCCGGCGGGAAAGGATACGGTGTTGCCGCCGGCGGTGTCGGTGTAGTCGGAGTTCCGGGTGGCGGTGCCCGTGAAGGAAATGTTGACGGTCAGGGGTTTGAGACCTCCGCTGCGGCGCAGGACAAAGACACCCGGGTCCGGCCAGCGCTCGCTCACGAGATTGCCGAGCACGCCGACGGTGACGGTGCTGGTGGTGTTGAGCCCGGTGGTGACGCGCGAAAGGTCGGCGGTGTCGTTGCGGGCCGAGCGGGAACTGGCGGGATCGAAACCGAGCCAGCGCTCCTCGGCGTCGTTGAGGCCGTCGCCGTCGGTGTCCACGTCGTCGGTCCCGATCCTCCAGAACTTCTTCCCGGCGGGCAGGGCGAGGGTGTATTGGCCGATGTCGTTGTCCTGGGCGACGACCACCAGCTCGACCGTCCAGGCAGGTTGGGCGAGGTCTGATTTGGACTCGAGGGTGTAGCGTTTGCCGGGGACCCGCGGGAAGGAAAGGACGAGTTGCCCCGCGGCCGGGTTGAGTCCCAGGCCGGGCCGTGAGTTGGGGTCGAAGGGGTTCGTTCCGGCGTTGCTCTCATCAAGGTTGGAGGCGCCGTCCCCATCGGTGTCGGCCGCGGCGGCGAGACTTTGGGCGCCATAGACGATCTCCCAGATGTCGTTGAGTCCGTTGCCGTTGGCGTCGAGGGCGCGGACCGTGTTGGTGCTGAAAGGGATAAGCAAAAGGAAAAGGCAGCGCGGCAGTCGCCGGGCGCAGGTGGTGACGGGTGTTTTTTTCATGAGGGCAGGTGGTGTGAAAAACAGGGCAGTGATGAGGCGCATCAATGATGAGGCACATCTTACCCGAACCGTCCGGAGCTTGCCATACCACTTACGGGGTAGGGTGAGAAAACCGGCAAGGAATTGGGCATACTTGCGGGCAATCCGATCGTGACTTGCCAGATTTTTTTTGAAAACAGACCGGCATTAGGTATTCATATCAATTTGCATACAAAGAGTTTAGGAATTTTCGAGAAACGAAAGACCTGCTGGTTTGGGGCGAGTGGATGCTCTTCCCTCCTTATGGATGGATCGAACTGCCACCTTAGTGGTATGGTCAGCAGCATCGGTTTCTGATATTCTGCTCCTCGTCATGCGCCATCACCTCTCTTCCCTCGTTCGCCTCTCGTTTGCCCTCTCGGCCACCCCGCTGGCAGCCGCCCCCCTGGCCAGGACCGTCCTGTATGTCACCCAGACTCCCATACCCGACGAATCCCTGGCTCCGAACCACGTCAACGCCCAGAACAAGATCAACGTCACCACCACGATGCCCAGCCCGCTGGCCGACACGCTGCATGCGGCCCGGGGAGGCGCGCTGATGATCCGCTACGCCAACTCTGCCACGCCGCGCAACCTCACCGCGGCGGCCGGCTTCGGAGGCTCCATTGACGCCAATCAAAACTACACCGGTTTCCAGGGCGCGGGCTCGCTCGCCGTGCAGCGTCCCTTCATGCACTGGAGCGGCACCAAGGCCATCTTCTCCATGGTGGTGGGCGGCCCGGCCAACGCCGGCGACACTTCCACCTTCCGCTGGCAGCTCTACGAAATCACCAACTTCGGCCAGGGGCAGACCCCGGTCATCTCCCACGTGCAGGGCCAGCCGGCGAACTACGACAACATGCAGGCCTGCTACGACACCCAGGACCGCATCATCTTTGTGAGCGACGCGCCCCGGGGCATGCAGACCCACCTTTACCCGCAACTCGACGAATACCTCTCCCTCGCCTGCAACACCGGCCTCTGGCGCCTGGACCGCGCCCACTCCAACGAGCTGAAGCACATCATCCACGCCCCCTCCGGCGCCTTCACGCCCTTCCTCGACAGCGCGGGTCGTGTCATGTTTGTGCAGTGGGACCACCTTTCCCGCGACTCCTCCGCCACCTACGACCGCCCCCCCATCGCCGCCAATGGCGACGGCTGGACGCAGGTCTTCAACGGCAACGGCACCTACGACAGCGAGGCCGCCAACGCCGCCTTCACCCTCGGCACTCAGGCCAACTACAGCACCTACAACAACTTCCCCGAACCTCGAAACTTCGACAAGACCGCCTTCGTCGGCACCAACCTGAACGCCAACACCTTCAACCAGTTCTTCCCCTGGGAATGCCACGAGGACGGCTCCAACCATGAGATGCAAAACCACGTGGGGCGGCATGAGCTCGGAGGGTCGCTGGCCCGGCCCAGCTTCAACGACGACCCCAACATCGTCCTGCTCACTTTCAACAAGCCGACCGCCCTCAACTTCCTCCACCTCACGGAATCGCCGACCAGCCTGGGCACCTTCTACGCCGTCAATCCCCCCGAGTTTGGCACGCACAGCGCCGGTCCCATTGTTTCCTACCAAGGCGGCGTCAACGTGAACCCCGACACCATGGGAGTGACCTATGTGACCCCCAATGTCGGCGTGCCCAACCCCGCGCTGGGCCAGACTCCCCTCGTCACACCGGTGGACCAATATCGCAACCCGTTGCCCCTGAGTGACGGAAGCCTGCTGGCCGTTCATTCGCAAGCGAACCAATATGACTCGAACAGCGGCGCCGACGCGGCCCACCCCAGGTCGCGTTTCGCGTTCCGCCTGAGGATGCTGATGGCCTCCCCCACGCCGGGCGTCACCACCCTGGTTCCCGACACGGTCAACAACCCCACGGCACCTGCCAACGTCACGCTTTCCTACTTCGCGAATGGCTCCCTGGTCACCTACAGCGGCGCGCCGCTCTGGGAGCTCGACCCCGTCGAGGTCGTTTCCCGTTCCGTGCCCAACCAGGCCGCCAGCAGCCTTCCCTCGGTGGAACAGACCGTCTTCGACGAGGAGGCCGTGCATTACCCCACCTATCAGAAGTATCTGAAGGACAATAACCTGGCCCTCGCCATCAACCGCGACTCCACCCACCGCGACGCGGCCGACAAACAGCAGCCCTTCAACCTGAAGGTGGCTTGGTCCACGAACCAGACCATCGGCGCGCCGGGCAAGATCTACGACATCGGCTGGGTGCAGATCCTCCAGGCCGACGCCCTCCGCGCCTACACCGGTGACGGCCAAAACCTCAACGCGCCGGTGCAGCCCGGGCGTCGCACGCTGCCTGTGCCGCTGCACGACACCCTGGGGGAAATGCCCGTCGTGGCCGGGGCGCCCGCCGGTTCTGTCAAAATCGGCAACGACGGCTCCTGGGCGGCCGTGCTGCCCGCCGGCAAGGCCCTTTCGTGGCACATGCTCAACGGCGCCGGCACCACCAGCCAGGTGAAGGAGCGCGTCTGGGTAAACTTTGCCCCGGGCGAGGTGCGCACCTGCGCCGTCTGTCACGGCGTGAACACCAAGGACCAGGCCGGAAACCTGGGCGTGCCTCAGAACAAACCCGCCGCCCTCCGGCTGTTGCTCCAATACTGGAAGGGAAGCCACCCTTCCGGCGCGGTCGGTCCGTCCGCCGCCACCCTGTCCTATCTCAAGAGCTTCGCGACCGCCGATGTCGTGATCCAGCGCGTGGGCGGTTCGACGGGCCCGGCTTCGGTCAGCTACGCCACGCAGAACGGCACCGCCCTGGCCGGCACAGACTTCTCCTCCAGGTCGGGAACCCTGACCTGGAACGATGGCGATGCCGCACCCCAGACCGTTTCCATTCCCCTCCTGCATCCCGCCGGTGTCGGTCCCTCCAAGTCGTTCACCCTCAACCTGTCCGCCCCGACCTACGCCACGCTGTCAGCGCCCGCGGCCACGGTCACTCTGACCGAGACCCCGCTCGATGCCTTCCTGCTGGCCACCTTCGGCCCTGCCGCCACCACCGCCCCGGGAACGCTTCCCGGCGACGACCCCGACGGTGACGGCCAGAGCAACGAGGCTGAGTTTCTGGCCGGCACTTCCCCGACCGACGCGGCCAGCGTTTTCATGGCCAAGGTCGCGCCCGCCCCGGACGGCCAGGTCCATCTTCAGTTCACGGCCCTCCCCGGCAAAAGCTACACGATCCAATACAAGACGGATCTCTCCGATCCCAACTGGATCCGCCACAGCGACATACCTGCCACTCCCTCCGGCCAGGCCGTGGACATCGCCGTTCCCTCCGTCCCTGGCTCCACCTGGTTCTACCGATTGGCCACCCCGCAACTGCCATAAGCGGGTCCACGTTTTCCAAGGCACCATCCCTGAGGTTGCGCCTTGGGGATGGTGCCTTGGCGGTGTGTGTTGCGCCGGGCCGGGGCGGTTCCTCCCCGTTCCGGCAGGGTATCCAAGAAGCTGCCGTCACCGCAGTTACGCGCTGCACCGCCCTGCCACTTTCGAGGTATTTCCTAAGCGAACTATTTTTGCTACAGTCCACCCATGCGCTACCACACCGCTTTCACTTCGACCGTCGCCCGCCTCCTCGGCCCCGGACTTCTCCTCGCCGCCTCGCCTCTTCTTGCCACGAACTATGCCGCGAGTTGGACGTCGGCCATTGGCGGGAGTTGGAGCGATTCGACGAAGTGGAGTAACACCGCCCCGGGCTCCTATCCCAGCAACGGAGCCAACACCTACGACGTGTCCATCTCAGCCTCAGGGTCGCCCTACGTCATCAGCGGCGGGGCCACCGTCAACAGCCTGGTGCTGGCCAATCCCAACGCGACCCTTCTCGCCTCCTCGCTGAACGTCACCGGGAATCTGACGGTGAGCGGCGGGTTCTTGATCGGGAATGTGCAAGCCGGCGGATTTTACGTCAATGGGGGTGATGTTACGATGAGTGGCTCGGTCGCGGTGAGCGGTGCGTTCTCGGCCAATGGTGGCTATTTCGGATTGGGGGGCAGCGGGAGCCATCTTCTTGCTACTTCCTTCACGCTCGGCGGTGGCGCGGTTACTATTGTCAATGGGGGAACGGTCTCCGTCGCCGGGGCCATGGCGGCTCCTTCCGGCACCTACAATCACACCGGCGGCAATCTTCAGGCCGGCTCGCTTTTGGTCAACGGTGGCGGCCTTGCCTTGACGGATTCCGCACTCAATGTGACCGGCACTTTTCAGATTTATGGCGGAAGTCTCGCCCTGGGGGGCAGCAGCTCCTTCAACGCCGGTTCGTTTCTCTCCAATGGAGGTTCTGTTTCCATGGGCCATGGTGGCACGGTCACGGGCACCACGCAGCTTTCAAACGGCAATGTCACGCTGAACGGTGGCACTTTCAACTCCACCGCACCCACCCTCGGTGGCGGCACGTTTTCCCTCAACGGGGGCACCTTCAACATCACCGGTGGCTTGCAGCTTCTGGGGGGAAACCTCGCTCAGAATGGTGGCACGCTTCAGGCAAACTCCATCCTGCTCAATGGCGGCAACATCACCGGCGGCTCGCTTGACCCCGCGCTGGTCACCTACGGCAACAACGCGGGCAGCGGGCTCGACGGGGTCTCGATCACGGGGGATCTGCTTCTGACCCAGGGTGGGGGACGCGTCCGTTTTCGCAACGGAACTTCCTTTGCCGGAGCGGCTTATCTGTCCTCCAATTCCAACACCCTTTATTTCGAGGCGACCGCAGGCCAGCACACCTCCACGCTGGCCAAGACCATCAATCTGACGGGCTACAACTCCTCCGTCAGTCTCGATGGGCCGTCCCCTGTCCTCAGTGTGACTCCAACAGGCGTTGTCCGTGGCACAGGCAATGTTGCGCACTCCCTGCTCGCTCCGGTCACGGGGGTTTCCTCCGTGGAAAACCAGGGGCTTTTCGCAGCCGATCTCGCCGGCCAGGGCCTCTCCCTCTCGCCCCATGTCTTCAATAACAACGGCGGCGGCATCGTCCGTGCTGTTTCCGGCGCGACCCTGGTGGTTTCGCCCACGAACTCTTTCAACAACCTGGCCGGCGGCACCCTTTCCGCCACCGGCGGCTCCACCCTGGTCCTCCAGAAAAACTGGCACAACGCCGGCGCGCTCATCCTCCAGGACACTTCCACGCTCAACCTCCAGGGAACGTTTACTACCAGCGACTTGGGACTCTCCGGCTGGGCCCGCACCGGTGGCACCGTCAATATCGGCGGCATCTTGGCCAACGCTGGCTCCAGCCTCGCTCTCGACGCCGCCTCCGGCAGCTTGGTCCTCGCGGGCGGCACCATCGGGGGAGGCTCCGTCACGAACACGCCGACCGGCCATCTCATCTTCAACAACTCCAACGGCAACGGGCTGGATGGCGTCGCCGTCACCGGCACGCTTGACCTTGACCAGAACGGCAGCCGTGTGCGCCTGCGCAACGACACCTCGGTGAGCGGACCGATCACGCTGAACAACTACTACAATGTTCTGGCCTTCGAGGCCACGGCCTCGGACCCGACCGCCACCCTGGCCACCACCGTCAACCTGTTGGGCACCAACTCCATCATCGGCCTGGACGGCCCGAGCCCGGTTCTGACCGTCGCCCCCGGCGGGGTCATCCGCGGCTTTGGCGGCGTTTACAACGGCCAGATGGTGGCGGCGACAGGGCAGACGACCCTCAACAACCAGGGGCTGGCCTCGGCGGATGTTTCCGGCCTGACACTCATCCTCAGCCCGCACCTCCTCAACAACACCGGGACGCTGGAGGCCAAGAACGGCGGGGTCCTCACCGTCAACACCCCCAACTTTTCAAATGCGGGCGGAACCCTTTCGCTTTCAGGCACTTCTGTCATCAATCTCCAGGGGACGTGGCACAACCAGGGCGGTTTCGTGAACCTTCAGGGCACCTCCACGCTGAACCTGGAGGGCAACTTCACCACGGCCGATCTGGGGCTTGCGGGCTGGACCCATTCGGGAGGAAGCATGGCCAGGATTCTCGGCAATCTGGACAACACCGGCGCAGTGGCCACCCTCACACCTTCCACCGGCCCGGTCATGCTGGTGGGCGGCACGATCAAGGGCGGCACGGTGAACACGATGGGTGCCAACCTCCTCTTCAACGGGGCGTTTGCCAACGCCCTCGACGGTGTCGCCGTGACGGGAAACCTCCTGCTGGACCAATACCAAGGCCGGGTCCGGCTGCGCAACGACGCCGCTTTTTCCGGAGCCGCCAACTTCACCTACCAATACAACACGCTCTCGTTTGAGGCCACGGCGACGGACAACACCGCCACCCTGGCGGGATCCATCAACCTCGATGGCTACAGCTGCACCGTCAGCGTGGATGGACCCTCTCCGATCCTGACCATCGCGCCCACCGGGATCATCCGGGGGGCCGGTTCCCTCGTCCAGTCGGGCGGCGGTGTTCCGGTCACGGGTGTTTCCACTGTTGTCAACCAGGGGCTTATCTCTGCCGATATCCCCGGGCAGTATCTCGTCTTCTTCATGCCCAACTTCACCAACCAAGGCGTCCTTGAGGCCAAAAACGGGGCCTTCCTTTCCCTGCCGGCCGCGCTGACCAACTTTGCGTCGGGCAAGATCCGCCTCGGTGGCGGGATTTTCCTGGTCAACAACAGCGCCACCGGCCCCGATCTCACCATCGGCCCCGCCGCCCGGCTCGAAGGTTATGGCGAGGTCCGTTTCAACAACGCCACGACCGACTCCCTTTCCCTGGCCGGAACCCTTGATCCTGCCCCGGGCACAGGTGGACTCATGATCAAGGGGGACCTCATTCCCACCGCCACGGCCACCCTGGCCTTCGATCTTGCAGGTGCCTCGCAGGGAACGGGTTACGACTTTTTTTCCGAGGCGGGAAACACCGCCCTCAACCTCGCCGGCAGCACGCTCAGGGTGACTTTGGGACGCGGCTTTACCCCGAGCAACGCCCAGGCCTTCACCCTCCTGACCTCGACCCAGGCCATCACCGGTTCTTTCGGCAACGTCGCGAACGGGGCGCGCCTCGTCACTGCCGATGGTTACGGCTCCTTCCTCGTCACCTACTCGGGCAGTTCGGTCGTCCTCAGCGGCTTCCAACCCACTCCCCAGGCCGCTTTTCTCTCCTACCTGGACAACGCCTTTCCCGGGGTGGGTGATCCGGCCGTCGTGGGCGACTCCGCCGACCCCGACGGCGACGG
>JANOBW010000095.1:0-2963 GCA_031411855.1 Opitutia bacterium
ACCCTGAAGGACAGCGTCAACCGGCTCTGCGCCGAGATCTGGGATGAGATCCGCAGTTTCCTCGCGGTTCATTACCGCTTTAACACCCGGCTCGACACCCCGTTCTGGCGCCACTGCCGGAAGGAGACCGCGCTTCACGGAGCCGATCCCATTGTAGCCTTCTACCGCGAGAACGGCCCCAACCTCCTCGGTAACCGCGGCATTTTGGAACCCGATCGCAGCACGTTCCAATTGGAGGGATTTTTCACCCATCTCCTTGGCATGAAAGTGCCCCACGACCGGATGGACTCCCCCGACCGCCGCATGGAACTGTGGATGATCAACCATCAAAAGATGATCAGGGAACGCCTCCAGGGTGCCCTCTCGGTGAACGAATCCCTGCGCTACTTCAACCACCCGGGATGGTCCTGGATGCCAGGCTTCTTCCGGGTCTGAGCCACTAAATCTCCCCGGGGGCCCAAGGAGTTTTCTGAAAATTACCCATTTGATGACTCGACTCACGCAAAACTAATCTGTTGCATTGGCCTAACACGGTCCTAACCCAAACCGCTGTCGCTTCTCCATCCTCCCCCTCCTCCCCAAATTCCCTCCGACCGATTACCCCGTCGTCGCGAGTTTCGGTTCGGTTTTGGCTGGTTCCGCCCTGCCGCTGAGCCAGCCGTTTTGCCCTCACTTCGGAAACCAATCTACCCTCCACCCTACCCATGAAACCCGTCCGTCTTCTCCCCCTTGCCGCCACCTTCGCGGCCTTCAGTTCCGCCTCCGCCGTGGACTTCACCAAACTCCAGAACACCACCGCCCTCAACACCGCCGGAGCCTGGTCCAACAACGCCATCCCGGGTGCCTCGGACGTCCTCCTCTGGAACAACACCTACACCACCCCCGGTGCCACCACCACCCTTTCCACCCTCGGCGGCAACCTCTCCGTTTCCGGCATCAGGGTCGCGAATGTCGGTGGCACCGCCAACGCGGGCACCACCATGGTCGGCTTTGTCAACGCCAGTTCGGCCAACACCCTCACCATCGGCACGGGCGGCATTGACATGTCCGCCGCCACCCAGGCCTTCCTGATCCAGTCCAAGGTCACCCTCCTCGGCAACCAGACCTGGAACGTCAAGGATGCCAACACCGCCACCAACCCCACCGGGTTCAACGTGGGCGAAGACCTCGCCTTCAGCGCCCAGGCCGCCTCCACCGCCTTCGACATGGGCGGCTTCACCGTCACCAAAACCGGGACGGGCAACGCCGCTTTCGCTTCCAGTTACACCCTCTCCAACGGGTCCTTTCTGGTGAACTCCGGTATCCTCCACCTGCAGGGCGGTGGCAGCCGCACGATGACGGTCAACAGCAGCGTCAACTTCACCGTCAACTCACCCGCCACGCTGCAAATCGCCGTCCAATCCGCCCCGGCGTCCCCCGGCAACATTTCCACCATCTTCAACGGCCCCATCACGTTGAACAGCGGGAGCATCCTCGCCGTCATTCCGGGCCAGGCCCAAATTCTCAATTTTGGCTCCGATATCACCGCCGCCGGCCCGACCACCATTGCCGTCCGCCCCCAGCTCAACAACGCCAACGCCGCCGCCACCCTCAACTTCACCGGCAGGCTCCTTGGCTCGGGCAACATCACCTATGCCAACACTTCCCTCAGCTTCCTGCGCCTGATCGGTGACAACTCCGGCTACGCCGGCACCCTCACCGTCAACGCCGCCAGCGGAAATGCCAACATCCGCCTCCAAAGCGCCACCGCCGGCTCCGCCGCCGCCACCTGGTCCGTCGCCGCCGCCAACACCCTCCAGGTGGACGGTGTCTCCGTCCAGCTCGGCACCCTCGCCGGCCTGGGCACCATCACCAACTCCCACGCCACCAACGCCGCCACCCTCAACGTCGCGGCGGGCATCTTCCCCGGAGTGATCTCGAATGGCACCGCCCCTACCGCCCTCACCAAGATCGGGTCCGGCACCCTCACCCTCTCCGGCGCCAACAGCTACACCGGAGCCACCACCGTCTCCCAAGGCTCCCTGATCACCACCTCGGCCCAGACCGGGGCCACCGCCGTGACTCTCGCGGACGGAACCTCCTTCGGGGTCAATGTCAACGCCGGCGGGACCTACACCACCCCGTCGCTCACCCTCGGCACGTCCTCCGGAACCACCCTCCTGGTCAACAACCTGGCCAACCCCAATCCCACCGCCGCCCCCATCGCGGCCACCAACCTCACCGCCAACGGCCCCGTCGCCCTCAAACTCACCGGCACCGCCCTCTCCACCGGCTCCTTCCCCCTCGTCAACTACACCACCGGCACCGGCATCGGCAACATCAGCCTCGTCCTCCCGCCCCGCACCGTCGGCTCCCTGACCGACACCCCCGGCGTGGGCCTCAGCGCCACCATCACCTCCTTCGAACAAATCAGGTGGGATGGCTCCAACGGCACCACCTGGGACGCCGACACCGTCGGCGACGGCTCCACCGGCACCGTCAACTGGCGCACCACCGTCACCAATGCCCCCGCCCGCTACCTCGAGACGTCCACCGGCATTGACTCCGTCAACTTTACCGATGCGGCCAGCGGTTCCGGCCCCCTCACCGTCAGCCTGGCCTCCACGGTCTCACCCGTCGGCGTCAGCGTCGGCAACGCCACCCGCCCCTACACGTTCACCGGCCCGGGCAAACTCTCCGGCCCCGCGTTCCTCACGAAAACAGGCGCGGCCTCCCTCACCCTGGCCAACACCAACGCCTACGACCACACCGGCGGCACCACCATCGCGGAAGGTTCCCTCGCGCTGGGCGATGGCGTCACCACCGCCGCCGGACTCATCTCCGGCACCATCACCAACAACGCCACCCTCGTCCTCAACCGCCCCGACAACCACGCCTTCGGGCTCAACCTGGTGGGACCGGGCACCCTTCAGAAGGAACAGGCCAACACCGTCTCCTTCTCCTCCACCTCCCAGGTTGTCAAC